>NC_016620.1:2745311-3090622 GCF_000210915.2 Halobacteriovorax marinus SJ
GTCTTTCTCAAGATAAGAGAAACAGCTATAGAATTCGTCATTGAGAGATTCTACTAATCCCAACCCACTCCAAATCTTAGAGCCTTCCTCAAAACGAACTAAGTTAAATATATTAAGAGTTCTAAATTGAACTCCCTCACTTTCATATATATCGTCTTCAGAAATTTTTTGATTAAGATAAGTTGCCTCAACAACTTCGCTCAACTGCCTCCCCAGAACACCTTTCTTCTTTCTAAAAGGAAGAAGAATTGAAGAAGGGATCACACCCTTAGAAAGACATTTTGAAATATCGTTAGAGTACTTAGAGTTTAAATCATTCGCACTCATTCGACTCAAGAGGTCCTCTAATGAACCGCCAAGAAAGGCAAATTTTAGAACACCTTCCCAATTTGCACCAACGCCCTCAGAAAGAGATTCCAAATAGAGAGAAGTAATCGTTTCAGTAAACTCTCTCTTAACAATTACTTCTTCTTCAATCGAGTTTATTCCCGCAAATTCATTGCTCTCTTTTAATGCTCTCGCCTTAAGAAAGCGACTGAATGCTTGCTCGAAAACTTTGGATGAATCATCCAAGTAACTTACGAACTCATCATTTTCTAAGTTTCCGCAAATATATCCATATACATCAGAAGAGATTCCGCTCTTTGAAATATACTGCCCAAACCTGTGGCAAAATTTAGAGTAGGCTTGAAAAACTCTTGGGTCATAAAAGGAGTAGAGCTTATTGATATTTTCTTCGTTATCAATTATTCCATAGGCCATCCCCTCTTTATTAAGAGCAATTGAGCGCGCCAGTAAATGCGGCACTCCACCATTGGCCAAGAATGGAACGGGAGTTAGTGGCATAAGAAAGATTAACTCTTTACCTATTTCACATGCTATATCGAATAATTTCTTTAAATCTGTTTCCGGCTTTGATTCCGCAAAATCGTAACTATCCCCAGTGTCGGAGTGAAATGACCAATTGACTGGTACCAAAACTTTATCACTCTTACTAAATTCTTCTAATTTAGTTTTCCAAAGTGATGACGAAGTCTTCCAGTAGAGAAACCAATTCTCACCAGGAAATACTGCGTCCGCATCTCTAGTCACAGGTGTCGTTAGACTCAATGAATACCTCGTGTCTGTGCTAATATCTTCCATGATTTTTCCTTAAACCCTTAAAATTCTATCAATTTGTTTAAAATGATGTAAAGCATCTTTTATATAGAATTTGGGCAAGGCTACAAAACTTGTCAGAGTTTTATCTGCTTTGGTATAAAAGTTGCGTCAAATTCACAATAAGTCATTGAAGACACTCAATAAATAGACCTTAGATCAAAAGGATTACTCATGTGGTTTTTTACTGAAGAAGAAAAACAGATAAAAGAATTATGCGCTGACTTTGCTCGCAGAGAACTTGCTCCTGTAGCAGAGAAGCACGATACAGAAGAAAGCTTCAACATTGAAGCCTTTAGAAAAATGGGAGAACTTGGAGTTCTTGGTATTACTGCCGATCCAAAGTACGGTGGTGCTGGAATGGGTGCTGTCGCAGCAACAATAGTCATGGAAGAGTTTGGAAAAGCTTGTGCATCATCAACACTAAGTTACCTCGCCCACTCTATTCTTTGCGTAAACAATATTCAAAACAATGCTTCTGAAGAGCAAAAAGAAAAATATCTTCCAAAGCTCATCTCCGGTGAACATATCGGTTGTATGGGAATGAGTGAGCCTGAGTATGGTTCCGATGCAGTTGGTATTCAAACAAAAGCGGAAAAGAAGGATGATCACTATCTTTTAAACGGTACTAAGATGTGGATCACAAACGCAGAGTATGCAGACGTTGCGTATGTTTACACAAGAACAGGGAAAGAGAGAAAGAACCTTTCAACTTTCATTGTAGAAAAAGGCGCTGAAGGTTTTTCAATAGGAAAGCCAATTCATAAAATGGGTATGAGAGCTTCCCCTACGGGCGAGCTTGTTTTTGATAACTGTAAAGTTCCTCACAGTGCTCTTGTTGGAAACGAAGGTGACTCTATTTATCACATGATGAAGAACCTTGAGCTAGAGAGAATTACTATTGCGGGTATCTCTCTTGGTATTGCTCAGGCCTGTGTTGATCAATGTGTTAAGTATGCAGGAGAAAGAGAGCAATTTGGTAAGAGCCTAGGTAACTACCAAATGATCCAAAAAATGATTGCAGAAATGGCAACTGAAACAGAGATGATGAGAAGATTCCTCTACACTGTTGCTAAAGAATATGATGATGGGAAGAAGGGACCAATGGTTGCCGCGCAAGTTAAGCTTCAGATCCCAAAGATGGCCACAAAGATTGCCCTGGATGCTATTCAGCTTCACGGTGGTTATGGTTACTCAAGAGAGTTCCCTGTTGAAAGAATGATGAGGGATAATAAACTTAACGAAATTGGTGCTGGAACTAATGAAGTTATGATTATGATCATCGCAAAAGAGCTACTCTCTCTTAGTAAAACAGCTAATTAAATCAAAGGGCCCTGACTACAGGGCCTTTTTTTTGAAGTGTTCTCTCATTAACGCCCTTGAGTATTGATTCGCCTGAAAGTAAAAGAAACTCTTAAAGAACTCCCTTTGCTCTTCATTAAAATCTCCTCCACCTTGGTGAGCCTTTCGTATTTGACTAGTAGCATGCTCTATCACTATTGCCGCGGCCACGGAGACGTTTAGAGATTGAGAATAACCATAGCTTGGAATAATACACTCTACATCACTCATCTCTCTTGCAACTTCAGAAATTCCAAAAGACTCATTCCCCATTAAAAGAGCGGTGGGTTTAGTAAAATCTACTTCAGTATAAGGAATCGCCTTATCACTAAAAGCAGTTGAGACAATTTGTACTCCTCTATCTTTGAAATATTGTAAGCAGTCTTTCGTTTCATACCACTTCTGCATTGTGACCCACTTGTGGGCCCCTTGAGATGTTCTATTAGTCCACTTCATTGGACCTTTTGTTTCAATGATTTCTAATTTTTGAACACCGAAGTTATCACAAGTTCTCGAGATAGCTTGCAGGTTTCCAAGATCTCCCAAGCTCTCCAAAATCACACTTAAACCTGAAATCCTCTGGTCTAAAATTCTCTCAATTAACTCTTTTCTTTGATCATTTAGAGAGTCCTCTACAATGGATCTCATAGTGTGATGATCAAAGTTCTTATCATTAATTTCTAACTTTTCTTCATGTGCTTTAAATACGACTTTCATAATTTTTGTACTATAAACTGCAGTGCGCACACTGCCAATAGTATAAGTTACTAGAACTAGGTTTTCTGCTTAGTGCTATTCACTCCTAATATTGCTAAATCATTGAGTTTTTTGCTAGTATGCCCTCTATCTTAAAATGCAAATCTAGTCGGGAGAACTTACGTGTTAAGTGAATTACAAGTCGAATTATCAAATCAACTCAAGAGATTTTGTCTTGATAAAATTGAACCTCATATGGAGGAAGACGATAGTAATGAAAACTTTAGAATGGACATCTACAATCAAATTGGAGAACTAGGTGTTGCAGGAGTTACAATTCCCGAAGAGTACGGAGGTGCTGGACTTAGTTACCAAGACCTTTGTGTTGTCTTAAGTGAACTTGCGAAGTCATCTGTATCTTATGCTGTCACTCTTTCAGTTTCTACAATGTCTCAATCAATTCTCGCTGAGTTTGGTAATGAAGAGCAAAAGAAAAAATATCTTCCGGCCCTAACAAGTGGTGAAGAAATCGCGGCATTCGCACTCTCGGAATCACACTCAGGATCAGACGCTGCTGCACTAAAAACAACAGCAAAGAAAGTTGAAGGTGGATACATTTTAAATGGTACAAAGATGTGGATCACTTCTGGTGGTATTGCCAAAACTTATATTGTAATGGCAAGAACTGGAGAGGAAGGTCATAAAGGAATTTCTGCTTTCATCGTAAGAGATGGAGCCGAAGGTTTCTCATACGGAAAGAAAGAAAATAAAATGGGGTGGAAAGTTTCCCCTACTCGCGAATTAGTTTTTGAAAATTGTTTTGTTCCAGAAGAAGATCTTTTGCAAACAGAAGGTATGGGATTTAAGATCGCACTTAGCGCTCTTGATAGAGGAAGAATTACAATTGGATCTATTGCCGTAGGTCTTGCCCAAAGGGCCCTCGACGAAGCTGTTAAGTATGCTCTTGATAGAAAGCAATTTAACCAAGCAATCTTCGACTTCCAAGGTTTACAATTTATGATGACAGACATGGCGACAGAAGTTGAGTGCTCTCGTCTACTGGTTGAGGAAGCCGCTAGAAATTTTGATAATGGAATCAAGAATCAAAAAGTTGCATGTATGGCAAAACTTAAGGCCACAGATACGGCAATGAAAGTTACAACTGACGCTGTTCAAGTCTTAGGCGGAGTTGGTTATACAAGTGAATACCCAGTAGAGCGTTTTATGAGAGACGCTAAAGTACTCCAAATTGTAGAGGGTACAAACCAAATCCAAAAAGTCGTCATAGGTAGATGTCTAAAAAAGGAATATGCTCAATGAATATTGAATTAACAAGTCCTATCGCCAGAGATGAAGATCTCTTTAGTGAAGATTTCCTACGAGAGAAGCTATCAGAGTTTAAGAAAATCATCGCAGATCCAGCAATTGGATTCTTTGATCTTCCGCAAACCCAGAAATACGCTAAGGCATGTGAAGAAGTTTATGAGAAGTATAAGGGTGCAAAGAACTTTATTCACGTTGGAATAGGAGGAAGTTCTCTTGGTCCTGAAATGCTTATCACTGCTCTTGGAAAGAGTGATACTCGTTTTGAGTTCATCAACAATATAGATCCCGAGAGAATTGCTGACCAATTAAAAGGTCTTGATCCAAATGATTCAATCTTCTACTTTGTTTCAAAGTCAGGGGGAACAGCTGAAATGACCGCGGCCATGGCCCTCATTATAAATTGGCTTGAAGACAAGGGACTTAATCAGGAAGAGTGGAGTAAGAAATTTATTTTTGCAACCGACCCTAAGAAGAGCATTCTTCTAGATCTTGCTACAGAACTCAAAATAACAACATTAGAGATTCCTTCAGATATCGGTGGAAGATTTAGTGTTCTCACTCCTGTTGGCCTCTTTCCTGCCCTATTTGCTGATATTGATATTTATCAGCTTTTAGATGGTGCGAGCAAATCTCGAGAGAATTGTCTAAGTGAAGACGTTTTAAATAATGAACTCCTCAATACTTGTTCATTTCTCTATGACTTAAAAAACTTTGATATCACTCAAACGGTCTTCATGCCTTACTCTTCTAAACTTAGAGACTTTTGTTTTTGGTTTACACAATTATGGGCCGAAAGTTTAGGCAAGAGATTAGACAATGATGGAGAAGAAGTCTTTACTGGGCTCACTCCTATTCCAGGGTATGGAGCTACAGATCAACATTCACAGATGCAGCTCTTTATGGAAGGACCACTAGATAAGTGCCTTCTTTTATTGGAAGTCGAGAAATTTTCTTGTGATTTCTCACTCAACTCCAATTTAGATTATCCATCATTCAATAAGTTATCTTCCCATACACTAGCAGACCTCATGAAGGCCGAGCTTTATGGTACGATAAAGGCCTTAAAAGAAAATGGCCGTCCACATATTCACTTCAAGATTATTGAAAATAACGCCGAAGCTATGGGTGAATTAATAATCTTTTTTGAAAGCTTGACTGCTTTAATGGGGCATTACTTAAATGTTAATCCATTTGATCAGCCAGGTGTTGAACTTGGAAAGGTGTACGCTTACGAGAAATTGGCCAAAGGCTTCTAGATTAAAAATTAACTAGGAAGTTATGTAAGCAGTTGTATAAAATGGCCCTTGGGGCTAGAATTGAGTTTAGTTAACTACATATAAATTCATTATTTTTTCAGATATTGATAAGAAGAAAGGTATAAAAATGAGTGACGATTCTACAGTTGTACTAACCGACATTAAAGCAGCACTTGCTTCAGCAGAGAATGAAGCACAACAAAAGCCAGCCGCCCTATTGGTAGTTGGTGGAGATTTGAATGGAACAATTTTTGATCTAGATCAAAATGAAATTACCTGTGGAAGAAATGCTGATAATAGCATTCCTCTAGAGTTTAATGGAATTTCTAGACACCATTTTAAAGTTGTAAATCAAGGTGATGATAATTGGTCGGTTGAAGATACTGGTTCTAAGAATGGTACCTTTTTAAATAATAAGAAAATCGAAGGTTCAGTTGCCTTAAACAAAGGTGACATGATCAAGCTTGGTAGTATGGCCCTTAAGTTTCTTCCTAAGGGAGATCCTGAGAGACTAACTTATGACAAGCTTAGTATGGAAGCCAATACTGATGGACATACAGGTTGTTATAATAAGACATACTTCAACAATAGAATCGAACTAGAAGTTAAGAAGTCAAAAGTTACAGGTGATCCTCTATCACTCATTCTCTTTGACCTAGACCACTTTAAATCATTAAATGATAACTATGGTCACGATGCTGGAGACTTTGTATTAAAAGAATTAGCTGATGTTATCAGAGGTGGCGGAGTTAGAGATAATGATGTCTTCGCTAGATATGGTGGAGAGGAATTTGTAATCTTACTTCCAAAGACTAACTTAAAGCAGTCTTTTGAAATTGCAGAAAGACTTAGAAAGCTAGTTCAAGACCATGACTTTAACTATGAAGGAAAGATTCTTCCAGTTACTGCTTCAATCGGAGTGGCCGACTACCGTCAAGGTGTGACTTCAGGTACAGAACTCTTTAAGAGAGCAGATGAATCTGTTTATAAGTCAAAAGAAGGTGGAAGAAATCAAGTGAACTTCTATCGAGCACAATGAGTTTAGAAGAAAAACAGCATAAGATAAATCTCTTACCAGAGCATTTAATAGATCAAATCAAGGCCGGTGAAGTAATTGAAAGACCGGCCTCTCTTGTTAAAGAACTCCTAGAAAACTCTCTCGATGCAAACTCTACGAATATTAAAATTTCAATAATTGAAAATGGACTAGAGCTTATTTCCATCGAAGATAATGGAGACGGAATTCTATTTGAAGACCTCCCCTACGCATTTTGTAGACACGCAACTTCAAAGATTGAAAGATTTGAAGATATATACAACCTCTATAGCTTTGGCTTTAGAGGTGAGGCCCTTGCTTCCATGGCCGCAATCTCTAGGATTACATGCTCATCTACACCTATAGATAATCCAGAACAGGGTGGAAAGATTGTCATTCATGGCGCCAAGGAAATGTCCCATACACCTCTAGCCTCTCGCAAGCAGGGAACATCTATTTTTATAAAAGACTTATTCTTTAATACTCCCGCTAGATTGAAATTTATCAAATCAAAAACTAGTGAGAAGAACGCGATAAAGAGAGTGATCAATGCTTTCATTCTTACCAATCCTAAAGTTCAATTCTCTGTGAAATGGGATGATAAAGATAAGAATATTTTTAAACCTGTTGAAGACACTCGACTAGCTGATCGTATAAGAGAAATCATTCTTCCAAAGAATTCTCCTAATAAGGAGCTCTACGAATTTGAAGGGGAATACGAAGGACATAGTGTAAGAGGTTTTGCTTCTGCTCATACGAGCAAAGGAAATGCTGGAAAGTCCCAGTATCTTTTTGTAAATGGCAGACTCTTCACAGATAGACAAATCCATCAATCCATTCTTCGAACGATGGAAAAAGTTTGGCCATTTGGAGAAACTGGTCACTACTGCGTGATGCTCAATGTTCCCCCTACTCAAGTCGATGTGAATGTTCATCCTAATAAGA
The DNA here is from genome assembly GCF_000210915.2 of Halobacteriovorax marinus SJ. NCBI lineage: Bacteria > Pseudomonadati > Bdellovibrionota > Bacteriovoracia > Bacteriovoracales > Halobacteriovoraceae > Halobacteriovorax > Halobacteriovorax marinus. Next base: position 2,753,070 of record NC_016620.1, read on the forward strand.
CGCAAGTTAAATTTTTCAAAGCAAATATTGTATTCTCTCTAGTTTCAGCCAGTATAAAGAAGTTTATAGAAGAGAATTTCAAAGAAGAAGTCGCTCCACAAAATGAACTCTTTAATAGAGACCAAGCAAAAGAGCAAAGTGTTCAAATGTTCTCTCAAAGTCCATTTAGTACTTATAGCGAACAAAGTAATCATCCAGTTTCATATGGGCCAAGTTCTCGTGTACTACCCACATTATCTAACACAGAGAGCGCGACTTTCTTGAGTAGATTAAATGAGCGATACCTACTTCTAACGGATGAAAACTCTAAGAAGTTCATGATCGATTCTTTTGCTCTCTTTATTCAATACTGGATAGATAATTGGAAAGAGAACTACCCTTATGATGAAGCTAAGACAACTCCTCTTTTAATTAGTGAGCCCTTCCAACTACACCAGGGAATAGATAAGCTTGCCAACTTTTTAAAAACGTTAGGACTAGAACTAGATAAGCTTGATGAATCTACCTACGCTCTAAGAACAATCCCTAACTGCTTTGACTCATTCAATATTAGAGAAGTTCTAAGTGATATTCTCACTATATTTCAACAAAGTTCGTTGAATCCAGATAATTTTGAAAAAGTACTTAACGAAACTATAAAAGATTTTAATCCCTCTCAATTCTTTTTAAGTGACTATGCGATTAATTATATATTACAACGATATACATTAGCACAGGCCCTTAACTCAAAGGCCATTGTTAACTTAGACAATGAAGCTTTGGAAAAGCTATTTAAATGAGTACAAAGAAAAATAAAATCATTATCATTTCAGGACCTACTGCCTCAGGAAAGACCTCTACAAGTATGTTGCTCTCCCATGCCCTCAAGCAAGAAGGACTAGACTCAGCAATTGTTAACTTTGACTCACTTCTCTTTTATAAAGAACTCAGTATTGGAACTGCCAAACCATCTAAAGAAGAACTCGAAACTTTTGAGCATCATTTAGTGGATATAGTCAGTGCAAGTAGCCCGCTAAATGCATCCGACTTCCTCTCTCGCGCCGATAGTACACTTTCAAAGCTAGTAAGTGAGAATAAAATCCCTATTTTTGTTGGAGGCTCCGCTTTTTACATTCGTGCATTCGTAAAGGGAATGTATGACTCTAACCCTATCTCTGAGGATCTCAGAGATAAAATAGATAAAGAATATAAAGAGAGAGGAATTCATTTCATTAGAGAAATCTTAGAAAAGAGAGACCCTGCTTCTTTTAATCAGCTTCACGAAAATGACCACTACAGAAATATTAGGGCCTATGAGCACCTTATGGCGACTGGTGAGCCCATTAGCCAACAGAAACAAAAGAGTGATGAGAATAATCCTTATGATTTTACTATAAATCGACTAAAAGACTTTGATATCATCCACATATATCTAGATCTTCCTAAGGAAGAGCATTGGAAGATTATTCTAAAGAGAACCGAAGAGATGGTCGCCAATGGACTTGTAGCAGAAGTTAAAAACCTTCTGGCATCTGGCTTTGACGGAAGTGAAAAGCCTCTTGGCTCAATTGGCTACAAAGAGACAATACAATTTATTAATGGAGAATTTGACTCCGAACAAGACTATATTGAGCGCATTGCCATATCCACAAGACAGCTAGCTAAGTCTCAACGAACCTTCTTTAAAAAGGTCACCCCCAAAGCAACTTTTCACCCCATCGATGACAAGAATAAAATAGTCAACCACACCCTTTCAGCGATAAAAGAAGAGTAGGATTTTTTTTCTCAATCCTTTGTTAAACCATTAAATTTGCTAAAATTAAGCAAAGGAATTTTTATGGCATCTCTTCCAAGAAAGTTAAAAATAATTATTATCTCCGATGGAACGGGAGAGACCGCAACAGCGATCTCCAGAGCGATTATGACTCAATTTCCAGATCGAGAAGTTTACTTTACTCGTTTTAAAAATGTTAGAACGACAGAGCAAGTAGACGCAATTTTTACAGAAGCAGCAATTCATCACGATTTAATTATCTATACCATTGTAACAAGTGAGCTTAGAGATTATATTGGCGATGTAGCTAGAAATCGTCACGTTAGAGCACTAGATCTTATCGGGCATGCCTTGACTGCTTTTTCCAATTACTTTGAACAAGAGCCTAAATCAGAACCAGGTCTACTTCATGCAGTTAATGATGACTACTTTAAGAGAGTGGCCGCCATGGAATTCACTCTTAATCATGACGACGGAAGAAATTTAGAAACTTTAAGCCTTGCTGATGTTGTTCTTATTGGAATTTCGAGAACCGGTAAAACTCCCCTCTCAGTCTATTTAAGTCAACACGGAGTCAAAGTTGTTAATGTTCCTCTCATAAAAGGAACGGAAATTCCTGAATCTCTTTTTCAAATTGATCAGAGAAAAATATTCGCATTAACAATTAATCCCGATGCCTTATTGGAAATTAGAAGAAAGAGATTAACAACACTTGGAGCTTCTAATCATACTGGTGACTACGCCGAACAAAGTAAAGTCATTGAAGAGCTTGAATGGGCGAATGACCTCTTTAGTGAAAATAAGAGATGGCCTATTTTTAATGTCACAGATAAAGCAATTGAAGAGACAGCTTCAGAAATTCTTAGACTTCTCAACATGAGAAAGAATAATATTTTCAAACAAAGCAAGAGAAACGAAGAGCGTGAAGACTAATGAGTATATTTAAGAATTTCTATGACATTCAGATTCACTTCTCTAATGCTCTTGGAACAAAGATTGTAAATGAGGATGGAGTTAAGCTTGGAAAGCTTTGTGACTTCTTTGTAGATTATGAAGAGGTCTACCCTCTTGTCCTAGCGGTTCAATTTAAAAGATCAGGTCAATCATTTTATATTTCATGGAATGATATTATTGAATACTCACATAAGAAAATCATTGTTAAGAATAATAGCTTTCACGGAAGAAGTAGAACTTATCCAAAAGCAACTACTAATAAAGTCATTACACCAATTCTCGCCAATCAATTCATAGGAGATACTGTAGAGTATCCCCCATTAGGTAAAATTGTATTGGATAGACAAATTGTCGATACAGCTGGAAAGAAAGTTGTAAGAGTAAATGATATTCAAATGATTAAAGCTGGAAGTAATTTAAGAGTCACTCATGCAGCAATAGGACTGCGTTCAATGATGAGAAGACTTGGCTATGAGCCAGCAATCGATAAAATTGTAGGAATGGTTAGACCTAAGTCTAAATATCTCTCAAGCGAGACTCTCATCAATTGGAAGTATGTACACGCTATTCCAAACAAGAGTATTCAGTCTTCTGTAAAATTAAATTTATCTAATGAAGATATAAAAGAGCTCCACCCTGCTGATTTAGCTGATATCTTAGAAGATCTAGATAGCCATGGTAGAGAAATTATTTTCAACAATCTCGATGCTAAGACAGCTGCTGAAACTTTATCTGAAGTTGATGATGAACTCCAGGCAACACTCTTAAAAAATGAAGACCCTGAAAGAGCTGCTGATATCATTGAAGAAATGGATACAGATGACGCTGCCGATATTTTAAATGAGATCGGTGGACAGAGGGCCGAAGATATTATTTCAAGAATTGAAGATGATGAAATTCTTGAAGAAATTCAAGAGCTACTCGTTTATCAAGAAAATACCGCTGGTGGCCTTATGTCCACGGAGTATCTCTACGTAAATAAGAACGATACTAAGGTAGATATTTTAGAGAAAATTCAAGAAGAACATGAAGACCTTGAGACTGTTTACGCTATTTATGTTGTAGACTCTGACCATAAACTTATTGGCCACTGCTCTCTTAGGCAACTCATCACTCAGAAAGAAAATATTCAAGTTGGTGAGATCATGAATACAAAAGATATAAAAACACTCAAGCCTGACGCTCACTGGAAAGAAGTGGCCAGCTTTATGAGTAAGTATAATTTAATCTACACTCCTGTTATCGATGAATCGAATGAACTTCTTGGAATGATTTCGATTGATGACTTACTACCTTGGTTATTAAATGAGCGATAAAGTCGAAAAGAAAGGTTCTCCTTCATTTTATACAAAGCTATTAATATTACTCAGTATAGTTGGACCAGGTATTATCACCGCTAATATTGATAATGATGCTGGTGGTATTGCAACCTACTCTCTCGTTGGTGCTAAGACGGGATTTAAACTTCTTTGGACCTTAATGCCTATTACTGTCGCTCTCATAATGGTGCAAGAGATGTCTGCTCGAATGGGAATTGCCTCTGGAAAGGGTCTCGCCGATCTCATTAGAGAAAAGTTCGGACTCAAGGTTACCTTTTATTCTTTATTCCTTTTAATTTTTGCAGATCTTGGTAATACCATGGCCGAATTTGCTGGGATCGCTTCTGCTGGAGAGATTTTTGGAATATCCAAATATATCTCTGTTCCACTGTGTTCCCTCTTTGTATGGCTCTTAATTACAAAAGGAAATTACAAAACAGTTGAGAGAATTTTTATTGCTGGCTGTGCTGTCTATCTTTCATATATTGTCTCTGGATTTATTATTGGTCCAGACTGGGGAGAGGTCGCCAAAGCAACCTTCATTCCCGACTTTGATGTTCTTACATCAGAGAATATGCCGTTAATTGTCGGCCTTGTTGGAACTTCCATTACACCTTGGATGCAATTCTATATTCAATCAGCTGTAGTTGAAAAAGGAATTTCGACTAAGCACTTATGGCACTCAAAACTAGACGTTATTGTTGGTTGTTTATTTATGGTGATGGTTACTATATTTATCATCATTTGTTGTGCGGTAACAATTCATAGTGCAGGAGTTCAGATCAACACTGCCGCTGATGCGGCAAGGGCCTTAGAGCCTCTAGCTGGTAAATACTCCAGTATTCTCTTTGGTATTGGCCTCTTTAATGCTTCTATCTTTTCAGCAGCTCTTCTTCCCCTTGCAACTAGCTACTATGTCTGTGAAGGAATGGGATGGGAGTCAGGAGTAGATAAGACTTTCAAGGAAGCACCAAACTTTTTTACGATCTTTACTCTACTTATTCTCATTGCAGCAGCGATGATACTTATTCCAGGAATTGATTTATTCAATATACTCATTTGGACACAGGTTATAAATGGTGTACTTATTCCTATTATCTTACTATTTATTATCAACCTGTGTAATGACCCTGATGTAATGGGAGAATATACTAACTCCACAGCCTATAATTTTATAAGCTATGGAATCGTACTATTAATGTTAATTATTAATGGGGCCTTGATTTACTATGAGGCCGTTCAAAGGTTTTTCTAGAGTATGAGCTCACAGAAATCAACAAATGAATCTTCTGTTAGCTCAAAATCAATCTTTCTTTCGATATTTTGTTTACCCATCTTAAAGTAAATACTATGAGCTGTTGGCTCTCCACTTTCAGACTTCTTAGTACTGATTGGAAAAGGAATTCCCCTCTTACCTCTAAATGGTAGAGATTCTTCTCTTGGTTCACCAAACATATTAAAACTAATACTGCCGCGAGCACAATTTCTAGACATTCTTAAATATCCGTAAGGCTGATAGTTTGTTTCTGTAACTTCAATGTTCTCATTATCTCCATCAGCAGGAGAGATTTTCTTAATAAAATGCTCTCGACCTGAAGTCTCTATTCTAATCCAGTGAACCTTTCCTGTAGTAACTTTAAACGAGTTCAAGAAATCTACTTTCGTCTGCTTACCATCAACAAAGACATGTTGCTTATGCTTATTAAAGCCTTTAAGAGTAATCGTTGCTTCTCCAGCACTCTCTCTAATTACATTTGAAACTGCTTCACTTTCAATATCAGAAGATGGAACTCTTTGTGTTTGAGTGTGAACTGCTGTATCAGAATGAACTTCTAATCCAACAAGCTCTTTCACCATTCCCATATTTGTATATCCAAAGTATAGACCAGCTCCGAGAACTGCAATAGATGCAACCTTTGTAAGTAATCCACTTTCTTTCTTTTTCTTCTTTACCTTTCTAACGTTAGTCTTTGTTCCAGTTCTCTTTGTTTTAGTAAGATCTGGCTTAGATATACGTTTCGTACCTTCCATAGGTCTTCTGGTAGTACGTGTTTTAGATGCACCAATTGAAAGCTCCTGAGTTCCATCATTCAGGTGTCCAAATTTTTCATCAATATCAACCTTAGACTTCGTCTGTCCTCTTCTTGCCCTTGTTCTTGTTTTTGTAGCCGGTTCTTCTTCTTCAAAACCAAAGTCAAGAACTTGCTCTTTCCTCTCAGCCGGAGCCTTAGCTGCAGGTGCCGCTTCTCCAGAACTACTCTCCGCAGGAGCTGCTCCACCACCACTTTGCTCTCTTTTAAGATCATCTAAGTATGGCTTTAGATCAATTTTTCCATACTCAAATAACTTCTCTCTATCTTTTTTTATCTCTTCTTTAAAAAGCTCTTTTGCAAAGAAACCTAAATCTGAAGAGTTAAAATCAGGATAAGTTGAGAATAGGAACTTAATAAGTGCCCTATTTAGCTGATCTAAGTTTTCATATCTCTTATTTCTATCTTTATGAAGGGCCTTCATAACGATCTCATCCAACTCTTTAGGAACGTTTGGATTGATAGTAGAAGGTGCAGGTATTTTACATTCCTGAATCTTCTTAAGTACAGCTAGATCATTAGATGCCTTAAATAACTTTCTTGAGCATAGCATTTCCCATAGAGTAATCCCCACAGCAAATTCATCATACCTTGGATCAAGTTCATGACCTTCAAGATACTCTGGTGCAAGATAAGAAAGCTTCCCTTTAATTGTCCCCGCTTGAGTTGCCTCTGAATTGGTTTCAGTCTTTGCAATACCAAAGTCAATTACCTTAATGGCGCCATCAAAGGTCAACATTATGTTATGGGGAGAAATATCTCTATGGATAATCTGTAAATCTTTACCTGTAAGTTTATCAGTTAATGTGTGAGCATAGTGAAGCCCCTGACAAACCTGAGTAATGATATAAACCGAAATTTCTACAGGAAATACAAACTTTCTTTCTTTTAACTTATCTAAATACTCTTTAAGGTTTCGACCATCACAATATTCCATTGCAACAAAGAGTTGATCTTGATGCATACCATAGTCATATGTTTGGACAATATTTGGATGCAATAATCCGAAAGTAGTTTTAATTTCGTCCATAAACATTATTCTAAAGTTTTCATCTTTAGAAAACTGTGGCTGAACCATCTTGATCGCAACGACTTTATCGGCCTGCTCCCCAAGGAAACGCGCCCTACAAATCTTTGCCATCCCTCCATCAATGAGGTGATCTAAAATTAAATAACGTCCAAATCTTTCTCTATCCACAATATAAACCTTATAATAGCCAATGTATTATACTATTTTTCAAATACTATATCGGACTCTCACATAAATTCTTGAGGAAAAAGATGTCTGAAACACCAAAAGAGTCTCTCTCAACAAAGAGAATAATTACAATAAGTTAAGCCTAAAATAGGTCAATTAACCTAAAAAGAAATTGTCGAGAAATTAGGGAATTCTACTTTAAGAGGAGAATTCAAACTCGAAGTTGAACAAAGAATAGCAACATCATAAAGTTGGAATGAATTGGCAATATATTGAGGATGTAACTTCAAAGCACTTGTAAAGTCATTGAGAATAAATTGATCATAGCCCTGCGCTTTTGCTTGCTTTAAGAAACTCTTTTTTGAAATCACTTCACTGGCACTAGAGTAATAAATTGCTAAGTAGCTCTTCTCACACCTTTTAAGAGAAACTTTCTCTGAAGTTGAAAACCAATTATAGAAAGGAGAACTTTCAGTGACCTCCCCCATTAGTACATCAAAAACCATAGTCATTTCTTGATACCAAGAAATTCTTTTCATCTTTAATTCATCCTTCCAAACTTTCTCTCCCTTTGAACCACCGGCCAATTCAAATTCATTTTCCTGAACAAGATTTCGTCCAGTTAATGAACATGATGTAATGAGAAATGTTAGAAGTAGAATTATTTTTTTCATATTTTACCTATGGATATCACTTATCCAATTATAAATATCATTAAAGACCTTGTCTCTATTTTTTTCGTTGAATAAATCGTGTGCAGAATGAGGATAAACTCTCTCACTTGCTAAACTCTTAGGCATTCCTTTCATAAAGAGTGAGCTCTTACTCCAGTTCACAAGAAAGTCTTGTTTACTAAGGAGCATCAATAGAGGCATATCTAAGAAGTAAGAATAATCTAATAATTGCTTACTCTTTTTTACTATTTCTTCTACTAGTGAAATAGACATATAGTGATTAATTAGAGGGTCAGAGTTATAACTTTCAATCCTAACTCTATCTGTACTTAAGTCACTTCCCTTAATCTTATAAGGAAACCTCACTTTTCCAGCATACTTATTAATTTTCTTTAAAATACTCTCATAGAGCTCGTGCACTTCAATATTTAGATAAAGAAGTGGATTACTAAGAACAATAGAACTTATATGTTCACGGGCAATCTGCTCATACTTTTGAACGTAGGATAGAGCAATCAAGCCACCAAGCCCCTGTCCTATTAAGACTTTCTTTGTTTCGAATGATTCATCATCTTTTAAAATTAAATGTAAGTCTTCAATATACTCATCAAAGTTCTTCACATAGGATCTTGTCCCAGAGCTTAACCCATGCCCTTTGAGGTCAATGAAAGTTATATCAATCTGTTCTTCGAATTTTTCCCATAGATACTGGGCCAGCGGCTCATATCTTCCATGATGATCACAAATATCATGTAAAATAATGAAGTGATGGAGAACTCTCTTCTTAGTACTCTTCCACTCTTTTACATAGAGACTCTCACCCTTTGAGTGAGACTTTAAGTTATAGGAGTTAACTTGTAGAAAGTTAAATTTCTCACTAGCCTTTGTTAACATAACTCTCTATTGAGCTCTTTGCTTCATCATTTAGAGTCATAAATCTTAGTGAGAATCCTTGACCACCGTCTAGTAACCTTACAATCTCACCTTTGGCAGTGAAACAGTAGTCTGAATTATCAGGGTGAACATTCATCGAAACTTCATCACCAACATTGCCAGGGAAGTTTGAAACAAGAATCTGTAAACCACCTACTGAAATATCGCGACAAACGCCTTCGAAGAACTCTTCTTCATCATGAAAGAACATTCTTGCAACAAAAGGTTTTCTTAGATTCTTTCTCCTGTCTATTTCATCGATTACAGGAGGCATTGTATTAAAGAGTTGTTCATAGATAGGAACGTCGGCCAAGAAAATCCACTCTTTCATTTGACCAGGAACATAGATTAATGTCTTCTCATTAATTCTCTTCTCTGCAAAGGCCTGTGATAATTCATCAAGATTATATGGCCCATATTCGACCTCTTGCGAACCTCTATCAATTCCAATTTTAATCATGAATATTTTTTCAGACTTAGAAACACCATTCCAGTCAAAGTCACTCTGAACAACTTCTGATGGAGCGTCTTCACTTAGTAAATATTCAAGTTCACTGACCTCGTTAAACTTCTTCCAATTATCAAAGCCCTTGGTCCATACATAGCTCTCAGAATCTAGCGTTCCACCCTTTAAAAGCTCTGCTAATTTAGCTTCATCAACTGGTCCAACACGGTCCTTTCCTTCTACATAATACCAACTCGTCATTCTCATTCTCCGAAGATTTTATTAATACACTATTTAATTTTAACTCATTGAAATCTTGTGTCATTGGTGGATTTTTTTCCTAAAATATGAACAAACCCTACATCTTCGCTCAAGTTTTCTTAAAAAGTCTCCGAATAAGCTAAAGATAAGAATTATTTTGAGGTCAATATGATTAAAAATAATAGAAAATGGATACTAATATTATTAGCACCCCTACTCTTTATTTCTTGTAACGAAGAACAATTTGGAGTTGGCAAGCAAAACTCATCGGTTCAGACTAATCCTGTTGAAACAGGAAGTACCTTTGTTTGCTCTGATCATACATTGATTAGGCCACCTGTTGATTTGCTATTCCTCTGGGATAATTCAACATCTACAAATTATATTCACCCAGATAAGAAAGCTGCATTAAATAATACCCTTAACTATATCTCTGACCGCTTTGACTATCAGGTGATGATTGCTCCGCTAGTTGGCTCAGGAAATAATAATACATATTTCTTTAGTCGTGCTGGAAGTACACCATCTGGAGTGACACATATTTCAAAATCAAGTGCTGTCTCAGTAATTGAGAGTCTACCACTGGCAACTGGAGCTGCTGAAGCAGGTGGAGCAAGAGCAAGAGATCTTATTAAGAATAATATGAACAACTCAATCTTTAGACCAAATGCTTATACTATTGTTGTTCTTCTTTCAAATGAAGATGATGATAGTTATGTTCAAAATGATTATGGTTCCAATAAGAACGAAGCCGAAAAACTTGGAAACGGTATCACACACGACCTCCTCTGCTTAAAGGGAGGGACTTATAACGGAAGCTATAGAAACTCATATTCATCATACTCTACAAATTGTAGTGGAGTTCCAAAACTCAATGCTTCTATGATGAGATTTTTAAGTATTACTCCAAGTGGAAGCTTTGCTTACAGAAAGATCTCTCGAAATATTGCGATCTCTCAAAACTATAGTGAAAGCGATTGGACAAACTTATCTGTCAGCTCGTTTTCAAATATTTTTGATCAAGTGAATAGTGTAATTGCAGACCAAGTGATCAAGCATAGATATAATTACTGGCCAGTTGCAGGGACAAATGTAGAAGTTGAACCTAGTTCAATTAGAGTCTTTAGAAATAATGGTACACAACTTGAGAGTGATGAATTTAGTTATATTGGTAAACAAGTAAATAAGAACACGAGATATCATCCAAGCCTTGGTGAGCCATATACAGGACATATGATTGAACTTATTGGAGAAGGTGAAGTTATTTTTCCAAGTTGTTTAAGAGTTACTTATAACGCTCCTGCCGCCTACTATGGATATTGCCACCTAAGCTCTCAACCATTAGAGAGTAGTATCGAAGTGAAGATAAACGGTGTAAAAATTGCGAACTCAAAATGGAGCTTAGTAAAGTCAGGAAGCTCTCCTAGATATTTCTCTAGTAAGAATATTAGAATTAAATCTGCGAGTGACTTCTCTGAAGCAACTCCTGCGGTCAATAGATCGGGATACTTTGTGAAGCTTGATCCAAGTGTGGTCTATACAGATAGTCAGACTTGTGATGTTACATACCACTCAACAGGACAAGTAAATTAACTAGAAGGTTTTCCTTCTAGTTATTTCCTGACTTCTCGTCATTAACCTTCTTAACGGCATTCATCATACGAATAGACGGATATAATTTTTTAAGTTTTGAGTAGTTTACAACTGAAGTAAGTTGATTTCCTTCACCAACTAAGATGTCTTCACAGAGCTTACAAGTAACAGCATCTCTAATATCTTCGTCAGAAATCATAACCTTTTGCTCTTTAAAGTCACTTAGTATCGATGATATATTCGCCTGCCCTTTCTCTTTATCTAGTCCAGCTTTGGCCAATTGTCTTAGGATTGCACCGAGAAGAATTTCACAGCGTTTAGAAATTTTTATCTTCTTTGCGTCTTCGGTCATACGTTGCGTATTAAAAAATACCAACATCTGTCTGAATTGATCCACATTAGAGACTCTAATAAGCTTTGGCAAACCATCAGGATCATTTGCAACTTCAACCATACTAAGGTCAGTGCAAATTCTCATAAACTCTTCGTACTTTACTTCTGAAAAGTTATAGATGTCGAACATATAGAACTTCAACTTATTCATATGAATTTCCATCTTATTATCTTTTAGCTCAGCATGAGTTTTTAAAATAAGATAGAAAGTTGAAAGGAACTTTATAATATCTGTAGAATGAAAGAAGACATAGGAACCCACACCACCGTCTGTACTTCTCCCAACAGAGTTACTTTCTAATTCTTTAACTTTTGTATTTGTTTTTCTAAGTCTATCTGCAAGAGTGTTAATGATAGTCTTAAACCATGGGTTGAGGCCGGCCATCGTTTTTCCAAAGGCATTATAGGAAATTTCAATAACCTCTGTCGTAACAAGTGCTGCGGCAGAGCAGCTTCTACGATTGGCCTTTTCGTCGAAGTATCCCATTTCACCAATAACTTCTCCGGCCCTTAGAATGGCGAGATCAACAAAACCTCTTCCCTTAGGAATATAAAGTCTAATTTGACCCTTTTGAATAATATAGAGAGAGTCAGCGGGATCGTTTTGCGCAAATATCGCCTCACCCGCCTTAAATGTTCTCATTCCTGATTTCTTTGCGACCTGCTTCCCTGCTGTCGTACTCATTTAAAAACTCTCTCGTTAATTTTACATTCTTTCTACTATTAAGCTTAGTGCTTCTCCGCCACCAATACAAATTGCGGCCATACCGTATTTAGCATTCTTCTTTTCAAGAGCGTTCATAAGTGTAACCACTATTCTCGTTCCTGAACAACCAATTGGGTGACCTAGGCTCACACCACCACCAAAGACATTTACCTTATCTCTAGAAATTTTAAATTCTTCCATCGCCGCCATAGTTACTGCAGCAAAAGCTTCATTGATTTCAAATAACTCTATGTCTTCAATCTTTAGTCCGGCCTTATCTAGTGCCTTCTGCATTGCTCCTGCCGGAGCAGTCGTAAACCAAGTTGGATTCTGCGCATGAGAAGCCCAAGATAGAATCTTAAATTTTGCTTGATCTTTATATTCCTCTCCGCCTAAAACCACAGCTGCTGCACCATCATTAATTGTTGAGGCATTGGCCGCTGTAATCGTTCCATTCTTATCAAACGCAGGACGAAGTGCAGGAATCTTTTCAAAGTTTGCTTTGAATGGACCCTCATCTTCAGAAACAATAGTGTCTCCCTTTCTACCTTTGATCGTTACTGGAACAATCTCTTCTTTGAAGATTCCTTCATTAGCTGCATTTTGAGCTCTCTTAAAAGACTCAATTGAAAACTCATCTTGTTGTTCACGTGTAAAGTTGAATTTTGAAACACACTCTTCAGCACAATTCCCCATTGGTCTGTCTGAATAAACGTCCCATAGTCCATCCCACTGCATAGAATCTTTCATCTCTGCACCACCAAATTTTGAAACTCCAGTTCTAGAGTTCATAATTAAGTGAGGGGCCAAAGACATATTCTCCATTCCACCAGCAACGACTACTGAGTTGTCACCACACTTAATTGATTGAGCGCCCATAATAATTGTCTTAAGCCCAGAACCACAAACTTTATTAACTGTTGTACAAGGAACAGACTCTGGTAGCTCAGCAAAGAGAGCGGCCTGTCTTGCAGGAGCTTGTCCTACGCCAGCTGTAATAACATTACCCATAAATACTTCGTCTACTTTTGAAGCATCTACATTTGCCTTAGTCACGGCACCTTGAATAGCTGCAGCACCAAGCTTAGGCGCTGGTACACTAGATAATGATCCTAAAAAACTTCCACTAGGAGTTCTCGCTCCCGATAGTATGTAAACTGACATAGTGTCTCCTTTTGCATTGTTAAAGTCGAAGTATTAAACCATAGCTTACTTAAATTTGTAAGCTTCATGGGCTAATCAGCAACATCTTGCAATGCGAAAGCTTTGATCAAAGTCCACCTGCTCCCTCTCTTCTAAGTGAAAAGAAAGGCGATCTACAATAGACTTGTCTTTATATTCTAAAATTGGATTGAAATCTGAAATTCTATACTTCTTCCAATTGCCTGCAATTTTAAAGAAGATTTCTACAAATTGTATTTTATCAAGGAGACTAATATTGATTGCTCGAGAAAGGATTAGCTCATCTCTATCAATATGAGAAAACTCAAGACAATTATCATCCCACGAATCCTCTGCAGATAAGTTTTGATGAACAATAATTTTAATTCGTTTATTTCTTGAGATTAGACTTCGCATAATCGCCTTGCTCCTTGCCTCTATATAGTGTAAATCTCCAATAGAAAAGCTTCAAAGAGGTAATAAATGCTATCGAGAAAAGAACAAAATAGTCAGGCAATTGCTCTTCCAAAAGAGTGGACTGAAAAAGTCTGCAATCTTCTAAATGATGTGTACGGAAGTCACTGTAAACAGATGGATAAGAGGTTCGAAGTCTACGGATCAACCTACCCTAATGAATTTGTTCTCATAGCCACATTGGCCGATACTGCTGACGAAAGAGCCGCTTCTGTGAGTTATTTTATTTCTGTAGATCTTGAAGAGAGTACAAAACCAGAGAAAATGCTTAATGATTTAGTTGACTCAATTGGTGCGTTTTTTGATATCTACTTCGCTACTGAAGACTGGGATGACTACCAAGCAGAGTGGCTGGAAGCAGAATTTAAAGGTCATAGATTTTTCTATAAGATTTCAAGAGAGAATATTGCCCTCCACATAATGGCGGACAACCTTCTCAATCAATAAACTATATATTCATGAAGAGATGATATTGTTGCGTCTCTTCATTGAATTTTTCTTCTGTAAAACCAAGTGTCTCATAGAGACTTCTTGCCACAGCATTTGCATGAAATACACATATCTCAATTTTTGAAATTTCTTTTTCTTTTAATAGGTCTCGCCCTTGATTCATCACTAGGCGTCCAAGCCCTCTTCCTCTAAAGTCAGGATCGATATAAATATCAAAGCCAAAGGCCAATTTCGACTCATAATTAAGCTGAACCCAAATATAACCAATCTCTTCTCCTTCAAATTCAACAACTCTCCATAAATCTTTAGAAGCATTTGTTGTGACCGGATTTTGATCTTGGTTCTCTGTTAATTCAACTTTAATATCTTCAATTTTCTTACTTGTGGCTAGAGACATCTCTTTTAGAAAGTTATTATAAGAAAACTCTCCATATTGTTTAAATTGATCAGATGTCATCTCTTTTAATAGAATCACTTATACTCCTAATTTATGAACATAAGTAAATAGTAGCACAGAATTATCAATTGAATTTAGGTAGGAATTATTTTGTTAGTTCAAATAAAAAGGCCTCGGTTTTTCCGAGGCCATCATATTATTCTTCGTTTAAATAGCTCTTTGAAGATGAGCTCTTAGTCTGCTCGTAGGCAATATCTTGATCTTCGGAGTCATCATTATCGTCATTAAGATCAAAATCAACTTCATCAGCATCAATTCCAAGATCCTTAAGAACTGCAAAGAATGACTTCTCATCAGTTAGATCTTCTAGGATTGATTCAAGATGCTTTAGAGGATACTTTGCAACAAGCTCTTCAATAAACTCTTGTAGCTTCCCTTCTTCTAAGATTGAATTTCTTCTCTTAATTTCATTCCAATTCTTAATATAGTGGTAGCGGCAATAACCAAGCGTAGTTACAGGGTTATCACAATTCTTCTCTAAACACTCATCAGTATCTTCTGTAAAGAAGCTCAACGATTGGATAGCTGTGAAGATTTCATTTAATGAGAAATCATCTGTTAATGAAACTATTTCTTCAGTTAGCTGATCCCTTGCTTCTACCAAGTCTTCTTTTGAAGACTTCTTAGGCTTAACTTCTACAACTTCTTCAATTTCTTCTTCAACTGCTACTTCTACTTTTGTGGCCTTAGCTTCTTTCTTAGATGAAGTTTTCTTCTTTGGTGCTGCTGACTCTGCACTCTTCTTTTTTACAGAAGAAGTCTCTACTTTTTTAGCCGCCGCCTTCTTCTTTACAGAAGAAGTTGCTACTTTTTTCGCTGTCTTTTTTGCAACTTTCTTCGCTGTCTTTTTTGCAACTTTCTTCGCTGCCGCCTTCTTCTTTACAGAAGAAGTTGCAACTTTTTTAGCTGCTTTTTTCTCAACTTTTTTAGCTGCTTTTTTCGCTACTTTTTTCGCTGTCTTTTTTGCAACTTTTTTCGCTGTCTTTTTCGCAACTTTCTTCGCCGTCTTTTTTGCAACCTTCTTCGCCGCCGCCTTCTTCTTTACAGAAGAAGTTGCAACTTTCTTCGCCGTCTTTTTTGCAGTTTTCTTTGCTGTTTTTTTCGCAACTTTTTTGGCAGTCTTTTTTGCAGTTTTCTTTGCTGTTTTCTTAGCAGTTTTCTTCGCGACTTTTTTTGCAGTCTTTTTAGCTGTTTTCTTTTTGGCCATTCCTATATTCTCCAGGATCTTTTTTAACAAAGTAGACTTCCTATAAAAAAGACGAGCCCTGTTTTACACAGGGCTTCATTCTTAATTTTTATAAGTCATATTCGTATCATTATTGATAATAATCAGCAAGATTTACTTAAGATCTTTAAGTTCGTTAGCTGCAATTACAACTCTCTGAATCTCACTCGTTCCTTCATAGATCTCTGTAATTTTAGCATCTCTGAAGAATCTCTCTACTGGATATTCCTTCGTATAACCGTTACCACCGCAAACCTGAATAGCTTTAGTAGTTATCCACATTGCAGACTCAGCAGCAAATAGCTTGGCCTGAGCTGATTGAAGAGAATATGTTTCATTATTATCTTTTCTTCTTGAAGCTTCCCAAATAAGAAGTCGCGAAGCAGCAATTTTTGTACTCATATCAGCAAGCATAAATTGAATTGCTTGAAGAGCATGAAGTGGCTTTCCAAATTGAACTCTCTCATTAGAGTATTTCTTAGCATAGTCAAAAGCTGCTTGAGAAATTCCTAGGGCCTGAGAAGCAATCCCAATTCTTCCACCATCAAGTGTATTCATTGCGATTCCAAAACCTTTTTCAAGTGTTCCAAGAAGATTCTCTTTTGGTACTCTTACTTTATCAAATGAAATCTGAGCCGTTGAAGAACCTTTAATACCAAGCTTATCTTCACACTTCATTACTTCATAACCAGCAGTATCAGTTTCAACGATGAATGCAGAGATACCTTTATAGTTATCCGTTTTAGTTGTCTTAGCAAAAACTACTGCGATATTGGCCTCTTTACCATTTGTAATAAAGTTCTTTGTCCCAGTGATTTCGTAGTAGTCGCCTTTATCTTCTGCGAATGTTATTAAAGAACCAGCATCTGTACCTGCATTTGGCTCACTTAAACAAAAACAACCAATATGCTCACCTGAAGCAAGCTTAGGAAGATACTTCTTCTTCTGCTCTTCATTTCCAAAGTTAAGAATTGGATAAACGCAAAGTGATGTGTGCGCAGAAACAAGAACACCAGTAGAAGCACAAGCTCTAGAGATTTCTTCTACGATTATAGAGTAGGCCGTGTAGTCCATACCTGCTCCACCATATTCTTCAGGAACATAAGAACCTAAGAATCCATTTTCGCCTAATTGCTTAACAATTGATTCTGGTATTTTCTCATTCTTATCAATACTTGCCGCAAGTGGTGCAACCTCAGTATCGGCAAACTTTGAAACCATATCTCTAATTTCTTGATAATCACCTAACATCATTTATATTCCCCTATCTATTATCTATTTTCCTGTAAATACTGGTTTTCTTTTTTCAACAAATGCTTTTGTTCCCTCTTTCATATCATCAGAGTTAAAAATAGCACCGAAGGCCTTAGCTTCGACATTTAGTCCTTCACTAATTGTTAAATCATTTCCTTCATTCATCACTCTCTTCGCCTCTAAAATAGCGTGGGGAGAATTTCTCATCATTTTAGAGAGATATGTTTTAGCACTCTCTAGCATTTCATCTTTTGTTTCAAAGATAGCAACAACAAGGCCGATCTCTTTCGCCTCTTCTACTCCAACATTTCTTCCAGAGTAAGTAATCTCTTTTGCTCTATTTCGTCCAACTAACTTTGAGAGTCTCTGAGTTCCACCGAAACCAGGAATCAATCCTAACTTTACTTCCGGCTGACCAAAGACAGCAGTCTTTGTTCCATAGATGAAGTCACAACTCATTGCCATCTCACATCCGCCTCCTAAGGCGTACCCATTAACACAAGCGATAACAGGAACGTTTAGAGATTCAAAGAGGAGTGTGTTTTCTTGACCTAATCTAGCAAAGCTCTCGGCTTGCTCAGCAGTCATTGTTGTCATACCTTTTATATCCGCACCAGCAATAAAGGCCTTATCTTCAGCACCAGTTAGAATTAATCCCTTTGCTATCGAATAGTCTTTATTCAAGTTTTTAAACTCTTTTAAAAGAGCATTTAACTCTGAGTGAACTTGTTCGCTTAGTGCGTTTAAAGCTTTTGGTCTATTAACCGTTATAACGCCAATTTCATTTTCAACTTCAAAGAGAAGTGTTTCGTAATTAGTATTCATAAACACCCTTCCCTACTTTTCTACCAAAGCGTCCCGCTGTCACATACTTCTTAAGAAGTGGACATGGACGGTACTTTGTATCACCTAGTCCTTCATGAAGAACTTCCATGATGGCCAAGCAAGTATCTAGTCCAATAAAGTCAGCCAATTCAAATGGCCCCATCGGTTGATTACAACCCAACTTCATTGCATTATCTATTCCACGAGCATCTGCAACACCTTCATAGAGAGTGTAGAATGCTTCATTAATCATAGGCATTAAGATTCTATTTACTGCAAAGCCAGCAACATCATCAGCTCTAACGACAGTCTTCCCCATTTTTTCAGCAGCTGCTTCAACTGCATCAATCGTTTCCTTACTTGTTTCAAGACCAGTAATAGTCTCAACTAATTTCATTACAGGAACTGGGTTCATAAAGTGCATTCCGGCCACAAGCTCTGGCCTCTTTGTCACTGCTGCAATTTCAGTTATAGAGATTGAAGAAGTGTTTGAAGCTAGAATTGCTCCATCCTTTGCCACTTCATCAAGTTGCTTAAAAATTTCAAATTTAATCTTCTTATTCTCAGTGGCAGCTTCAATGATCAGGTCACAATCCTTAAGTTCTGACATATCAGTTACACCTCTTAAGCGACCCTGAACCTCAGACACAAATGAGTCATCCCACTTACCTTTTTCCACTCCACGCTTAAGCTGTTTTTCGATGAAGTTAAGACCAAATTGAAGTCCCTCTTCAGAGATATCAAATACATTTACATTATAGTTAGACATTGCCGCCACTTGAGCAATCCCTCTTCCCATTTGGCCAGCGCCAACTACACCAATAGTTTTGATTTCAGACATATAGAATCCTTTGTCGTAAATAAGCTATGAAAAAACCACACGATCATACGGCCTTTACAACCATTTCACAAACTCATAAACGGTTGAAAATCTATTTAAGTCACTGAAATTCATCATATTTCTTGCAACTCTTTCAAATAAAGGGAATTTTCACTTGCCATAGACCCCCATATGATCTAAAAAGTATGTTCTAGTACAGAATATTAATGAAGTGCATTAAGTAATACAGTTAACGTAGGAGTGACTTGTGGCAAACCACAAATCTGCGAAAAAAAGAGCAAGACAAACAATCGTAAGAACAGCTAGAAATGTTCAAAGAAAATCAGCAACTAGAAATGCTTTAAAAGCTATTCGTTCGGCAATCGAGTCTAACGACAAAGCAACAGCAACTGGTTTATTAGCTAAGACTCAAAAGCTTTTAGCAAGACTTGCTAAGCACGGAGTAATTAAGCCAAATGCAGCTGCTAGAAAAACTTCTAGACTTGCATCTCAAATTAATAATCTTTAATAAATTATTATTTTAGATATAGAAAAGGAGCCTCTTCAGGTTCCTTTTTTAGTTTGTGGCTACAAAGAAATAAAGACTAATTAAAAGAAGCTAAGTACTCAACTCTAAGTCTATTCTTTAACAGTGGACTCTTAGACTTTGCATCTATTTCAAGCTCTCCAAATAAATGACATTCTCTCTGCAGATCATCAACTGACCACGCCTTAGCGTGAGAGAGTATTTCTTTATCATACTTACTTAGACGACTCTTTCCATCACAGTAACTAGTATCCATCATTTTAAAAAGATGGCCCTGCATAAAGGTAAAGAGTGAGCGCAATTGTTCAAAATCAATATCCTTTGAGGAAAGCATTCCGAAGAAATGAGATCTCTTCTTAGTCCCAAAGAGATTTGCCAATTGAAAGTGGTCCAACTTACTAGGTCTAATTAATCTTTGAACATAATCAAGCCTGATATCTACTCCACCAGGGAAGTATAGACTAAGAAGGTTCGCTGCCTGAAAGAACTCATAGCTAGTATTCTCAAGAGCACCTAAAAGGTAGTTCTTAACGTTCATTGGAAGATTTAAATTGAAGAAGTTACAAATAAATTCCAGATGCTGAAGCCCCTCCCAAAACCTAGGAGCTTCTATTTTTATAAACTCCCCACTCATCTTCTTTGAGAGTTGCTCAAAAGTCTTCGATGGTTTCGAGAAAGAGAAAATGAGAAATTGATCAGTGATCTCTAATGGATTTTCTTCAAGCCACTTCTTGGTCTTTTGAGGCAAGTTCTGGGCCTCAATAACAAGATAGCTTTCGTTGGTACTAAAAAGAGAAATTGTTTTGAATTTATCTTCAAGCCAATCAATCGTTATATCAGCGCCATTAATTTTAAAGAAGTTTCCACTCTTAGTGAGTTCTTTAGGAAGTAATTCTAAAATAATATGACCAACAAATTCATCACAAAATTGAAAAGAGTATATTCCACTTTTAGAAGGATTAAGTGTTTGTTGGTTGGCTTTTAAATAGTCCCAAGGAAACCATTTACTAGAAGGCATTTAACACTGTCTCCCTAAATGTTGATCCAGCTGAAGAAGCCAGAGACTCCACACTTTTATTAAATATTTCTCTATTTTGAGTTGCATTCGTCACTCCCGCACCATTCGGTCCACTAGAGAGACTTAGAAACCTTGTATAAGATGTAGAGAGATTAATCACTTTTGAAAATACAACCTTAGGGTGCTTATCTAAATAAGGAAGAAAGTCTTTATTTATAAGCTGTAGATCAAGTTGTGTGGGCTTTTTAATTAGAATAATATTTAAAGTCATCTTATAACTCGTCTGGTTCGGGGCATAGAAATCCCTTCTCCCTCCCCTATCTTCAATTAATGTTCTCCCCGTAGTTTGGTTGAAACTACTTTTTCTATCTAGAGAAGAGATTATTCCAATGAGTGTTGCATCCGCCCTAGTAGAGTTACCGCTATGAATTTTAAGCGTAGTATTTTGGGAAAGAACAGAGCTGATACTCTCTGTAAAAGGAGTACTCGCATTAGGAACTAATGACTTATTTAAGAAGTTAGGAATCGCAATAGAATTTATTCCATACGCAGCAAATGGATTATTTTGGTAACGAAACTGATACCCCGCACAAGAGGAAAGTAAAAATAGCGCTAGGAGTGTAAAGATTTTCATAAGTATTTATTCTACTGTTTATAAATTGCGTTAAATTAATCTACCACCTCTAATCACAGTTGCCAATTCTACAGAATTAATAGACTCTTAGCCCATGGTAAAAAAAGGTCAATTTAATAGCTTAAAGAGCTTACTTGAAAAGAATTCGTCGGGCAGCGTTAGAGCTTCCAAGGCCAAGTATTTTGGGCAGGATACCTTTGACTTCTTTTCGCTCATTGAAATATGGCCAAAAATCGTGGGTGAAAAACTTGGGAAGTTTACCATTCCCCTAAAGAATCACAACGGCAACTTAACAGTTCTAACGAATCACTCCGCGTTCTCTCAACAACTTGGCTTTCTAGAAGAAGATATTAAAAAGAAAATCTTTAGCCAATTTCCTTCACTAAAAGGAAAGATTAATAGGATTTACTTTAATTATAATACTGAGCATTTTAATACACAGGTGACACTATCTGAGAAAATGATTTCTAAGAAAACAAATGCGAACCAAGAAAAAGAGAAAATTATATTTCATAAATATTCTCCAACATATAAGAAGTTAAAATCTCAAGCAGACCTTCTTCTTCAAGACATTGAAGACGAAGAGATAAGGGAGAGCTTAAGCTCAATCTACATTCAATTGAAATCGGAATAGACCCACTTCTTGAAATGATCCTATTCTCTCTATCCTCTTATCCAATTTACATAAGTCGTCACTGTGGCATATATAGGCGCGACCATTCTCTAAAAGTCTTTGCTCCAAAAAATTTAACAACTCCAGCAGTGTAAAATTCAAAGCAAAACGGCAGTGATTTCTCTTTTCGTTCTCCCCCAATCTTGAGCTAGCGGGATCAAAGTAAGGAGGGTTAAGTAAAATGACATCAAACTTCTTTGTCATCTCTACTTCTTTGAAATTTCCCCAATGAATCTCATAAGGAATTTTGAGATCAGAGATATTACTTAAGAAATGAGACGAGAAATCCTTCTGCTCTTCTATAAAGCACAGATTAGAAATAGAGTTATGTCGAGAGAGAAACTCTAAACTTACAACACCACAGCCTGAGAAGACTTCGAGTACATTTAATTCTTTATTCTCTGACTCTAGCTCTGCTGCAATCTGAGCAAGTTCAATGCTATCTCTAGAGAATTTATAAAAATCAGGTTGAGAGTAATTCAAAATGTTCTTTGACTTCATTGATAAATTTACCTTCACGAACAAATTGGCAATTCTTCCCATCAAAGAGAACAATTGTAGATGAGCGTCCAGAACAATTAGTGCTTATTCTTTCTACAAACTCTTCACCCGGAAGATTCTTTCTGAAGAATTCTTTCGCCATCTCTTGCTCAGTAATGGGCTCTTCACCAGTTAGGTTGAGACTAGTTGAGGTTACAGGTCCTTTTACCTTTTCAAAAATTGCTGCCAGCTCTGGTGTGTCCATACATCGAATTGAGATATACTCACTCTCCTGGCATATCCATTTAGGTAAATCTCTCTTTGCCCAAACCTTAGGCAGACCTATTGTCGACTCTAATGTAAAGTACTTCTCAAGCCACTGTTTGGTAATATTCTTGGGAAGATCGATAAGATCTTCAATCATTTCATAATTTTTAAAAACAATACTTAGAGGCTTTTTAAGAGCATGGCCCTTTATTTTAGATATTTTCTCGTAGCACTCATTTGAAAAAATATTCCCACCAATTCCCCATACAGTATCTGTAGGATAAACAAATAATTTAGATGTCATAGAATTAACCACCAGATGAACTCTTCTCTCTCTTCTCCCATTTCGATTAATTTTAATATAGGAAAAGAGCTCTCTCGTCCAGCCTCAAGTATTTGATGGTAGAAGTTTCTCTTTAATGTAAAAATGGGCTTCTTAAGCTCAGGGTTTATATCTCCAAGATTCTTCTTGAAAATATTATCTTCAAGTAACTCTAAAATAATATAGTCGCCAGCGTATGAATCCCCATACGACTTATTAATTTGATTTACAATAAAGTCTCTAACTGTGTCATTGGGAGAGAGGTTTTCTTGAAAGACCCAGTAGTCTAAGATATTCAATTTTCTTAGAACTCTATCCTTCTCTAGCTTAGTGATAAACTTCTGTTTTTCACTATTTGATATTCTATTGATGACTGATTTCATCCAAAAAGAAGGAAATGAAATTCCATACAGAGAGGAGTTCATATTCTCTCTAATTTCATTTAATGACCAGCTCAACTCATCTGATTCAAATTCTATTTTTTCTTTCTTAGTGTCTAAGAACTGAAAATTTGTATCTAGAATACGGATTAACTTTGTGTCATTTAAACTCTCTCTTAGTAAATTAAAGAGATCGTTTACTAACGAATAGTAATGATCTCTGTTTTTAAAAGAAACAAAGTTTTGAGTGAGATCGATAGTATAAATAATTTCATTGATAGCTAGTAATTCTTTAAAGCTCTTTGCGAGTAAACCTTGGTTTCCAATTTGTCCATAAGAGGCACTCAAAATGAGACGCTTTAAGAATACTGATTTTGATTTATTTGCCAGTGTTAATAGTTTATTAAAATAAGAATACTTCTTAAGTTTAGATTTCTCATTCTTAATTTGCTTTAGTAACGCTCGGTACTCACCTAGTTCTGAATCCTTTGAATACTTCGCATTCCAAATTTTCTCAATCTTGTCCATCTCATCTTTCTCAAATCCACGTGATTTAAGAAAGAGAAGAATGTCGCTCAAATCATTTCCTTTCTTATATGGGTAGTGAAGAATATCTAAAGTTCGCTCACTAAAAGATGGACTACATTTCTTAATAAATGGCTTGAGTTCCTCTCCTAGAAGAAAATCAGACTTGGCCATTGCTAGAACAAGTTGGATATTAAATTCATTTTTAAACTTACAATTTTCTGGATCAGGAATATTTGTTAACAATACAGCGAGTCCCTCTCCGGAGACTCGAAATGCAATATTGTAAAATTCATTTGTTACGGGAGATATTTCAAAGAAACTTTTTTTTTTAGATCATTTGAAAATTGTGCTTGAGCATTTACCGATTGGATAAAAGGATTTCCTATCCTAACGACTTCACTATTTAAGATATTTGTAAAATAGTAATAAGCACCTGAGGCAATGATTCCAATTAAAAGGACTAGAACATAAAAGAGATAACGATCGTTTCTCTGTGGTTTATTCTTTTTCTTAACTTTACGCTTCTTATCTGGAGAAGCTTTCTTTTTTGAAGACTTCTTCTGAGAACTGGCTACGTTAGCTTTTTTTTTTACTGGTTCTTCGAAAGCTGCTTCAGGAAGTTCTGGGGTAACATCTTCCTTGACCAAAGGAGGCTCAGAGAAAACAATTTCACCTGAACTATCTTGTACAGAATTCATATCGAAACTAGGATCTGTAGCATCAGGGTCAAACTCTTCTTGCTCAACAGGAGCAGCAGCACTAACTGGACCACCCATATCTGGGTACTCTAGATCATCACCACAAGGCATCTTCCCCTCTTCATCATGACCGGGCTCTTGAGCCTCTACATGAGCGTTCATTTGAACAGGTGGATTCTTTGGAGGTGTACTAACTGCTGGCTTACTTACAGGAGTTGGATTACTCTCAACCATTCCCATATCTGGATACTCTAAATCTTCGTTACTTGGAGTGGCCACCTGATCATCACCTGCAGGCTCAGCACTCCCCCCCATATCTGGATAGTCTAGATCTCCCCCCTCTGGTACAGCTGGACTCTCATCGAGGTCTAGCTCAATCGCTGGTGGAGGACTATCCTTGGGCATTGTATTTGGATTAAGTGATCCTGTATTCTCTGTTGGTTGTGATAAATTAGCCGTTAATACATTTGGTGCTTCAGAAATTGGATTAAAGCCCTGAGGAATATCTCCTCTTACATATTTATCGATTAAGTTATTCTCTTTAATTAAAATCCAATATCCGTTTCCACTTGTAACTTCATCCTCAGGAGTTAAAGAGCCTTTATCGATAAACTCAATAATCTTCTGCTTAGTTACTGGACCTAAGATTTGTTTATTTTTAGTTCTAATTAACCAACATTTTTCCATTTCTTACCTATAAGAAAAAACCTATAAGGCCCTTTAAATCCTCATCATTAAATCTTAGACCTAAACTAAAGAGAGCTGATCTTTCTTTAGTTGCAAGGTCTACACCTGAAACTTTTCCGTAGAACACATTCCACAATTGTACTTCTGTAGAAAGTCTTAGATTTGGACCAAGCCCTGATCTATAGTCAAATACATCAAGAGAGAATCTTGTTGCGCCATTGAATATGTCATAATCAATACCAGCACCACCAGTAGACTCGATGATCCCACCACGTACATAGAGATCGTGTAGCTTTCTACCAATCTGTACATCAAATCTAAAAACATCTTTCTTTTTAACTTTCTCAGTTTCTGTTGTCGTAACACCATTAACGATGCGAACAGTTTCTTTTTCGCTCTCAGGCCCGTAGTTAGAAGAACTAAGACCTAAAATATAGAACCTTTCTGGTGATGGGAAAATTCGAAGAGAACCACTAGTGACACTTCCCTCTTCAGTTCCTGCTCCCATATAACCTGATAGCTCTGTTCTAATGTCGCTTACTCGACCAACAATTTTATTAACACTTGAGAGAGTTTGCTTTACTTCATCGGCAATCTCTTCTTCGACTAAAATTTTACCTAATGTTCCTTTACCAACTTTAATATCAGCAACAAGATCTTTCAGGTCAGCAGTCATAGCATCAGCATTTGCCAAAATCTTTCTTAAGTCCTTCATTGCAGAGTCTTGCTCTTGATCATCTGTATGATAAGCAATTTGTTCAGAGAATCTCTCTAGGTTTGCGATGAGATTATTCATCTTTTCTTCGTTACCTTTAATCACTGTTTTCAAGGAGTCAGTTGCAATACGAGCATTCTCTGCAACAACAGCGAAGTCATTAAGAATTCTCTTCACAGGAGAAACTTCTCCTTCAGGCGAAATAGACTCTCTTAAAGTCTTCATCATGACCTTTACATCTTTTAAAACATCACTGGCATCTTTAACTAATTTCTCAACTCCAGCTCCTTCGTCAGAAACAATGAACGAGTTTGCAGTTAAGCGCTCTTGTGACTCACCCATTTGAATTTGAATATACTTGTCTCCAAGAAAGCCAACTGTCTTAACTTGTAATTTAGAATCTTTTACGACAATTACATTTTCTAAAACTTCAAAAGTGATTAAAGCTTGATTACCTTGTAATTCAATTTTCTTTATTCTACCGGCATTTATACCTGCAATTTTAATTGGTGTTTTAGGAAAGATTCCAGAGGCATCTGTAACAATAGTTCTATATGTTACATACTCTCCGAACCCAGATTGATTAGATGTAATTTTTAAAGACATATAAGCAACCATCACCATTGTAGCGATGGCCATTAGTCCTATTTTAAATTCATTCATGGCTTATATTTCTCATAAATTTATAAACTCCTGCACAAGAGGATTTGTTGATTTTTTAAATTCTTCCACAGGTAAGTATTCAACAATATTACCACGATCTAAAAAAGCTACAAAATCTGAAATACGAAGGGTAGCTTTTACATCGTGAGAGATAATAATTGATGTCATGCCTCGGTCACTATTCTTTTCGGCCGTATCCACAATCAAGTCATTGACCATTTTTGTCGTAATTGGATCTAGACCAGTTGTTGGTTCGTCATACAACATTATATGAGGATTTAGAGCAAGCCCTCTAGCTAGACCTACTCTCTTTCTCATCCCTCCAGATAATTCTGAGGGAAGTCCTTCAAAAGAAACCTCTTTAATTCCCACTGAAAGCAGTAGGTCTTTTGACTTAGAAATAATCTCTTCATTCCCAAGCTTCGTGAATTCTCGCATAGGAAAAGCGACATTTTCCACAGCACTCATGGAGTCAAAGAGGGCAGCATATTGAAAGAGCATTCCAAAATTTTGCCTAAACTCTCTTAGCTTCATTGGATCAAGATTTTTTAAATTACTTCCAAGAACCTCAACCACTCCACTTGTCGGCTGATGAAGCCCAAGAATATGTTTTAAGAGAGTTGACTTTCCAGCTCCTGAAAAACCTAGAATTGTTGTAATTTTATTTTTAGGGATATCAAAATTTAAATTATTAAGTACTGTATGCTTACCAAATACTTTGGTTAGATTAGAAATTCTTACGGCAGGATTTTCAAAACTCAACATTATAGGACCTGCACCAAGAAAGAGGTTAAGAAGTAATCTAGAACAAGTACTGAAATCATTCCCCAGACCACAGCGAGGTTTGTTCCCTTCCCTACTCCTTCAGCTCCTTTAGTTACATTAAAACCAAAGTACGTTCCAATAACAGCAATGACAAAACCAAAGACAGTGGCCTTAATGATTCCCTGGACAATATCTCCAACGAACATAAAGTCGCCTAACTTTGAGAGATACATCGTTTCATCAATTAGAAGCGCTACTGTACCAACAATATATGAGCCTACATTTCCAACAAATAAGAAAACAATACTGAGCATTGGTAGAGAGAGAGTCGCCGCCAAAATTCTTGGAACAGCTAAGTACTGATAGCTATCAATACCCATAACTTCGAGAGCATCTACTTGTTCTGTCACTTTCATCGTTCCAATTTGAGCGGCCATAGCTGCACCAGCTCGACCCGCAACGATGAGTCCACTCAATACGGGAGCCAGCTCCTTAGCCAAAGAGATAGCAACAACTGAACCAACTAGTGAATCGACATTAATTAATTTAAAGCCGAAGTAAGTTTGGTAGGCCATAACCATACCCGTAAAACTTCCGGCCAATGTAATGATAAAAAGTGATTTATTTCCGATAAAGTAGAACTGCTCGGCGAAGAGCTTAAATCGATATGGAGGCTTGAATACCCAGTAGAAGAATTTGAATATAAATCTGCAAATGCTACCTAGACCTTGGACGTTTTCCATTGTCATAGAACCAATTGCTTCTACAAATTTTCTTATCTGATTTGTGATTAAGACCATTACTTGAGCTATTCCGTCGGCTAAATAAAGTATCAATTTTATATAATATTTAAAATTGTAAACGATCAAACACACCAAGGCGAATAATTATGCGAAATTTTTAAATTTATTAGCAAAAAATTCCGTTTAGTAAGCTGATAATCTAAAAAAAGGCCGAATAAGTGACGTATTATTTAATTAATATAGAGAACTCTGACTTTATAAAAATTAAGGACAAGTTAATACTAGGAAGAAAGAGTTCCTGCGACATTGTTTTAAAGGATGATCTCGTATCTGGTAGACATTGCAGATTTCACGTCACCGAGAGATTTCTCATGCTTGAGGACCTCGATGCCTCCAATCCAGTACAAGTTAATAATCAAGAAATGGACTCTAAGTCCCGCATAAGAATTAATGTCAAAGATAAATTAAAAATTGGATCAACTGAGTTCTACCTTAGCGATAAAGAGCCAAGCGATGAAGTGACGTACAAGTCTATGGTTCTTGAGAAAGTTAAAATTCATGAAACTTTTGACTCTGATCTAGATTACGAACAACATCAATCCCACTGGCATGAAGAAGTCTCCAAGAAGAAAAATGAAATTGTAAAAATTCAAAAGAAGCTCAACAAGGTCACTTCTAGTAAAGATAAAATGCAGAATTTAAAGAACCAAGTTGCAGAGCTTGAAACGAATATAGAAAAGCTACAGAGTAGGATTGGTGAGACTAAGAACTACTCTCAGGAAGAGCTAGTAGAGAAGATAAGTCTCTTTAGTGAAAAAATTAAATATTACACAGAGAAGAGAGACCAACTCTTTGCAATTCAAACTCTCGCCAGTGAGAAAGAAGAGCTTAAGGCCAAGAAGAAATCTCTGATGGAAAAACTGGGCGAGCTCTCAGAAGAAGATTTAGATAAGCAACACCATGAGCTATCGAAAATCTACAATACAGAAGTAGATGCGCTATCAAAACTGAATGAGAAGTTAAAAAAGTCTTAAGAATAAATCTTTGGAACTCTCTGTGTAATTCCAATGAAGACTTCATAAGGAATTATTTTAGCTTCTTTACAGAACTCAGCGAATCTCTCGGCACTATGATCCCAAAGAGTGAAACTATCCCCTACTTTTAGATCAGGTAGAGAGTTTTCATCAAAGAAAACTTGGGCCATATCCATATTCACTCTGCCAACAACCTTACCTTTAATATCTTTATGATAGAGATGTGTTCCAATATAGCGAGTAGTAAAACCATCTCCGTAGCCGAGAGCGACTATGGCCACCTTCCCTTTGGACGGACAAGGTGTAGCTCCGTAACCTACAGGCTGTCCCTTTTCTACATCGAAAATTGAGATGACATAAGTTTCTAACTTAGAAATAATCTCACCACTCCAAAGACTTAGATCAGAGTATTGCGGCAACATCGAACTTGGCCCATACATCATCAGACCAGGTCTTACGTGTGTTTCGCCAAGTCCAGCACCCTGCTCAATAGCACCAGAGTTTGCAATTGAAGTTCTCTCAACTTCAATTCCAGCATCAGAGAAAGCTTTCTTAATTTTTTCAAAATTTTCAAATTGAATTATATTTCTCTTATTCTTCTTAATAGGAAGAGAAGATGAAGATAAGTGAGTCATTAAATGGTAAATTGATTTTCTACCAGAAACTCTAATACTTCTTATCACCTCATCAACTTTATCCATTTCTAGACCGAGTCGATTCATTCCAGTATTAAACTTAATAAAGAGTGGAAAGTTTTCAAACTCTCTACTATTTAAAATGAAATCTAAATCATCACGATTTGATATCACCGGTATAATTCTTCTATTCAAATAAATTTCAGCGCACTCTCTCAGCTCAACCTGAACATCTGAGAAAACATAAATTTCAAATTCAAGATCATAGAGCTCTTCTCTTAAAAGAAGTGCCTCTCCAAGACTAGCGCATCCAAACTCAGTGATTCCAAGCTTCTCAACACTATGGCGAACAATAGGTATCACCCCATGCCCATAGGCATTGGCCTTAACCATAAAGATGATTTTATTATCTACACAGATTTCTTTTAATTTCTTATAATTATTTTCTAATTTTTCAAAGCTAATAAAGTGTCTTGAGCGAAAACGCATAAATTAAAGTGTCCTCTCCGGCGCTTTCCCCCAAACAAGATCTTTGGTCTTTTTCTTAATTGCTATTGACTCTAACTCATCCAGAGCAGAGAACTTCACATCTTCAATATGGAGAAGATATGCTTCAGCAGAAGCTGGAATCATTTTGATTTCTGGCTTTAAATTCTTAGTTAGTAGAGCATCTGATTTTTCAAAGTAGCGCCAATATGAAAATCTCATACTTACATTTTTTAAATGCTTTAAAGTTGCATCGATATGTTCATGGTCACAAACAACTCCAATATTGCTTACTCCCATAGAGATAAATTTTAATTCGTAATTAAATGATGACGTTATTCTAGTTACAAAATCTTGAAAGAATTCCTTCCAAGAGAACTCTCCGGAATCTCCAATTCTTGCAGCTTGTACTAAGCTAGAAAGATCAATATCTACAAGAGCGTATTGATTTTTAATATCACCAACCGATGCCATTTTAATTTGTCTATCAAAGAGAGTGAATGCTTCCCATGGAGTGATAAATCTCGCTTCTCTTTTTATGACGGCCTTACCACTGTCTCTAAAGTGAGCATAAATACCGTTAAGGTGACTCTCTAGAGAAGTCCAATCAATTCTCTCTGAAAGTTCTAGATCATTTAAGCTTAAATAGATGATGATATCAGGATTAACTTCGCTTCCAGAAATATTTAAAGACATCACCTCTCCGCCGAGAAGTTCTACTGCCACTTGTGAGCTTAAATTTTGAGCGAAATCTGCAATTCCATTCTTACAAGTCTTACCTAGAAAGAGTGAAGGAATAGAGACATACTTCATCGACTGTCCTTCAGGAGAAACAAGTCGCTGTCCGTTTGAGCTCAATTCAACAAATGAGAACTCTTTAATATCCGCAAGATCAGAGAAAACACTTTCACATGCAGAAAAGAAATCAAATGAAGTTCTCTTAGTTGCATCAAAACGCGCAAAAACATTTTTGAGGTACTTCTCAAAGAAGTTATCTTCTTTATAAACCTGAGAGACTTCAATAAGTCCTCGAACCTGATTAGAAAGTTTCCCCTTCTCAAGTTCAAGATTACTTAGTTGCTGCTCGTACGATAAGAGCTTATTCAATCTCTTAAGTATTGATTTAATTTGACCCTTGTAATTTGCTCCGTGAAGAATTGTTCCAAGGTTTAGAAAATCAAATGTTGAATGAAGAAGTGGAGCCGAACCCGTTGTAAAGTAGAAGGCCATCGGCATTTGTTCATTTATTACAAAAGGATGATTTTTAAGTAAGAGATGTCCTTCGTGCATTTTCTTTACATCAATCAAAGAAAGTGTAGGAAGAACTTCAAGTGTTCCATTCCAAAAAGATTCTAAATTTTCATAAAAGTGAGGAACCACACCTAATTCGCGAAAGATATCTGAAAATTCTTTTGCTAAACTGAGGTCTTCTAGTAATAACGCAACTGTTAAACTATTGGAATTCATCTTAAATCTCCCCTTGGAAAGTCCTTCATTATTATGACTTTCTTTACACGATACGTCTAATACCAAAAGCCTAAGATATTAAAAAAGAGTCTTGAGCAAAGTCCAGCTCGTAGGCCAAGAATTCACATCAGAGACTAAGCTCAGGTCACAGCACTTTGAAAAAACCTTCTCTCTTTTTAAATAGAGCTCTTCTAGCTCGTCTCTACTCTTATCAAGCTGTGGTCTATTCGCATCTCCAGCAATTCGATTCATGGCCTCATCAAAGTCAACTTTCAGATGTAGGATCTTTACTCCTGATTCCTTTAAAAACTCAATATTTTTCTCATCTTCAAGCGTTCCTCCTCCCAGAGCAATCAGTCCCTCTTGACCAATTGTATGGACTTTCTGGCGCAAACAAAGAGACTCCAACTGGCGAAATTTCTCCCACCCACTTCTCCTTATATACTCGCCTAAGTCCTCGCCAACTTCGTCTCGAATAGCAATATCTAAATCAATAATAGGGACACCGGAAAAGGTCTGTAAGAATGTGCTCTTTCCCGCTCCCATAAATCCACAAATAGCTATAATCACAAAAAACCTACGTCTGAAAAAATGATATATACAATGTACTTTTAGCTTCTTATACGTTACAAGCGCTAGATATTTATATTTAAGAGGCTACCATGTTGCAAAGAGACATAAAAGATAATCTAGAGGAGTTCGCCAGAATTGAGAGTTTTCTCGATGAGGAGAGAAGCTACGAGCTAGACAAGGGCTGCGAATGGGTGAACGACCTTTTAGCAGAGCTTGAAGAAAACCTAGAAGAGGACGAAAAAGATCCTGAAAACAGAAAGATGTCTGTTAATTTAAAGATCAAGAGAAAGAGTATTCCAAGCTACGGAGAAGGACTCATTGTTAGAGGTGACTTCAGCGGGAACTTTCTCACTCCATGTATCAAGTGCCTAGCGCCTGCCGCCGAGACTTGCCAAGGAGAATTTGAAGCAGTCTTTATTACTGATAAATTTGAAAAAGCTGAAGAATTTGATGAAACTCTAAGCCTTTGGGCCGATAATTCTGAGCTGGAAGTTTATTTTCACAATAGAGGTAAGTGTCACATTAAAAAAGTGGTTCACGAGCATATTTTTCTTGGATTAAATCCTTACCCTCTCCACAGTGAAGACTGTAAAGGACTATGTGGAACTTGTGGAAGTGACTTAAATCACGAAGATTGTGGACACGGGGCCCAATAAGTCCTATAGAGAATGTTAAAAAGCTTGATAAATGGGTTAATATAGCGTA
Source organism: Halobacteriovorax marinus SJ (assembly GCF_000210915.2). Taxonomy (NCBI): domain Bacteria; kingdom Pseudomonadati; phylum Bdellovibrionota; class Bacteriovoracia; order Bacteriovoracales; family Halobacteriovoraceae; genus Halobacteriovorax; species Halobacteriovorax marinus. The sequence continues at coordinate 2,786,075 of NC_016620.1, forward strand.
AATATTCACCCTTAATATTAAAAATAAAGAAGTTAAAGTTATATATCTGGAGTAGAAAATGGCAGTACCAAAGAAGAAAACCAGTGTTTCTAAAAAAGGTTTAAGAAGAGCTGGGCAACACCATAAATTATATGCAAATAACAACGTAGTTGTTGATAATACAACTGGTGAGTTAACTAAGAAGGGATGTATTTCTCCATCTGGTTACTGGAAAGGTAAGAAAATCTTCGAAACTAAAGCTGATAGAGAAGAAGAAACTACTGAAGAGTAGTCTTACACTTAAAATTTAAAAGTTAAATAAAGCAGAATTATTAGGTAACTAATTTTTCTGCTTTTTTGCGTTCTATAGAATGAAACTCCAAGAGCTCAACACACTCTCCCCTTTGAATAAACTCTTTTCATATCCAAATCAAATTTGTTATTTTACTTACTTATAAAAATTAGGAAGGAAGTATGACGGAATATAAAGTAAAAATTAAGGGAACAGGAATGTTTGTTCCTGAGAAAGTTTTAACGAATGATGACCTCTCAAAAATGGTTGATACAAATGATGAGTGGATCTTCGAGAGAACAGGAATTCGTCAAAGAAGAATTTCAAATACTGAGGCCGGTGAGTTTCCAAGCGACATGGCCTATCACGCAACTCTTCAAGCATTAAAAGAAGCGAATCTTGAACCAAATGATATCGACATGATTCTCTTTGGTTCAGTTACACCAGATTATAAACTCCCAAACACAGCAGTTATTCTTCAGCAGAAACTAGGTATCACAAATCAATGTGCGGCCCTAGATATTGCAGCAGCATGCTCTGGTTTTGTTTACGGTGTAAACATGGCACAGGCCATGGTGAGAACAGGAATGCAAAAGAACGTTCTAGTTGTCGGTTCTGAAATGCTAAGTACAGAAGTAAACTGGGAAGACAGAGGAACTTGTATTCTCTTTGGAGACGGTTGTGGCGTGGCCATAATTGGAAGAGGAGAAGAAGGTGAAGAATCTGATATTCTAGCTACTCACCTTGGTGCCGATGGAACAGGTAAAGAGTTCTTTGACCAACCAATTGGTGGAGCAGTTCACCCTCTTACGGCTGAGCACTTAGAGGAAAAAACTCACTACATGCAAATGAAAGGTAGAGAGATGTTCAAAGTAGCAACGAGAACTCTCGCTCAAAATGCAAGAACAGTTTTAGAAAAAGCAAATTTAAAATTAGAAGATGTGGACTGGCTAGTTCCTCATCAAGCTAATGTGAGAATAATTGAAACAACAGGAAAGCTTCTAGGTATTGATCCTGAGAAAGTTATCGTCAATATAGATAAATACGCTAATACTTCTGCCGCGACAGTGCCAATGGCATTTCACGAGGCTATCCAAGACGGAAGAATTAAAAGAGGTGATATCGTTTTATTTGACGCTTTTGGTGCAGGACTGACAACAGGGGCCACTCTACTACGTTACTAAACTAAGGATAAGAAATGACAAAATCAGTTACTTTATTATTTCCTGGTCAAGGTGCACAGTATGTAGGGATGGGAAAATCTCTCGAAGGTCATAGTGCGTTTAATCTCTTTGAAAAGGCAAACCAAGCTCTTGGTTTCAACCTTACAAAGATGATGTTCGAAGGACCAGAGGAAGATCTCAAACTTACAAAGTACACACAGCCAGCAATTCTAAGTCACTCTGTTGCTCTTTTTGAAAAAGCAAAAGAAATTCTTGAAGAAAAGAATGTAAAAATTGACCGAGTTCTCGGTCACTCTGTTGGAGAATATGCGGCCCTAGTTGCGGCCGGAGCAATCTCTTATGAAGATGCACTCAACGCTGTTCATCTTCGTGGAACTTATATGCAAGATGCAGTTCCAGCAGGAAAGGGAAAGATGTTCGCCATCATGAAAGTCCCTGAAGATAAAATTCTTGAAGCTTGTAAAGCTGCTAGCACAGAAGGTTCTGAGGTTATGCCAGCAAACTTTAACGAACCATCACAAATTGTTATCTCGGGCGAAGCCGATGCTTGTGACAGGGCCGTTAAATGGTTAGAGGAAAATTGGAGCGATCCATATAGAGCGGTTGAATTAAAAGTTTCGGCCCCATTTCACTCTTCGCTAATGGAGCCAGCAGCTAAGAATTTAAAAGAAGCTTTTGCAAAATTTAAATTCAACGACTCAACTCTTCCCTACATCGCCAATATCGATGCTAAAGAGTATGCAGCCGGAACAAGTGCAGCAACAATTCAAGATAATTTAATCAAGCAAGTTGATGGCTCAGTTCTTTGGACACAAAGTATTCAAGAACTTCCAGATGACACAATCTGTATCGAGTGTGGACCTGGACGAGTATTAATGGGACTTGTTAGAAAGATTAATCGCAACATCAAAGTTATCTCACTAGATAAAGACGGTGCCTTTGATGAATTGAAGGAGCTATTATCATGATGGCAAAATTTGAAGATTTAAAAGATAAGAAAGTTTTAGTTACGGGTGCAACGAGAGGAATTGGTAGGGCCATTGCTCTTAACCTAGCTTCACAAGGTGCTCACGTAGTTTTCAACTTTAGAGAAGGAAAAGAAGAAATCGCTAAACAAATGGAAGAAGAACTTAAAGCTGCGGGAGCTGCAAATGCAACTGCCGTTATGTTCGACGTTACAAATAGCGAGCAAATCAAAACTGCCCTCGATGCTTTCAATAAAGAGCACGGTGCAATTACTGGTCTTGTTAACAATGCCGGTATCTCTAAAGATCAAATTGTTCTTAGACTTAAGGAAGAAGATATTACTCAAACACTAGATACGAACCTAAAAGGATCTATTCTAGTTACGTCTGCGCTCTCAAGGGCCTTTCTAAGAGCTGAGAATGTTTCTATCGTAAATATTAGTTCTGTAGTTGGACTAATGGGAAATCCTTCTCAAATTGCTTACGCCGCCTCAAAGGCCGGAATGCTTGGATTTACAAAGAGTTATGCTAAAGAACTTGCCTCTAGAAATGTAAGATGTAACGCAATATGTCCAGGATTTATCGAAACAGATATGACCGAAGCACTTGATGAAAAGGTAAAAGAAGCGTATCTTTCCTCGATCCCGTTAAACCGCCTCGGTAATGTTGAGGAAGTTGCTAACCTAGTGAATTTTTTACTAAGTAGAGCCTCTTCATATATTACAGGTGAAGTTATAAAGATTGACGGTGGATTATATATTTAAGTAAAGTATTCAAACACATATAAGGAGTTAATAATGGAAGAAAAAGTAATTAAACTTGTAAGTGATGCAACTAAGATTGATATTGCTAAAATCAACGCGGGAACAAGCTTCGTTGACGATCTAAACCTTGATTCACTAGACATCGTTGAGCTAATGATGAAAATGGAAGATGAGTTTGGTGTAGAAATTCCAGAGGAAGACGCAGAAGGTCTTAAGTCAGTTGCTGATGTTGTAACTTACTTAGAAAAGAAGCAATAAGAATTTTTAAATAAAAGAAGATAAAAAAGGGGAAGCAACTATAGGCTTCCCTTTTTTTTTGCACTATATTTTATGTGTTGAAATTCAAAACCTAGAAAGAAGAAGCCCATTGGAAAATGGCTCACTAGGAACAGGAGAATCACAAATGAATAGAGTTGTTATTACAGGTATGGGTGCCATCTGCGGATTAGGTCACTCACTTGATGAAGTTTGGGGAAATATCATTGAAGGTAAATCTGGTATTTCTAAAATTGAAAACTCACCTATTGAAAAGCTAGCTGTTCAAATTGGTGGAGAAGTTAAGAACTTTGAAATAGACCCAGAAATTCTAGACCCTAAAGAGGCCACAAGATACGACAAGTTTGTACACTTTGCACTCCATTCAGGGTACGAAGCGTGGAAGGATGCCGGGCTAGAAAACCACAACTACGCACCAGAAAAAATTGGCTCAATCCTAGGTGTAGGAATGGGTGGATTTCCAGAAATAGAAAGAACGTATGAAACTTTTATGGCCAAAGGTCCAAGAAGAATTTCTCCATTCTTTATTCCAGGAATTATTCCTAATATGGCGACAGGTCTCTTAAGTATTAAACTTGACCTCCAAGGTGTTAACTACACGATCGCTTCCGCTTGTGCTTCAGCAGCTCACGCAATATCAGCAGCAGCTTTTGAAATTATGGCCGGAAGACAAGATGTAATGATCACAGGTGGAGCAGAGTCTGTTCTTTCAAACTTACCTATGGGTGGTTTCATCTCTATGAAGGCGCTTTCTAAAAGTGTTGAAGAACCAGAAAAAGCCTCTCGTCCTTTTGATGTAGATCGTAATGGTTTTGTCATTGGAGAGGGAGCAGGTGTTCTCGTATTAGAAAACTACGAATCAGCAAAAGCTCGTGGAGCAAAGATCTATGCTGAAGTTGTTGGTCACGGAACATCAAGTGATGCTCACCATATTACGGCACCACACCCAGAGGGTGAAGGCGCTTATAAATGTATGAAGATGTGTATTGAATCAGCAGGTGTTGATCCTGCAAAAGTTGGCTACGTAAATGCCCACGGAACTTCTACTCCACTAGGAGACTTAGGAGAAACTAAGGCCATTAAGAAAACTTTTGGAGATCACGCTAAGAATATGTATGTCTCATCTACAAAGTCTATGATTGGACATCTCTTAGGTGCAGCAGGTGGAGTAGAAAGTATTTTCTGTGCGATGGCACTTCATAAAGGAATCCTTCCTCCAACTATTAATTTAGACAATCAAGACCCAGAATGTGATTTAGACTATGTTGCAAATCAGGCCAAGAATGTTCAAGTGGAATATGCACTAAATAATTCATTTGGTTTTGGTGGAACTAACTCTTCTCTACTTCTAAAAAGATATACAGAATAAAGGACTCACTATGTTTCATAAAGATGCAACTTCACTTGATACAATGGATTCAGAGATCACAAAACTTGTAGAGCTAGAAAGAGTTCGCCAAGAAGAGGGGCTCGAACTTATTGCTTCAGAGAACTATACTTCAAAAGCTGTCATGGAAGCTCAAGGTACAATTCTTACGAATAAGTACGCTGAAGGTCTTCCGGGTAAGAGATACTATGGTGGTTGTGAAGTTGTTGACTCTGTTGAAACTCTTGCTATTGAAAGAGTTAAGAAATTATTTGGAGCAAAGTTTGCCAACGTTCAGGCCCACTCAGGATCTGGTGCAAATATGGCCGCTTACTTCTCTCTTTTAGAAGTTGGAGATAAAGTTCTTGGAATGAACCTAGCTGAAGGTGGTCACCTCACTCATGGTTCTCCAGTTAACTTTTCAGGAAAACTTTTTAAAATTATTCCTTACGGTCTCGATTTAGAAAGTGAAACAATTGATTATGATGCCCTTAGAGATTTGGCCCTAAAAGAGAAGCCAAAGATGATTATAGCTGGAGCGTCTGCCTACCCTAGAACAATTGACTTCGAAAAATTTAGAAGTATTGCTGATGAAGTTGGTGCTTACCTTATGGTAGACATGGCCCATATCGCAGGTCTAGTGGCCGCGGGACTCCATCCTAATCCAGTGCCTCATGCTCATGTTGTAACTTCAACAACGCATAAAACTCTTAGAGGCCCTAGAGGTGGAATTATTCTTACGAATGATGAAGAGCTCGCTAAGAAAATTAATTTCAATGTCTTCCCTGGTATTCAAGGTGGACCACTTGAGCACGTCATCGCGGCCAAGGCCGTTTCTTTTAAAGAAGCGCTCGAGCCAAGCTATATCGATTACCAAAAGCAAGTGATCCTTAATGCAAAAGTTCTAGGTGAGAAGCTACAGGCCGAAGGGATTGAAATAGTCTCTGGTGGAACAGACAATCACCTTCTTCTGGTAAAGACAGACTCTGTTAATCTTTCTGGAAAGCAAGCTGAACATGCACTTGAAGCCGCAGGGATTACTTGTAATAAGAATATGATTCCTGGAGACAAGAGATCTCCTTTTGTAACTTCAGGTGTAAGACTTGGAACTCCTGCCATCACGACAAGAGGTCTCAAGGAAAATCATATGGAGCAACTTGGAACTTGGATATCTAAGGCGCTTAGAAATAGCGAAGACGAAGGAGTTCTTAAATCAATTAAAGAAGAAGTCCTCACTCTTTGTAGAGAATATCCTGTTTACTAAAATTATATCTAGGCCCTATCAATTCGTTAGGGCCGTTCTTTGATGAGGATAGATCTCCTCTAAACTCTTCACCTTTGTTGGTGACACTCTTCTAAAAATATCAGCTCGACTTAACTTACTAGGATGATCAACTCCAGCACTTCCTAGAATCTCTCTAACAGAGTGAACCGTTTCTTGATGAAAATTATTAATTCGCGTTCCCTTATTTTGAACATCTAGTCCCCAAGATAAACTCTTATCTTGAGTTGCAATTCCTGCTGGACATTTATTCGTGTTACAAATAAGTGCTTGAATACAACCCAATGCTAGCATCATTGCTCTAGCACTATAGCAAGCATCTGCCCCTAAAGAGAGAGCTCTCACAATATGAAAGCCTGTAATAATTTTTCCAGAAACAATTAGTTTAATCTGATCTTTTAATCCGTACTTATTTAAGAGATTACTTACTAACACAAGTCCCTCAGTCATCGGTGTTCCTAAACTATCCGAGAACTCTAGAGGTGCCGCACCAGTTCCACCCTCTCCACCATCAACAACAATATAGTCAGGATAATTATCCATCTCTTTCATCTTAATGCAGAGATCTTCAAATTCGTGGAGCTTTCCAAAACAAAGTTTTATACCGATTGGCTTTCCTCCACTTAAATCTCTTAGTCGCTGAATAAATTTAATTAGTCCTTCGCTATTATTAAATTCAGTGTGCCCAGGAGGAGAGATGACGGCAGTATAAGGTTTTACCCCTCTAATGCGCGCAATTTCAGGAGTGTTTTTCTTAGCGGGAAGGATTCCTCCATGCCCCGGCTTCGCCCCTTGAGAGAGTTTAATTTCAATCATCTTCACACTTTCTCTTTTAGCATTCTTACTAAATAGCTCATCTGAAAAGTTACCATCGTGATCTCGGGCACCGAAATAACCGGTACCGATTTGCCAAATAATATGACCGCCGTGCTTTAGATGGTAATCACTAATACTCCCCTCTCCTGTATTTTGAGCGAAGCCCCCAAGGCTTGCGCCTCTATTAAGAGCCTCAACAGCATTACCACTTAGAGAACCATAACTCATGGCCGAAATATTTAAGATACTAGCATTATATTTTTGCTGACAGTGCTTACTTCCAATCTCTACTCGTAAGTTCTCTAAAGGAACTTCGTGATCACTGAGTGGATACATAGAATGGTTAATCCACTCATATCCAGGTTCATAAACGTCGACTTGTGTACCAAAAGGTTTAGTTCTTAAAACTCTCTTGGCCCTTTGATAAACAACACTTCTATTGATTCTATTAATTGGAGTTCCGTCTGTGTCACTCTCAACAAAGTACTGATAGACTTTTGGTCTAAGCTCTTCCATGACATATCTTAATCTTCCAAAGAGTGGATAATTCTTTTTTATCGTGTGCCTTGTTTGAGTTAAATCATAAAGACCAACCAACCACGAAGGCAGCAATAGGATCAAAGACAGCGACCACCACGGATGTAAGTAGATAAAGTAACTAGCTAGAGGTACTGTAACAATACAGTAAACAATGAACCATTTTCTCATGAATTTCTCCCTTAACTTATTATATAACGGGAGTGATATTTTTTATGCTAGGTAAAAGAGTTGTCTTAGTAGTTGATTGATTTATTCACACATTGATGACCATTCTGAAATTGGTTCAAGTGCCTTATTATAATCCTCTTTGCAGCCATCAATTGGAACATAGGAGTAATAGAGAGAACCGCCTGCGATCTTCTCCATTATTTTTCGACCTTGCTTTGGTACGAATGCCGGACATCCAAAACTTCTTCCCATAACACTTCCCGTATTATAATAAGCTTCGTGCATCACTACGCCCTGGGCCCTGGCCTTATCGTTTACACCATCACTTAGGCCATCCATTCTCATACCGTTATAACTTCTTCCATTCACTCTAAAAGTTGGCCAACCTCTATTTCCTTTCTTCGCCTCATTATGACTAGAAGACATATAAAATTCTCCAGTCTTAAAAAATCCAGGTCTCGTTAGAGCATATTGATCGTGCTTATTGCCTACTTTATTTTTTGGTATACGACATCTTTTCATCATTCCATTGTGGTTTGAAGACTTAGTAACTCTCCCATTTGAGATTGTTGCATCTCCGTACTTAACACCACCTAAACTACCACTACCGTGAGAGACTTTTGACGAGCTTACTTCCCCTGTCCTCATATCCAATAAGAAAAATCTCTCTTTGGTCGAGTTCACAGAGTAATCAGCAATCGTTATATAGTTTTTATTCTTGAATGATTTCTTATTCTTTTCAAAATAGTAGAGAGATTGTTTTAGAGCATTAACAGGAACCCCGGCCTTAATAAATTTCTTATAATACTGACAACTCTCACCTCTAAGAAGAGTATCCGCTATTCCAATGGATTGCTTTGCCGCAAGTCTTAACTCTTCATTAAGGGCCTCAATATATTCAGGAGAGCACTTATCAGCGACTGCGGGCTCTTCCTCATACTCAACAGGTATAGACTCATCAGCAAAGACTGAGAAATGAAGGCAAAATATCAATAATAGCAATTTAGACACAAGAATCTCCTCTCCACACTTCTTATCGGTTACTAAGACATGTCACTTGAGCTCCTAACAGACTGAAATCATATGTACTTTTTTCAGGAAAATAAAATAATGCCTTGCCAATGAAGCCTAAATTACAGTAAAAATTCACTTACTTTAATAGGATTTTATATGCATTGCCCAATTTGCCAACTTACAGACACCAAAGTCATCGATTCACGCTTAATGCCTGAAGGATTTAGTGTGCGCAGAAGAAGAAAATGCGAAGGTTGTGACAATAGGTTTACAACTTATGAAAAAATCCAAATTCAAATGCCTGCCGTTTTAAAACATGACGGTAGACGCGAGAGCTATAACAGAGAAAAGATCTTGAGCGGTCTAAAGAAAGCTTCACAGAAAAGACCAGTCTCAACAGAAGATCTTGAAACATTAATGGAAAAAGTAGAAAAGCATATGCTTGAACATTTTCCAAAAGAAGTTCCTTCCAATGTTATTGGCGAATTAACAATGAAAGAACTACTTCATCTTGACCCAGTTGCCTACACTAGATTTGCTTCGTTCTATTGGGATTATAAAGATATCGAAGGTTTTGTTTCTTCTTTACTAAAAAATCTTACAGCATCCAAAGGAGTAGAACGTGAGCAACTTCAACAATAAAACTATTGCGAGAGAGTTCTCTTTCAAATTAATTTATAAAGTTTTATGTGGAAACGAGAACCTTCTCGAATTAATGCTCTCAAAGAACCCTAAGGCAGAATACGAAAGATTTATGGAAGAGTTTACTAACTCTTGTATTGAACCAGACGAAGAACATCCAAATAATCAACTTCCTTCTGGTGCTCAAAACTTCGCACTCTCTCTCATCGATGGAGTATTTACGAATAAAGCTTCACTTGAAGATGAAATATCTAAGCACCTTAGAAAGAGAAAAATTAATCAATTAGAGAAAATTGACTACGCTCTCTTAATGCTTGGTTGTTATGAAATTCAAAATGTAGACGCTACACCTAAGGCCGTCGTAATTGATGAAATGGTAAATCTTGCCAGAAAATTTGGGACAGCTGATACGTATTCATTTATCAATGGAACTCTTGACTCAATAGGAAAATAGAATGAATAGAGAATTATTAAATAAAATTGATAATTCTATAACTTCTATCCTATGGATTAGTGCAACGGAGTTTCACAACACACAAAATTACTTTGAAGAATTCAATTACCTAATGAGTGGAATCCTTGAGAAGAAACAAGAAAATCTAACAGGTCTCTACCAAACAGATAGTTTTAATAGGCCTCTTAGTATTGCTCTAATAAAGAAAGATACAAATCAATCAGCGCTAGCTGCCGCTGAGAGCTCTCTTGCAATCATCAATAAAGAGAGCAACTCTAAAGTCTTAATTGTTCATGAAAATATTGAAGATAATTTAAAAACTAAATTCGAAAAGAAATACAAGGGATGTGAGTTTCTAGAATTTTCACCAACAAAGGAAGATTCAAATGATTAAGTATTTAGCCGCAATCTCACTTCTACTTTCTTTAAACTCATTTGCCGACTGTGAGAAAGAATATAATAAATTTAAACTTATTGCTCTCACTGAACCAATTACAACGCCTATAAGAACTGGACTCTACTTCTCAAGTGGTGCCATTTCTTCAACAGGAGCCTCTCTAATTGGAACACTCGCTCTCAACTTAGAGCTCAGTACGGCAGGAGTACTCTATGGAGCGGCCTTTACTTATGAAGGTACCTACTTCATAAAGGCTACAATTGCTAATTTTAGAAAGTTTAAAGGACGTGCTCACGCACAAAAATTAATCATCGAATCAAAAATTGGACTCGGAGATACTTTGGAAGAGTTCATTGATGATGTTAATGAAGCCTTAAGCGATTACATCTTGCTCTCTAAAGAGCAAGTGATAGAAGAAGTACTTCTTGGTAACACTACTTTTGATTTCTGCCAAAGTAGAGAGACTATGTTTACAATCAATAATATTAAAAACCATATTATTAGAAAGTACACACCACAATCAGATATAGAACCTGATTACGATGATGATTTGGATATTGATATCATTGACGGTGGGTACGAATTATAAAAAAAACCGGCTATTGCCGGTTTTTTTATTTTAGAGCACAAATATAAGTTACCCAAGATTCACAATTTTCTTCTTTCTTAGCCGGATAGAAGTTACCATCTCCTCCACCGTCTCCGTCCTCACCTTCCCAGTAAGGAATAACGCTTGAGAACCCTGCTTCTTTCATAATATCTTGAAGCTCTTTTAGTCCCCACATACGCCAATCATATGTGAATACTTTCTCATGCTTCTTACCTTTATACTTGAAGTGAATATAGTAAAGTACTTCAGATGTTATTGGATTAAAGCTCTCACAGTCCCAGAAGTATGTATGATCATCATGGTCTGTCTCTTCTACCATTTCTTGACATGCATCTGTTCCACCAAAGAGGTCTACAAAGAAAGCTCCATTATCATTTAACCCTTCTCTAACTTTTTTAAAGTAATTCAGAAGAACTTCTCTTTCTTTAAAAATAAAGTAAGAAAAATTAAAGGCCACAACAACATCAGACTTAAAGTTTCTATCTTCAAGAACATTGCCTTCAATATATTCCATTCTAGATTGCTCAGCATCACTCAGCCTAGAGTAATGATTTTCTCTTCCATACTTTATAGGTTCAGAATCTAAGTCCACTCCCCAAGCCTTGTGATCACTAGATTGTCTAACCCAGTCACATGCCATAGCGGCTGTACCACCAAAGTCTTCTCTTAAAGTTAGAGGCTTTCTTTTAAAATATCTCTTATACTCTTTATTTATAAAATCGATATCTGTTTCGTGATTCTGAACAGAGGCTTCATAAAGTTTATACTTATCCTCTAATGATAGCTTTGCCATCAAAAACTCCCTATTAATTTTTTTAAAAATGTATCATACTTCCAGTAGATTTTTGAAGTATTAATATTCTTCGTAGGACTTGACCTCTTGAATAGAAGAACCAAATTTAATATTCACTTCATTCTTTAGCGCAAAGCGCTGATCGTTTGTTATATACACTGCTCTTGCTAATTCAATAAATCCAGTAGAGAAGTCACCTCTTCGCTCATACTCTCGGATATTATCTTCAATCTCCCAGAGTTTTGTATTCACTTCTCGGAGTTGACTGATGTAGCTCTCGATTTCTGATAAGTTTAACTTTTTTAAAGTATCTCCCAAAGTTTCTAATTCCTTTGATGCATTTTCATTTTTAACTTTATCTAAGATTTTCTCTTTCTTAATTTCAAGAATCGAGATCTTATCGACAAGCTCTCCAAGTGAAACTTCACAAAGTATTTTCATAATATTTCCTTATATTCTATTTTCAGTATCTCTAATTCAAAACTTCCATTTGGTGCATCAATGCTAACAATGTCTTCAACCTCTTTACCAAGTAATGCTCTTCCAATGGGCGATCTCCAACTAATCTTACCTTTCGAAACTTCAACTTCATCAATTCCAACAATGGAATAGACTTTAACTTCAGCCTCTTCATCTTCAACCGTAACTGTTGCTGAGAATTGAACCTTTTCACTACTCATCTTTAGAGGGTCAATAACCTCTGAGTCATCGAGCCTCTTTTTGAGAAATCTTAATCGTCTATCAATTTCTCGAAGTCTTTTCTTTCCATAGATATAATCAGCATTCTCAGAACGATCACCATTTCCTGCTGCCCACGCAATTATCTGAGTCGTCTTTGGTCTCTCTACCTTTAGAAGATTTTCCATCTCGGCAGATAGCTCATCAAAGCACTTGGGAGTCATATAGTTTTTCTTCTTACCTTTCAGCGATAAACCCCTTAATTGCATCTTCCAAAATATCAATAACTTCAAAAAATCCCTGGTCACCTCCATAGTAAGGGTCAGGAACTTCCGAGGCCCTCATCGTAGTGCAGTAATCTGTTATTAATTTAACTTTATTAAAATCATCATCACTTGCAGCAAGACGAGTTATATTTTTATAATTACTTTGGTCCATTACAAGAATAGAGTCAAAGTCTTGAAAGTCTTCCTGTCTAAACCCTCTCGATCGAATTTGACTTAAGTTATACCCTCTTCTACTAGCGGCTTCCCTCATTCTAGCATCGGCCATCTCACCTTCGTGAAATGCACTTGTTCCCGCAGAATCACAGCTCATATTTAAGTTTAACTTTTCAATATAGCTAGACAATATGCCCTCTGCCATTGGCGATCGACAAATATTGCCCAAGCAAACAAATAGAACTTTCTTCATATTCCCTCATGTAAAAATCTAGCTTGAAGTAGAATTCTATTCTATCATGTTTTTAGAGGAGTTTTAAAAATGGCGATTAAAGATTTGACTAAAATGGGGAATCCTGTCTTAAGAAAAGTAGCTCTCGAATATCCGAGCGAAGAGATTGGTGGAGAGAAGTTTATAAAGCTCATTAAAGACTTAGAAGATACAATGAAAGAAAATGGTGGTATTGGTATCGCAGCACCGCAAATTGGTGTCTCCTATCAAGTCGCAATAATTCAACTCCCAGATAACTCTGAAAGATACCCCGATATTGCAAAGAGTGACCAATACATTGTTGTAAACCCAACCATTGAAGTTCTTGATCAAACTGAGCAAGGTTTTTGGGAAGGCTGTCTCTCTGTACCTGGCCTAAGGGGTTTTGTTCACAGACCACGTAAGGTTAAAATTACATTTCTAAATGATCGTGCCCAACAAGAGGAACTAATACTAGAAGGATTTCTCGCTACAGTATTTCAACACGAATTAGACCATCTATTTGGAAAGCTCTATATCGATAGAATTAAGGACCTAACTCTCTTAAGTTACGAAGAAGAGTTTCGACAATTCTGGCAAGATACGATCTAAGTACCTGAAATAAAGATATTGAGATTAATTTAAGGTAAATAAATTCCCTCAAACTTCCGATAGAGGAAGAGGAATTGAGGGAAGAATTTGATAGTTCTAAAGAAGTTTAAAAACATTGTCCTGTGGCTACCATTTGTCATATTTGTATGTGTATTGTCGACCTATATACTCGCAAATTTCTATGGACCCTACCACCAGTACTGGGCCTCCCAATCACTTGAGAATATTCAAGAGAGATCAATTGCAAGTTCAATTGGAGATCTCGAATACGATGCGTATAGAGATTACTTTTTTCAAAATCAATTTAATAAATATATTAATTATAAAATCGAATCAGAGATTTGGAGCAGCAATAAAGAGCAAAGTACTAGTGAGATTACGAGTGCCTACTCACAAGCTATAAAAGAGACCTTAGAGGGAGAAAATGCGAGTGAGAACTCTCTTGCTCAAGTCTTTCAAAGACATACACTTAAAACATTTATTAAGAAAATGCGCTCTCACTTAAAAAGTAAGAGCAATGCCAGTGGCGAGCTTCAAATTGATATTCACTTCATTCCACAATTTGAGCAGACCCTCAATTACAACACAGAACATTCTACAAATAATTTAGTTAACGTCGACCAATTCAATTTAAAAAGAGAACTCGAATATAAAGAAAAGACTATTAGCGAGCAAATATTAAATTCTAAGATTCCCTCTTCACACTCACGCTACCAATATAACGGTGGAACAATTAGCATCGTTTTAAATCTGGAAAAAGAAGGTAGCACAGAGATTCGATTTCGCCGTTTTTTTAAGGCCAATAGTATGACTGAGCCAGATCTAAATATTCGCTCTAAAGAGTTTAAAGTAACGATGTTCCACTCTGTTTCATCTAAAGAATCTGATAACGACTATATAACAGTTGACCTCATAAAGAATTACAATACTCAAGAAGATACAATTGAAAAAGACAAAGTCATGATACATCTTGGTAAGATTCTCCCATCCATTAAAGAATCAGGAGTATGGGTAAAGAAACTTAGCGACACTAACAAGACTCCTACAATTACAAATGATTTCTATATTCATGGTAGATATAGTGCCCCTTCAGAGAATCTAAAAGTTAAAATGAAAGTTGATACCTTAGTTTACTCTCTAAAAGACAGGGAATTTTTAAAAGAATCAAAGTACTTTATTAAAATAACTTCTAGAGATCCAGCAAGTACAAATCCATATAGAGAAAGAGAAATTCTTAAAGAAAATTTTAGATTGAATACAATTCCAGAAGTAATCAAGAAATTAGAACTTGGTCATTTCTTATACTCTAAGCAAGAAGGAGATCTCTAGTGAATAGGTATCTCATACTCTTCTTATTCATGTTTAATATTAGTGCAGCGGAATTTCACCTCCAAGAGAGAATCCTTGCAAGAAGCTACTACCTAGAGAGCGCTCCACTCATATTTGATAATGATCAAATTAAAAATACTTCTATGTTTAAGAAGAATCTTATTTCTTTAGACACTCAAAGAAATAAAAGGGCCAATTTATTAATCAATCGTCTTGCCCCCGTTCTTCCCTCAGAATTTTTAAAACCAATTATACATTGGAGATTAATAGAGCCAGATAGAAACAAACTAAATAGAACACTTAGTTTTATAATGCTATATAAGGCAAATATACTAAGAGATCACCTCCAGTATCCAAATCTTTCGGAGTCAGAAAAAGAGTCAGCTGAAAACCTTTTCAAAAAAACTTACCACCATAAGTTTTCAAAGGGCCAATCTCTTCACCTAACTTTAATTAAAGATTTTGAACAAAAATCAAACTTCATTACCAATTTTGAAAATACTGAAAACTTTATTACAGCGATAACTGAAACGACTCCCCTTTCAATTAACTTCAAAAAACATTCAGAGATAAATCCATACTCACTAAACTTTGGTGGATACATTCCAGGTAATAAAATAACTTTCTTCAATAATGGGCCAACTACTAAAGAGAGAATAGAGACTTTAGTTGAACAAGAGAATTACCTCAAATCAAACGGCGAGCATATTGCTTTAAGTAATGATCCAGTATTTAAAGAAACAAAGAAATTAATTGAAAAAGCGAAAGAGTCCATTGTTATCAATATGGACAGAATTAGCGGTACAATTGGAGCCTCTTTCTACAAAGCTTTAAAAGAGAAAACGACTCGAGAGCTAAAGAGAAATCCTAACTTTAAAACAATTATTTTAACGAATTCCATATATAAAGAGAATTTAAATGCTGAACGTAACTCTTCTTTTATTATCTTAAACTCACCCACTCATTCACCCGTCAATCACACTAGAGCAATTATAATCGACTCTAATTCCAGTTCACCAATGGCCCTTATAGGTTCAAAGAATTGGAGTGATCATCAAGGTGGCTACTTCCATGACAATGATCTTCTAGTGGAAGGACCAGGTGCGGCCTTTATTCAACATACAATTCAAGAGGATATCTCTAACGCTCTTAGTGATCCGCAAAATAGAGTTTCGAGTACAATTCAAAGTGAAGTTTTGAATTTCATCAAAATTAAAAGAGAGAGCTATCCAATTATTGGTAAGCAAAGTATTCGCATTAGTGAAACAGATTCATCAAAGAAATTAAGAACAACAAGAAACTTCATCATTGATATGATCAAAAAGGCACAGACCAATATCTATATGGAGCAACAGTATCTATATGATTCCTATATTATAAACTCACTTATTAAGCGAAAATTAGAAGTACCCACTCTAGACATTCGTATCCTTGCTGATCACAGTGAGAGCATTGCTCTTGGAGGTCTTCCCAATACAATCTATCTTAGAGAACTAAAGCTTTATGGTATTGAAGTAAAGTCTCGTATGAATGTGACTTATAAGCAGTACCAGACAATGAATCACAGAAATACAATTTCAGTTGATGGAAAAATCTTACTAACAGGCTCCAATACAATTTCACCTAAAGCGATGCAAGGAGATTCTAGAGAATTAAGTATCCAAATTTATGATAGCTCTGCTATCAAATCTTTTGACTCCAACTTTCTAATCTCTTGGAATAATCGTAATCAAGTAATGGATCTAGATATTCAAAATTTTCGCGCAAAGATTAAAAATGAAACTCTATCCAAAGAAATTTCATCATTAATAAACGCTGTTGCAGCAAGTTTTCTGAAGGCCAAAGACAAGCTACAAAATGATTTTTAGAGAAAGCTACTTAGCTGCTGAAACGTCGCAACCAGTATCTCCACCTTGGAGTTGAAAGGCTTCTTGCTTGGGCTTTGCCAGCTTCTCTTTTAACTCTTCCTCTGTTTCACAGGACTCATCATCTACTTTCTTTAAATCAGAGAAGTCATCTTTCACTGCCATTGAGTTAGATTTTTTAGAGAAGTCATAATTTGGAGTTTCTTTTTTTACTGAGTTCACACTCTTAGAAGCAATAGGAGCTTCCTTATTACAACTCACTAATAAAAGAGTAAAAAGTAAAAAAAATTTCTTCATATAAACCCTACTTACTATAATTTGCAAATGGTAGCTGCATAAAAAAGCGATACATCCACCTAGGAAGTCTCTCCAGTATAAACATAACCGTCTTCATTTGCCATGGAAAAACAAAGAGAGGAAGCTTTCTGTCTAAGGCTTTTTTAATTTTTCTTGCGGCTTTTTCACTACTCATAAGCCAAGGCATACTATGGTCATTTTTTTGAGTTAGAGGTGTATCAATAAAACCAGGTGCAATACAACTGACCTTTATATTCTCAGAGTGAAGATCCATACTGAAAGACTCACATAACTTCAAAACTGCGGCCTTAGAAGCTGAGTACGAAGACGCTCCCGGCAGTCCCACCATTCCAGCAACACTAGCAATGGCTGCAATATGACCTCTTTTATTAGGAAGCATATTCTTCAAGGCTCCTTCAAAAGAGTTGAGAACACCTAAGACATTTATATTAATCACATCTCTTGCTGCTTCAAAGTTTGGAGTTCTCGTCTTACTTCCAACACTCCTTCCAGCACTGGCAACTAAGAGATCTAGTTCGCCTTTACTAAAATCATCAATGGCCGCTAGGACTTCATCTCTATTTGTAACATCAACTTTATAACAAGTTAGATTCTTATATTTTTCATTTGCTCCAGACTCAACTTTAGATAAATCACGACCACAGATCGCAACCTGATGCCCCTCTTCTAAGTAAATCTTTGCAAGAGACCAACCAATACCTGTCGTCCCCCCAGTGATAAAAACTTTCATACACAATCCTTTATACCATTCTATCAATCTTATTAGATGTGACAACTGTACAAGCTTACAAGATCACTATAAGATTAACTATGCTAATTCTCGGTCTTATTGTTACAGGTATTTTCGTAGGTCTTCTCTCAACTTTCTTTGGAGTTGGTGGTGGTATCCTTATCGTACCGACTCTCTACACGTTTTTTAGCTTCCTACCTGCTCAGGTGGTAATTGCAACCTCTTTAACTCTTATCTTCTTCAACTCCACTAGAAATACATATAACTTTACAAAAGCAGGCGTAAAACCAAATTTTAAGTTCGTTGCCCCCATTGCACTTGCTATGCTTATTGGAGTCATCGTTGGAGGAAGACTCGCCCTTATTCTTGATGCAAAAACTATTAAACTCATTTTTAGTATTTTTGTTTTCATCATTGCTATCAGAAATATTTTCAACAAAAATAAAGTAGCTGATCATAATAACTGGAGTCCAAAGTTTACATTTAAAACAATTTCCCTAGGGACACTTACCGGACTAGTAGGAGGACTCATTTCTGGCCTCACAGGACTTGGTGGCGGCGCTGTACTAATTCCCCTTTTTATACTCATACTCGATATCCCCTTTAAAAAACTCTCCGTCCACAGCAACGCCTGCATGGTGGTCGGAACATTTACTGGAATGCTCACCTACCTCATCCAACCGACTCCAACATTCGTTTTCAACTATAGAATTTTAGAAATGGGACAAGTCGGTTACGTTAACTTTTCAATAGTCATCGCACTATTCATTGGCTCAAGCCTCTCTTCTAAGTTAGGAGTCAACCTCACTCAGAAAGTTAGCCCACAAGTGGCGAATATGCTCTTCAGCATACTGCTGATGGTCATTTCAATAAAAACATTTGTATCTTCTCAATTATTTTAAAAAAAGATCATTTTCATATTGACTCTACGACCAGAAATACTTATATTAAATCTCACGAAATGCGGGGGAGTAGTTAAGTTGGTTATAACGTCGCCCTGTCACGGCGAAGGCCGCGGGTTCGAGTCCCGTCTCTCCCGCCATTTTATACTTGATCAGATACCAACTATCATGATCATAAAAAAGCCCAGTTTAACGACTGGGCTTTTTTGTTTCTAGACTCAAATCAATCAAAACCATATACATCAAGACTCAAAAGTTGCTTAAAAATAGGAGAAGTTAATGATCAAATAGAGGTGAAGCTTATTAAATTTATTCTATCAACTTCTGAAAGTAGCGGCGAATTGATTAAAGAAATACATACGGAATTAAATACACTGCAAAGACTTCGAGGTAGAGGAAAAGCCCATGGTAACTGGCAAGTTCCAGATGGGTCTTTGATTGAAGATGCCGAGAATAGATTAATCAGAGTAATTAATGCTCTAACAAAACTCAAAGAACATCTAGAAAAGATTAACTAAAACGATAACACCTAGTAAAAATACAAAGGAAAATCTAAAGTTCTCAAAAATCAAAATCAGTAGTCCCTCAAAAAAAGTTGGAAGTCTCTTATCTTCTTGCCGGTATTTCGTCTCTACAAGATTCTGAGATCTATTTGAAAGGCTAGGCCATTCCTCCTCTATCAAACTATCCTCTTTAAAAACATGAGGTTCAGACTCCTTACAGTCTTCTATAGTAACACTGACAGCCTTCATTTCTTCAATAACTGACTCAATATTTCTTTTTGGTATCTCAGCCTTGACCACACTATTAACAAGGTGTCTTGAATTGCCCCATCTTGAAATATCGACAGCATCATTTTGCTTTTCTACTTTTCTTTCTTCGACTGGCGTCGCTCTTATTTTTTTCACTTCCTTTCGGTTAGAATCTTTTTCCCTCTCTATTCCCTCGATATAAAACCCTGTCCCTTCTAGGTCTCTACTAGAGACATCTCCCCTTGGAATCAATATCCCAACAGACTTCTTACGACCAATCCTTCTCTTACAATCATTTAGTAACTGCTGCTGCTCTTCAACCATTAGAACTCTATTAGGTATATCTGGAAATTTAGGAACTAGAATGGCTATAATTTGAAGACTTTTACTATTTAGATATCTTATTTTCTTCGGACACAGAGAGCTCGAAACAATAGCCTCTAGGGCAACTTTCCCCTTTCTATTCTCACTAACTAAGTCCGCGATGACGTCAACGATCTTCATTCCTTTCTCTAATTTTTGAGACTCAGAAAAAGACATCTCACCTCTAGGATTTCTATATTTAACAGTATAGCCTTGACTAGATCCTGGCTTTATACACTTCAGTTCACTCAACTGCGTTAGTGCTATTTTGAAAAACTGGTGTTCATAGGACTCATTACTTCCAAGAGGCGGCTCTTTTGAGTTTTTCTTCAGTCTAAAAAAAGGGCCATTTTTACTCGTCGATTGACTCACTCGAATATCTTTTGAGCCAGGTAAGTACAAGCATCGATCTTTTAGCTCTTTCTCTGAGCTATTGTTAATCTGAAGTAAGTTATGAAGTACTCCACTTTTCACTTGCTCTGCAGAAACAAGAAACTCTCGACTTTGATACCTAAGTGATGCATGTAGCAGTGAGTACTTAGCTTTTTTCTTTTTAAACTTAACGGAATAGCCCAAATGATCTCCTTGATAAGGACTAATCACATATATCATACTCAAAATTTTTCACAACAAAAAAACAACACATCGCAACAAGAAAAACAAATAAAGTAAGACGTACTATCGTTATGTTAGAGATTTCGTATTACCGGTATCGAATCTTTAATATCCCCGCCAATTTAAATACAAAATTGGAAAAAGTTATAAGACACCGCCAACTACTGTATTCCGATATAAACTTTTACGGAATTTGGCCCATCATAAAGTTCAAAATCTGTTTTATAAAGACGCTTAAACTCTGAATCTTCATCAGAGAAGTAATTCCAAATATCAGTCCATACTTGAATCACGGCCTGTGGCATTTCACCTTGTGCAGTAAAAACAAGGTATTTTCCTGCTTCTATCGCCACAGCTTCTGTTCCATCAACTTTCTTTTCTGAGGCGGCCGTTACATTAAACTCGCCAGAGTGATCAGACTCATAGGATGAATAAATTCCATAGACAAGTTCTTCTTTATTAAGGAGAGGAGCAACTTCTGAATAAAAGCTTCCCCATAGATTTCCTATTTTCGCAGTCTCTTGGTTCATCTCATTTTCATTCTTAGTACGGATCGTGAGGCCATAGACTAATTTTAATTCATTAATTGTTTCTACTTTCATTGAATTAACCTTTTGATCACTCGAAAGACTAGTGATCTACTTGTAGCCCTTTTGAGCGAGTATTTTACTTAGTGAATTGGCGAAGTTTTCTTTGTCCTTAGCACCAAAAGGTTCAGGACCTCCAGTTACAACTCCACTATCTCTTAAGTCTTTCATAAAATCACGCATAGAGAGCCTCTCACCTATATTCTCATCATCGTATAGCTCTCCACGAGGATTTATTGCCACAGTTCCTTTTTCCACAACTTGAGCAGCAAGTGGAATATCTGCTGTAACCACTAAATCTTCTGGAGCAATATGGTTCGCAATATACATGTCAGCAACATCGTCGCCGCTTTCAACTTTTACAAATGAGATCAGCTTATGAAAAGGAACATTCATATAAGAATTCGCTACCAGACAAATAGGAATCTCCAAACGAAGGCAGCTCTTAAATAAAAGCTCCTTTACAATTTTGGGACAAGCATCTGCATCAACCCAAATTTTCATATAACTCCTCTCAAGCATCAGTAAAGTCCTCTAAACGTTTTTAAACTATAACAAATAGAAGCTGAAAATTACAATTTATCGATTCACATTATAAATCCTCTTATGGTACTTCATAGTTTCAAGATAACTCTTCCCTCTAACTTTAGAGAAGCACATAAGGCACAAAACTAATGAAAAAAATATTTAATCTTACAGCTCCAAATAAGAAACCAGAGCGCCAGGCTGACTCCGTAAAATATGAAATAAAGAAATACATAAAGAGAGAGCGCCGCAAAGAACTCCCAGAGGGACATAGCTGTTGGGAGCTTGATTGTAAAATTGGCAAAGATCAAAACCAAGCACAAGTAATAACACCAGATAGGTTCAGCTCAATGATCGATGAGTTTGTAGCTCAAGGGTGTGAATCTATTTACGTCGAAGTTCTAAGTCGTGCGGGACATAGACCAAAGAAAAAATAAGATTAAAGCTTGTCTCTTACATAACAATTATATATAAACACTTTATCAAATATCTCTCCGGAGATATTTGTAGAAAAGCCAGGGTTAACCCACTCTGGCTTTTTGTATTTCTAAAACTTCCTTGATAAAAACCAAATATAATCAAACTACTCACTAAAGTATTCAATTTCTCTTACTAATTTATAAAAGTGAGCTATTCAAAAGGTAAACCTAAAATCACAACAGCAAGACAGAAAAGTCCAACAAATAAAGAGAAGCTTAACCTTGATAGAGATCTGCGAAAGTAATACTTAGCTGAAGAAATACATTGAAGCAGATAATAAAGTGCAAACCCCTTAGATGCGAGAGAGATAACTTCAAATATATTAAACGACCAAATAATAACAAGTATTAAAATAGCGATTAAAATATATGAGTTTCTTTCAGAAATCTTACCTTTAGAAAACTCTCCTATTAAACCTCCACATCCACTCATATCTGCGAGTGCTGCACTCAATTGACTAGAAAGAGCGGCAAGAAGAATTAAAACAGGAGCAACTCTAAAAACATGTTTTGCAGCATCAATAACAGAGGTCTCCTCTATCGCCCCACTAAGTGGATACAAAATAAATACACTAGAAAAAAGGATTATAAAGAGAAGATAAATTCCAGTACTTATTAACTGAGCATTTCTCATACTTGTGACTCTTATTTTACTCGAGTAGCTAGATCCTAAATAGCGACTAGTCTCAAACCCTTGGACCATAATAACAAGTCCAAGAAGGACTCTAATAACATCAAAATCAAAAGCTTTCTCCTGAGCAACTGGTGAGTCATTTTGAATATTAAAAACAATCAAAGAAACTAAGAAAGTAAAAATTATGGAGAGCTTAATATTTACGGATATTGACTCAACTTTCTCTAATGACTTAAAACCATGCTGATGGCCGTAATACGCAATACTGCAAACGATTAAAGTGGTTAAGCCTCTCTCTAAGTCAAGGCCATGTAAAGAGGTTGCCTTTAAAATGAATGAACTTAATAAGTATAAATAATATGAAACAGAGAGTATGTATGCGATAGATAAGAAAATATCGCTTAGTTTCTCGCTAATGTAGCTAGAGCTATTCTCTTCCACATTTTGAATATTCCATCTAATGATAATACCAATACAGTAAGTCGCACAACAAAGCCCAAGCATTAAGAGATAGCTATATTTAGAGTTTAAGGAGTTTAAAATTGGAGCTGCAATTAAAAAACCACTCCCTATTATAGAGGCAAGTGGAGTTATTGTTGCTCTCCAAGTTTCGTTACTAGAGACTTTTTTATTGAAGAAAAATCCTAAAAAGATAATACATATAAAGAGGTAAACTAAATCCATACGAGAACTTTACCTGATAATATATCAATTTTCAGTCCTTATTTTTCTAATTTCTAATAAGTTTTATCTTTAAAGAACTATCGACTGGTTTCTCAACAAACCATGGGAATTGACTAAGTCATACAGCTTCTTATAATCAATTTTCCTCGCAATTTTTTCACCATTGATAGCTACTAGCAAAAAGTCCAAACACTTCACTAAGAATCTAGTTTCTTCATTTTTTCTATCCAAGCACTTCTTTTTTCTTCGCTAGATTTTATAACGGGGCCAATATAGATAATCTTCTTTGTCTTGATTCCACAGAAACTTAGAATCAGGTTCTTCAATGTTCTCACTCCTAAATTTCCTTGAAAGTACCTATAATACCAAGGGGGAGTGTCTAGAGTCGTAATTATTGAGGCTGTTTTTCCCTTTAATAACTTCGTCGGAAGAGTCTTTCCTTCTTCAAATTTAAAAGCAAAGCCAGGAAGTAATACTCTATCAAAGAAACCTTTTAATTTTGCGGGAAGAGTTCCCCACCAAGTTGGATAAAAAATAGTGATGTGATCAGCTTCCTTAATAAGACTTTGACACTCAAGCAGAGAATCCTCTAAAGGCATTATTTCTTTGTATCCCATCTCTAAGATAGGATTAAAGTCTAATACTGATAAGTCTACAACATTCACTTTATCACCACTCTTTTTACGGGCCTCTATGTAAGAAAGCGAAAGAGAGTGAGTTAAAGAAGAGCTATCTGTATGTCCTTGTATCACTAATATATTTCTCATCTTTACCCTTGTCACAAATATTAACGGTTGATAACATATTATGTGAACATATGTTTACATTCAATATAAAAATAGAGAATTTACAATGAACAAAAGAAAATTAGATACTTATCATCACGGAGACCTAAGAAGTGACATTATTGAAAAGTCTAGCTCTATTATTGCTAAGAATGGCTCTCTAGATTTCTCTATTCGAGATATAAGTAAATTATGTGGTGTATCACCTGCTGCGATTTACAGACATTTTAAAACAAGAAATGAAATCGTGGTGACTATTGCACTTGAAGGTATAAAAATTCTAAAAAATAATTTTGAAGAAATACGTCTCTCCAAGAATCCTAGTCTCATAAAGTTAGGTATGGCCTATATTTCTTTTGCAAAAGAGTATGAAGGTTTCTTTAGAGCAATGAACTTTAGACAGATCGCAGAGATGAAAGAATATACTGAAGTTGAGACAATCTCTGAACAATTAATATCTTATATTTTTGAATTTGTAGCAAAAGGAACTCCCACAAATAAGGTTAAGATGAATACTCAAACATTAATTGCCTACGTACATGGAGCCTCATTTCTAAGTATTGATGGATGTATTAATCTCAAAGAAAAAGAAATTGAGAAGTCTCTAAAGGCCATTCTTAACTAAATAGTTCAGCCCATTACTCCACAAAGGATTCTTTGATTTCAAAGCGAACATCAAAATCATCATTGGCCACAATCTTAACACTTACTCTTTGAGCGATTGTATGCATCGGTATCGTATGGGAGCAATCAAATTCAGATATGATTGGATAGTCTCTCTGTCCAACAATTTCCAGTAATAAATCATTAAGATCAAAGGGAGCACCTTCATTATTAGGCATCTCGGGTTTCCCCATAATCAATCCTGCAATTTGATCAAAAACACCTATGAGCTTAAGCTGCGTCAAGCTTCTCTCTTCCTTTGACCATGGCGCGGCCATTTCTTCAATTAGTAGAATTTTTCCTGATAACTCTGGGAAATAATTTGTCCCAGCACTTGAAATGAGAGTGTTTAGGTTTGCAATGACAATCTCAGCTTCTGCCTTACCGGCATTTAAAACACGCCATCCATCGTTCTTACTCCACTCTCTTGGAATATTCTTCCAATCACCATTGGACCAGTCTCTAAAATGATTACTCCACCTAGAGAATGGTTTTATTTCTCTAGGTGAATTATTTGTATTCATAGAGGCCTGTAGAAAAGAGTCGATACTCTCTTCTATTCCATTTGGGTACTCTCCAAACCAAGTCATAATAGCTGGGCCATAGAATGTACTTAATCCAGAATATTTAAGAATCGAAAGATGGAGTGACGTTACATCACTATATCCGCATATGATCTTTCTCTTCTCTCTGATTAGATCAAAATCTAAATAGGGAATCATACTATTTGAATTCATTCCGCCAATTGTTGATATAAGACACTTTACTTCACTATCTTCTATCAGCTCCATAAACTCATTCGCTCTTTCTCTGGGTGTTCCTGAGCGATAACCTTGCGATGATCTATTCTGAGTAAGGCTTCCTAGTTTCACTTTGAAACCTAGTGCTTCAATATTTTTTACACCATTAACAAAGAGCTCTTCATTAGCCTTATAAGCAGGAGATGAAGGAGTGAAGATACCAATTGTATCTCCTTTTTCTAACTTATAAGGCTTAATTATTTTCATTTGATTATAATTGCCAACGATAAAGAGCCGCGACAACATAGTCCTTTGTCACTAATAGATAAGGTCTATACTCATAATTCTCGTTATAAAGCGCATTAGTAAAATCTATTGTAACAAGTGACTCTGAAGAGTTCGCTTCGGCTTGAGTCGTAACAAAGTTTTGAACAACCTTTAAGCTAGAGTCTAAAACTGTTACCTTCTCTCCATTTGAGTTTGTATTATAATTATAATAGTAAGCTTCAAAACTTAATGGTTCCGTTAAGTTTCCATTACCATAAAATTTAATCTGATTATAAAATTTAATGAGATCAGTGAAAAAGTCACTACCCATTCCGTATCGAGATAACATTGCCCTATAATCACTACCTTTAAATAAAGTACTACCATTTTGAAGTATCGTACGTACTTCATTCTCGTTCAAATTACTTGGCCTCAAACTTCTAGTACTATATTTACCTTCTCTCTTAAAAACTCTGAACCAAAGATTCCCCTCAGCCTCATTAGTTTTAATTAACTCTAGCCCATTACTATTAATTAAAGTAACTGCTTCTCCTAATTCCTTATTCTGATTCTGACCTAGCTCTACCCAACACTCTCTCTCAAATAAACAAACCTTTTGATTATTAGATGCCAAAATATTTGAACCTGAAAGTAATAAACAACAAATAAGAAATAGCTTTCTCATGGATCTCCCCTTTAAATACCTATAATTATAAAAATGAAATACCACAGGGAAATTAACATAAAAATATTTATGTAATCATTACACTGAATAGAAAGTTAATACTTTAGGCCAAATACTCTTTTAAGATCTCTTCACACCAATTCATAAAAACCTTAACACGAGAAGGTATCCTCTCTCGATTAGTATAAAGTAAGTAGACGTTCATTGGTGGCATCTCATATTTCTTTAAAACTTGAATCATTTCTCCAGATTCAAGATATTTCAAAATCCCAATCTCAGGAACTTGGATAATTCCTAGCCCAGCTAGGCAGGCCGCTTGATAAGAAACTGTATTATTGACTGTCGCAAATGTCTTCATCTTAATCATTTTCACACGACTTCCATCTAGATACTCAAAGCCATCCTTACCAGAGCCAAAATTCTGTAAGTAACATACTTGATAATGCTTATGTAGCGAATCCAAGGAGCGAGGGATACCGTACGTATCAGCATAAGAGCGACTTACGCAATTTACAATCTTATGCTTTCCTATTCTTTTAGCAATTAGACTACTATCTTTTAACTTTCCAGCACGAATAACAAAATCAATGCCTTCTGCAACGAGGTCTAAATCCCTATCACTAGATCCAATCTCTAATTTTATTTCAGGATATTGTAAGCTAAATTCTGGTAAGCGAGGAATGATGACTCTCTCTGCGAGAATCGTTGCCATATCAACTCTAACTCTCCCCTCAACAGTGCTTGATATACCAGTGAATGAAGATTCTAGGTCTATTAAATCACTTAGAACATTCTGCGCCTTCTCATACAGAAGATGTCCTTCATCAGTTACTGATACTTTTCTTGTTGTTCTTTTAAGTAACTCTGTTCCAAGATCTTCTTCAAGTCTCTTAATGGAATCAGAGACAGTGGATCTTGGAATATTCAATGCTTCTGCTGTCTTAGAAAAGGAAAGAGTCTCGCATAGTTTTACATAAATACTTAATACTTCAGGCTTAATCATAATAATCCGATTTTCACTAACAATATTTTAACATTATCACTATTTATCCGTTTAAATCAAACAGATAAAATCATATAAAAAGGAGATTATATGAAAATAGCACTTATTACAGGAGGAAGTAGAGGGTTAGGAAGAGAGGCCGCAATAAATATGGCAAAGAAAAATACGGCCGTCATCATAACTTATCTAAGCAATGAAGTTGAAGCTCAAAAAACTGTAGATCAAATAAAGACGCTAGGTGGAGTAGCTTATGCCCTTAAACTGAATACAGCAAAAGCCGATAGCTTTGATTTATTCGTAAGTGAGTTAACAAATTTATTGCAAACGAATTTAAAGACTAAAAGCATTGATTATCTACTAAATAATGCAGGAATTGGTCGCTATAGCTCAATTATAGAAACAAGTGAGGACACTTTTGATGAGTTAATGAATATTCATCTCAAGGGAGTCTTCTTTCTTACCCAAAAACTAATACCTTTAATTAACTCTGGTGGAAAGATATTAAACATCTCTTCTGGTCTAACGAGGTTTTCTTATCCAGGCTATGCCGCCTATGCAATGATGAAGGGTGCCATCGAAGTATTTACAAGGTACCTAGCAGTTGAACTTGGGGAAAGAAGAGTTAATGTAAATTGCCTCGCTCCTGGGGCGATCGAAACAGACTTTGGAAATGGTGCTGTTAGGGATAATAAAGAACTCAACAACAAGATTGCTGAGCAGACTCCTCTAGGCAGAGTTGGTCTACCCACTGATATTGGTCCAATTATTTCAGAGCTTCTGTGCGATGAGATGAAGTGGATTAATGGTCAAAGAATTGAAGCTTCAGGCGGGATTCATAGTTAGATTATAGAAGAAATTAGCGCTGATATTATTCAGCGCTATATTTTTCTTATTTTAATCCAACTGCATTCTTTGCCTTAGAAAATAGTTTATCTCCAATAGCAAAACCAACAGATACACCTACAGAATAATCATGTAATTTATCAGGAGTATCTCCTTTAAATTCGAGAATTCTATTATTCTTTAAATAGTCCCCTTCTGTTTTTCTATATTTAGTATAAGATCCAAAAACCTTATAGCTAATAGACTCAACCCATGATGAACTCTGAGTGTATTGCTTAAATTGAACTCCTAGCTTTCCTCCATAGCCCCATGACTCATGAGAATTGTCCTCTGTTTTTCCAGTTGTTAAGTCAGTAAACTTTGCAGAGTTATCCGCCGAAGTATGATTATAAAAAACTCCCGCAAACGGTGCCCAAGACCAAGTTCCACTTTCTGAGTAAATATGGTACTTAAGTGTCGGCCCTACACTCACTGAGTGCCAATTGTAGTCATCCCCATTAGCGCTTTGAAGATAAGAAAAATTAAAGTCTTTTTGTCTTCCTATAGAATACATTGTATCTAGAGAGAAATCCCAGTTTACCCACTGATGACCAAGAGAAGCTTCTGTTAAAAAAGACTGACTTGATTTGTAAGACTTAGAATCACCTTTAAGCTGCTTGTGAAGAACTCCACCTGAGAGCTCTAAGTAACCTCCAGCCCATGAGGGTAGTGAAAATAGTAGTAGTGTTAACGATAAATATTTCATATAAACCTCCGTTTTATTCTTCTATTCTCCCTCCATATTAAAGTTTTTTGATGTGTCAAAATGTCACATTTTCAAGCTCTGAATAAGTGATATAATCTCTTTATGAACCTATTAATCGTAGAAGATGAAAAAGTTTTATTGGATAAGTACAGTGACTACCTAAAGGAAGTATTCTCTTCAATAAGAACAGCTAGAAGTAAAGAAGATGCCTTTCAACTTATTGAAGAGCACGAATTTGATGTGGCGTTAATTGACTACAACCTTCCCGACGGCAAGGGCCTAGATATACTTAGGGAATACCCTAAAAATGGTGATGCCCCAGTTTTTATAATGCTCACTGCTTACTCCAAGGAAAGACTTGCTATAGAGTGTTTAAATATTGGAGTCTATAAATATTTAGAAAAGCCAATTGATAAAAAAGAACTTATTCATACTTTAATTGAAGCTAGAGAAGAGGCTTCAAATAGGGATACAATAAGAAGTTTGAAAAGAAAATTTACTATTTCTGAAAGAGTTGCAAATGTGCTCGTTGAAAAGTATCAAATTTCAAATAGAGAGCTAGAAGTACTAAAGTCTATTATTATACATGGTAAGAATAAGATTGTGGCCGAAAAACTATTTATTAGCCAAGGGACAGTAAGGAACCACTTAAGCAATATTTTCCAAAAAGTACATGTAAATACAAAAGAGCAACTTAATGGATTAATTGAAGATCTTAACTCAAAGAATTAGTCTTCCTAGGAATTTTGAAAGTG
The DNA here is from genome assembly GCF_000210915.2 of Halobacteriovorax marinus SJ. NCBI lineage: Bacteria > Pseudomonadati > Bdellovibrionota > Bacteriovoracia > Bacteriovoracales > Halobacteriovoraceae > Halobacteriovorax > Halobacteriovorax marinus. The sequence continues at coordinate 2,815,866 of NC_016620.1, forward strand.
AAACAATTAAGCCCATCAGAATGTGAATAGAGCAAATCTCCACCAATACTTTTGGCCACGTCTTGAGCAATAGCGATTCCCATCCCTCTTCCAATTCCTTCCTTACTTGAGTAGAGACTATCGAATATCTTATGAGACTCTTCTATGGCTCCTCCCTCATTAGAGATTTTAATGTAAATACTATCTTCTACTTGCTCAATAGAGACTTCAATCTTCTTTGAAGTACTTTTGTGGCTTACTATATATTCAATAGCATTATCTAATATATTAGAGATTGCTCCAAGTAATTCAGTTTTTGATGCATAAATAGCATACTTCGCATTTTCGTTATCAAAGTTAAGATTAATATTAACTTCAGCACTACTGGCCATTGAATCATACATGGAAACTAAGTCTTTTATCATCGCCCTTAAGGAGATCTCCTCTTTGACTGAAAGATTATTTCGAGACCCTAACTTTCCCGCAACAACTTTTAATCTCTCAAGAGCATGAGAAGCTTTTTCAAGTTCATTCTTTGCGAGATGAAAATCTTTTGATTTTAAGAAATTCTCTGCATCATCTAAACAATACATCAAAATGGCCAAGGGATTTTTAAGTTCATGGGCCATCTTAGCAGAATACTCTCCTAGCTCACTCACCTTCCTCATCCTCTGTATGGAATCTAAAAGCTTAATCTTCTCCTCTTCAATTTCTCTTTGTTTTATAATATATTCGTTAAGCTCTGTACTCATTTCATTGAAGGCCAACATCACTTGACCTATCTCATTTTTTGGAATTTTACTGTCAATTCTCTTTGAAAAATCACCTTTCCCAACAAGAATTGCTCTATCTTGTAACACTTTTAGTTGAGGGAAAATTCTTAAAAATAAAATACACATTATTAGTAAGATAAAAACACCAATAATAATGACTGAAGTAACTACAATTCGAAGTCTATCGGCTCTCTCTCTCGTTTCTAGATCTAGCTGTATTTCACGAAAACTTTGCCAACTAGGCACAAGGTGGGTATTGAGATGATGTGAAACTTCATTCTTTATGGATTTTATCTCAGCTTCAATGCTCTCTTTAGTACTTAAAGTTCTTTCTATTTGGAACTTTATACTCTGTAGATTTTCAAAACTTCTTATCAAATGACTTTTTAATTTTTCATTTAACTTTGTAGATTTTATTTTCTCAAAGGCTCCAGTAAATTTACTTTTTAAGTTTACATCCCTAGTTTGCTCAAAATTTTTCCAACTGATTAGCCAATCCGAGAAATCCATTAACTCTTTCAACTCTTGAAATTTCTCCTGTTGCACATAGGAAATATCTAAAGAATTACGGACCTTTTCAAAAAATGGTATATCCTGTGCCCACTTTGAAAGAGTCGTCTTGAAACCTGGTAGAAACTCTTGCCCATTCTTCATTCGAGTAACAATTTCAGTACTCAATTTCTTTTCAATTTCATCCCATGTTTGTTTCTCTACAATCGACTCTTTATTCAATCGCTCTCTACTTAGAAGTAAACTTCTATTTAGAACTTTCATTCGATCTAATTTCTTCTTAGGGTGAGAGAGCTTTAGCTCACTTAACTCATCAGTCTCTGCGATCTGCATATAACTATTATTTAAGTCATTTAAGGTAGAGCTAACCTCCTTCATACTATTAAGAGGAAAACTTGAAATTAATTTATACTTAGAAATATAATTTACAATCAAAAGACTTTTCTCAAGATCCTTTTTTGATCTTTGCCAATCTTCTTCGATTTGGTCTTGCCCATCGTTAAGAATAAAGCCAACTCCACCTAATAAGACTGAAATAATTAAAAATGTAAGTAAAAGAAATGTTGAGCGTAGTCCCATAGAGATCATCATATCTCACTTTACATCTAAAGGCCTATGTCAATTTGACACATTTTTAGAAGAATTATGGTGTATTTTCGGTGCTAGATTGCTCACCTTGCCCAGAGTAGATAACACCTCGACTCGTAAAGACGTATGACTTTCCATAGGCACCCGATGATGTCATTACCGCTTCAAATATTGGAGGTATTATTTTATCTTTTGAAGAGAAGATTACAATGAAGTTAGCACCAGAGCCTCCCTCAACATCACTTCTTTGAACAAAGACTTCTCTTGTTTCTAGAGGAGCAAGGGTAACTCCCTCTTTAAAATAACTTCTAATTAGATTACCTGAAGTATTATAATATAGAACTTTTTCTATTTGTAATGAGTTCTTTAAATCTATATTCCTAAGACTTAAGGTAATGGCCATTGGTAAGCTCTCACCTTTTGACTCATAAATATTTGAGTATGCAGGAACATAACTATAGATCAATTTCTTATCGCTATTTAATTTAAAAGACTTTGAGATATCTTCATTAAGCCCTTCAACGACTTCGTAAGAAACACTATAAGATTTCGAAGGTTGTAAATACTGTGAAAAGTTTTTTGCAAGAAAAACAAGAGTAATCATACTTATAACTATAGATATTGTTTTTACTTTCTCTAACATTTATTCCTCTTTATAATCTTATTCTTTAATGTAGAATCTAATTCTTTTATACTCTCACCAAAAAAATATTATTACTATCTAAAATTCGCCAAATGCAACTTCAAGCTTTAAATATGCTCCGTGAACTTGCTTAAAATTCTTTTCTCTCGAAAAAGAAATATATGGACCCAAGTCGTAATAAAGCCAATCTTTATGAAGCTTTTGTCTATAGTTAATAAAGAATCTCAAGTTTGTTAAATAAAAATGAGGTTTATTTTCGTAATCAAATCTAAAGTTGTACTCAATTGATCTTCTCTTAGACAGAAAATATATATACGAAGGACCTGTCGAAAGAGATACTATATTTGTACTTTCTCTCCATCCTTGCTCCACGACGTAGCGAAATGTACTTATATCGTTAATCTTCTTACTTAAAGTTATTCCAGAAGATTGAGAAAAACGATCTCTACTATACCACTCACTTCCCAAGTAAGTTGTCATATTAAAGTATTGAAAACTATCTTCTCTTGAAAAATAAAGCTTTGAAAAGATTTGAGGCTGGCTTGATACAGTTAACCCGGCCGATGTTCTCATGGAAGCTAACTTACTTAACTTTAGAAAGTGGTGAAGATTTGCTTCTACCTTTTCTTCAACTTTTCGATTATCACTACTATCGACTTCCCCTTCATCGGAGTTTCCATTTACAGGTGTTTTATTATTACTGTCAAAGGATAACTGTAAGGACTTTGAAAGCCTAGGGAGTCTCAAGCTCAGTCTATAGTTAATTTCATTTAGAAATTGGCCATCATTAGAAAAAGAAACTTTATTAAAAAAATATATTCTGGAACCGGTATCTTTATTAAGCTCTTTTTCAGTAAAAACAAAATTATCTAATCTGTTGACACTCTTTCCAAATTTTTCAGAAATCATTGAATGTCCAGAGTCTATCTTTTCTTTGAAACTACCTTGAGCACAAACCTCTCCCCCACGGCATAAGAAAATAATAATGAAAATTTTAATATGGAGCTTTAGCATATATATAGTCTATAGTATCTAGACTAAATCTCGCAAATAACAACTCTTTGCATGGTCATTAACCATTCCCATCGCTTGCATGAAAGCATACATTGTCGTAGGTCCCACAAACTTCCAGCCTCTTCTTTTTAAATCTTTAGATAGAGCGATTGACTCTTCAGAAGTCGAAATATCTTTAGTGCTTTTTCTTTTTTGTTTTGGCTTAAAGCTCCAAAAGTAATTTGCAAGACTGTCATATTCTTTAATGATCAACTTGGCCATTTTTGCATTATTGATAGTAGCTTCAATTTTTCCACGGTGCCTAATAATACCTTCATCTTTCAAAAGTCTTTCGACATCGCTTTCCTTAAACTTTGAAACTTTATTAAAGTCAAAATTTTTAAAGGCCTTTCTAAAATTCTCTCTCTTAGTTAGAATTGTTCTCCAACTCAGCCCAGACTGAAAACCTTCCAGACAGATTTTCTCAAATAATCTTTGATCATCGTGTACAGGAAAACCCCACTCTGTATCGTGATAGCTCATGTACTCTGGAGTCGCTATACACCACTTACATCTCTTTTTTCCATCTTCACACTTTACTGCCGTAACCATTACTTACTCCAATGAAATATAAAGAGGTATTCTCTCAGTTTATTTTAATTCTCTCAAGTACTCACTCAACCTTTCTTTATTCATAGAGACTTTCTTCTTATATTTATTAGAAAATTCAATGGCATGATCTAAGTTCATAACTTTTCCAACCTGTATAACTCCAACCATTCCCATTACATAATGATTTTTACAATCATAGATATAAATCCCCTCTTTATTGAAGGTTACTTCAATTTCCTTATTCCCTTTCATCTCCCAACTCTTTGCATCCTTTGGAATAAAAATCGAACGAGGATGATGTCCTCTTGTTGATGGAAGAAATTTCACAGTGTCTCCCACATTAATCTTAAGAACACTTGGATTGAATATCATTAACTCTTTTCCTTCTTTATTTAACATTTTCACCTCATAAGTTGCGGCAAAAGTTTTCGAAAAGAGAAGACACATAATAAGAATTTTGAATAAATTTAACTTCATTTATAACTCCATAAAAAAAGGCCTAGATTACTCTAGGCCTTCAAATCCAAGGAAGGATTTATTTAATATCAAAGCGATCGAGCTGCATAACTTTTGACCACGCTTTAACAAAATCTCTTGCAAATTTATATTTAGCATCATCAGAAGCATAGACTTCTGCAATGGCCCTTAATTCCGCATGAGAACCAAATACTAAATCAACAGGTGTTCCTGTCCAAAGAACTTTCCCCGACTTTCTTTCAACTCCATTGTAAATTCCAGGAGTATTTGACTTTTCCCACTTTGTTCTCATATCGAGAAGATTTACAAAGAAATCATTCGAAAGAAGCCCAGGTCTCTTAGTAAAAACTCCATGCTTTACTCCATTAGTATTAGCATCTAAAGATCTCAAACCACCAATAAGTACCGTCATCTCTGGAACTGTTAGAGAGAGCATATTTGCTTTATCAACTAACATATAAGTAGGAGTTCTCATCGTTTCTTCTGTAAAGTAGTTTCTAAATCCATCTGCTAGTGGCTCAAGAACACCAAATGACTTCACATCAGTTTGTGCTTGAGTAGCATCCATTCTACCAAGCTTATATGGAACACTAATTCCTTTATAGCCTGCTTTTCTTGCAGAATCTTCAATAGCAGCTGCCCCACCAAGTACGATAACGTCAGCAAAAGAAACTTTCTTTCCACCAACTAAAGTACCATTAAACTCTTCATGAACTTCTCTAAGCTTTGCTAATACTTTTGTAAGCTCTTCAGGGTTATTCACTTTCCAATTTCTTTGTGGAAGTAAGCTTACTCTGGCACCGTTAGCACCTCCGCGCATATCAGTTCCTCTAAATGAAGCCGCTGATGCCCACGCAGTTCTAACTAGCTCTTGATTTGTAAGTCCTGATCTTAAAATAGATCTTTTTAAAGAAGCTACTTCTGATTTATTAATTAGCTTATGATTTCTTCTTGGAATAGGATCTTGCCAAGAAAGAATCTCCTTAGGCTTATCTTTACCTAGGTATCTCGCCAATGGCCCCATATCTCTATGAGTAAGTTTAAACCATGCTTTAGCAAATGCTCTTTCAAACTCTTTAGGATTCTTTCTAAAACGAGTTGTGATCTCTCTATAAATAGGATCTCTCTTTAATGCCAGGTCAGTTGTAAACATGATTGGCGCATGTCTCTTTCCTTCAATGTGAGCATCAGGAACTAGATTTGATGCATTCTCATCTTCAGGAACCCACTGAATTGCCCCAGCAGGACTCTTAGTTTGTTTCCAAGTAAATGCATAGAGATTATCTAAATACTGTGTCGTCCAAAGTGTTGGTGTTGCTGTCCATGCACCTTCAAGACCGGAAGTAATTGTATCTTCACTATGACCTTTACCACACTTATTGATCCAACCTTCGCCTTGCTTTTCAATACTCTCAGAACCTGGGTCTTTTCCGACACACTCTTCTACTTTATGAGCACCGTGGGCCTTACCAAAAGTATGTCCACCAGCAATTAACGCCGCTGTCTCTTCATCATCCATTGCCATTCTTCCAAATGTCTCTCTAATATCTTTTGCTGCTAATAGAGGATCTGGTACCCCATTTGGCCCCTCAGGATTAACATAGATAAGACCCATTTGAACTGCAGCCAATGGTCTTTCAAGCTTTCTATCACCTTCGTATCTCTTATCATCTAACCACTTAGTCTCTGGTCCCCAATATACTAGATCTGCTTCCCAATCATCTGTACGTCCACCGGCAAAACCAAATGTTTTAAATCCCATGTCTTCAAGAGAAACATTTCCTGTTAAGACCATTAGATCGGCCCATGAAATTTTCTTTCCGTACTTTTTCTTGATTGGCCAAAGGAGTCTTCGCGCCTTATCTAAGTTTGCATTGTCCGGCCAACTATTAAGTGGTTCAAATCTCTGTTGTCCACCTCCGGCGCCACCTCGTCCGTCCATAACTCTATACGTACCAGCACTATGCCAGGCCATCCTAATGAAGAAAGGACCGTAATGACCATAATCTGCTGGCCACCAATCCTGAGATGTTGTTAAAACTTTTCTAATATCTGCTTTAACAGCATCTAGGTTTAATTTTTTGAATTCCTTAGCATAGTTAAATCTCTTGTCCATTGGACTTGATTCTTTAGCATGCTGTCTTAGAGGGCTTAGATTAATCTGGTCAGGCCACCAAAATCTATTTGGCTTTGCTTCCCCTACTCCAAAATGGGAATCCATTTTCTTTTCAGGCGTAGAGCAACCTACTACTGAAAGTAGAGTGGCCATCAAGACGATTCTTGATTTCATACAAACTCCTTTTTATAGAATTAATTTTAAATTTTCTAAATGGTAGCTCATTTTTAGACTAAACATAGTAAATTTACTCTATCGGTTGATAGAAAAAATTTATCGGCCGATTAAAGTATTAAGATATCTTAATATGTTCATTTTAAGTGTCTGCAATTATATTGACATAGAAGATAGTAGACTGATCTGATCGGCGAATGCCTTTAAATTGTGTGTCATGTGCACTTTCATCTTTTGCACTACTGGCCCTGTAGATATCAATTTCATCTCCAAGGTGAGCTTCTTTTAAGAAGTTGATTTGATAATTTCTTAGCTTTGCACTCTTGTGTAATTCAATAGGTATTGAGTCTAAAACCCATTGAGTGTATTTCGTATTATTGACATGCATATTCAAATCAAGATCACTTATTCTAACTTTGATTTCATTAACAAGCTCAAAGTTATCGAGGACCTTAATTCTCTCGGCACAATAATCTAGTAGAGAATCTAATCTAGGGTTAATCTTTTCTATCGGAAAATCTGGTTTCTTTATTCTTCTTGTATCTCCACTAAGAATCATCCAAGCGGTTGAACAGCTCCCAACTTTCTCATCATTTAAGAAGAATTCAAACTCTCTAAAAGCATACATCCCTTGAGGAGTTCTCGACCATGTTTGAATTTCAATTTCATCATTCCACTTAGGAAACTTATTCATTCGAATCTCTTGTCTGACTAAAACCCAGAATGAATTAGAGGAGATCATCTCATCTAACCCAAACCCTGCTATCTCTGCGTGTAACGTTGCTATGTCTTGAAGATAGCCAAGTAATCCAAATAGACCAAGCCGCTTATTGATATTTACATTGCTTATACTAACTTGATATTTCTTTTTAAATACAGGTGATTTCATAGCTCTATTTAATCAAAGACTTAAGTAAATGTCCTTAATTTTTCTTGTTTAGAATTAGAGATACTATATAATCTAAATATGAATAAGAATAAGTTAATACTTTGGTTTGGAGACTCTCACGTTGAGACAATCTCTGTTCGCTGTCACTTTATTATTAGACTGCTCAGTTATTGTGAGATTGATTTTGATGTTCAATGGGTAAAGCTTCCTGAGCAAGCAAAGAAATTAGATATAGAAGCCAAAACAATTCCGATCTTAGATATGGGCGGTAAGAAATTAACTTGTCCTGAAATTATAGAGTATTGTCGTAAGCATATTAATAAAGTGGAAAAGGATCTTATATTTCCGGACTATAGCTTAGTTCAAACGATTACATTTCAGTGGGCAACAACTACACTGCTTGGACTATATGTAAACTATGTCTACACCTGTGAAGAAACAAGAAAGAGATTTTTTAAAGATTTCAAATCGACTCACTCAGAGATTAAAGATAGCGACCTCAATCAAATTTCTCAACTTATGTCCCAATGGGTAGACCACTGCTCTAGTATTAATATTCCTCGAGTAGAGTATGATAATCATGTCTTTAAACTTATTGAGCATTTTGATAATCAATTAAAAGATCATGAGTTCTTTTTTGGAGATACTGTTTCTACTACAGATATTGCAATCTTTAGTTTTATCTTTTTAATGTGCAATCCACATATTCATAAATTTAAAGAGAAAGTGAGGCAGTCAAATAACTTATTTAAGTGGTGTAAACGTATGGATCATCTTACTCAGCATGAGTTTAGAAAATATAGAATTTAGAGATTATACTTACTTTTAAGTTTTGAAATTACACCTTTTTTAGTTAATTGCTCATACTCACGATCAATTAGTTTCTTTAACTCTTCCGAGAATTTGTTCTGCCTATTAATAAGCCAGTAGAAATTTTCCTTCTTGGCCCCTTTTATTTCTGAATATGCAATATCTGTATACTCTTTATAGTTAGGTAACTCTCGTTTTAAAACCTCTAATCTCGTTAAGCCTACTTTACATCTTCTCTCACTTACAAGATCAATGATTCTTCCTAGCGCCTTAGAAAGCTTCTTTACTTCCTCGTTAGGAATTCCAAAATTTGTATACGTATATCCAGTCTGCCCACAAATTGGCTGACTTGAGACAATCTGTTTGGCAGTCTTATCTCTTAAACTTGCTTCGAAGCTTTTATGAAAGAAATATGCAGGAGTCATTGTATATATTGGAGTAGTAAGTAAGTAGTCTCTTCTTCTTTGCTCATTGGAAGCAGCATCTAATACAATGTCGACTCCGCCCTCAATAGCTTCCTTTAAACATCTTTGCCAAGGCTTAACAACAAATTTAAACTTAATTCCAACACGAGAAAATACAGCTTCTGCCACATCTCGATTAAAGCCAAGAACATCAAACTCTCCTGTTGCTGAGTCTCTTACTGGACTAGAATAAGGAAGCCACCCAGTATCCTCTGCGCAAATATTGATCACCTTTTCAATCTTAGGAGAATCCTTCTGAGCGAACCCAGATGAAGAACTTAGAATTAAGGTTAATATAAACAATAAGTTAAAGTGCAAAGCATACCTGTAAAATAAATTACTAAATAAATCTATTGTACTTCAATTTTATCTTTCTACTACCTCAAATTATAAATAAATATAAACTTTACCCATCTGCTCGAAATTCTTTACCAAACCAAAATAAAACCTTAATTTTTCCTCACAAGGAGAAATAATATGAGACATATATTAATGGCGATTATGCTATATTCATCATTTGCCAGTGCTTCGGAAGTAGCCCCTCAAGCAAATGACATGAAATTTGTAACAGATTTTACTAACTTTGCTTGTAAGAGCTTTAGAGATAAAGTCGATGCCCCAAATGAATTAGCAGAGCTTGAAGTGGAATTTACTAATTTAGGAATTTCAAGTTCAACAAGAAGAGCAATTATTGACGTAAAAACTCTTGATGGAGAATGCCTCTACTCAGCTGACTACTCGAGAAAGAAAGGTGAGACTATTCTTACTTTTGAAAACTCATACATGACTAATACACCAAAGTGTCTTGAGGTTAAGAAAAATCTTGATGAGATTATGTCTGAAGGTTTCAGATATAGAATCAAGTACAATGCATTTATCTCAATGCTATTTCTAAAAAAACTTTCTGGTCAATGTGACGACGTTAGTGGAAATCATTTAATTGAATTTCAGTGGATGCTATAAAAAAAGGGCCCTAGATGGGCCCCCTTCCTTCTAAGATATCACTTCTTTATTTCGAAACTTTGCAATTAAATTCTTAACTTTATAAACCAAGTAATGAACTATTGGTACTAAGAAGTAAGTGAAGATAATTGATCCAATCATACCACCGATGATTACTGCCCCCATTGCTGACTTGATTTTATCTAGAGCAAAGAGCTGCGGTAGAGTACCAGCGATAATAGCAATTGATGTCATAAGAATTGGCTTAAGCTTCTCTTTGGCTCCTAGCCAAATTGCTTCTCGAACTTCTATTCCTTCAGCTATTTTCTGTTGAGCATATTCAATCATTAAGATCGCATTATTAACTGCTAGACCAACAACCATAACCATCGCCATCATAGATCCAATATTCACCGTTTGATCTGTATAGAACATCAGCGCGAATGATCCTAAGAATGAAGTTAGAATCGCTGATCCAATTGAGATTGGAAAAACAAAAGAATCTAAAACTGCAACAAGTAGCATATAAGTTAAGATAACTGCCAGCATAAAGGCCTTACCTAACTCCTGTGATGATTCAGCTTGGTTTTCAGCATTTCCTGTATAGGCGTATTCTACAGATTCAGGAAGATCTAACTCTGAAAATTTCTTAGTGAGCTCACCCATCACTGTACCTGTATTCGACTTTGCGAGATAACCATTGAGCTGAATGATACTCTTCTTATCCCTTCTCTTTAAAGGAGAAGTAGCCTCAGTAAATTCAACCTTACCAAGTGAAGCGATTGGAATTAATCCATCTTTTCCATGAATAAGGAACGAATCAAAGTCTTCAACATTTTTCTTAAAATCATCTCCAAGAGTGATGTTGATATCATATTCCTCACCCTCTTCTTTATAAACAGAGTCATCATTACCATTAACGAGACCTCTAATCACTTGCCCAATTTGAACATTTGAAAGACCTTGCCTGATAATCTTTGAAGCATCTGGGTTAAACTGAACTTCCATTTTTGGAATTCTATAAGAGCTTTCAATAGAACCAAAGTAGCCACTATTGGCCATAATCTCTTTCATTTTCTCAGAAGCTTTAGCCATTTCTTCAAAATTACGTCCAGTAACATCAATTGTAATATCCCCTTGACCACCTGAACCAGAGTCCCCCCCAGATAATGTGACTTCAGCTTCAGGAATTTTTGCTAAATCAATGAGAAGCTCGGCCATAAGAACGTCGTAACTCTTCTCTCTAGACTCAGCAGGAGTTAAGCTAACAGTTACTCTCGCCTTCTCCTCACCATCATATCCAATATCAGAGAGAGTACTTGTAACTTCAGGATATTCTTTTAGTAGTACATCAATCTTGGCAACAACTTCACCAGTTTTCTCAACAGGTGTCCCATCAGGCATAACAACAGTCACTGTATACTCATCTCTATCCGACTTTGGAACAAATTCAGAACCGAGCTGTCCAGCAGGAACTACGATTGTGAAAAATACGGCTAATGAAAGAATTGTCGCTGTAATTGGCCAGTCCATCATTTTATCAAAGAACCATTTATATTGAGTTGTAATCCAAGCGATTACTCTATCAGTTATTTTAGCAATAAAAGGAAATGGTCCCTTTAACCTTGAAGGATCCTTTAAGAGTATTGAACAAAGCATTGGAGTAAGTGTCACAGATGCCATAATAGAGAAGATTGTTGCATAAACAACAGTCATACCAAATTGAACCATGAATTGACCTACAATACCTCCCATAAATGCAAGTGGCGTAAATACAACAAGGTTAGTCCCAGAAGAAGCAAAGATAGCAAGAAGAACTTCCTTAGTTCCATCAATTGAGGCAAGTTGTGGGTCTTTTCCCATTTGAAGGTGCTTATAAATACTTTCAATAATAATCAGAGCATTTGCAATTAGTGTCCCTAAACAAGTCCCAAAAGCAAGTAGAGTCATCATATTAATTGAAAAGTCAGACATATCCATAATAAAGAATGTCGAGATAATCGATGTTGGAATAACGACAGCTGCAATGATTGCACCTCTCCAATCACCTAAGAAAACCAAGAGAATAATAATTGTAAGAACAACACCTAGAAGAATACTGTTAATTGTTCCAACTGTATTATCAACTGTAACCCTAGTTGTATCAACAGCAATCTCTAACTTCATTCCCTCTGGTAACTCTTTTTTAATGACTTCTAAGTCACTTTTTAAAGTTCCAACGATTTTTACAGCGTCACCATCAGATAGTTTCTTAACAGCAATACCCACTGTGTCCTTTCCATTGAATCTTGCAATAGAGTCAACATCTTTATAACTATCACTTACAGTACCTACTGATGAAAGCTTTATAGTTCGTCCCTCTCTTGAGACAATTGAGAGATTTTTAATTTCTTCAACACTTTCAAATTCACCAACAAATCGAACACTTACTTTTGAGTCTTTTCTATTTATTGACCCACCTGGAACATTTAAGTTCTTGCTCGAAACAGAATTGATAACGTCTTCAATCGAAAGATAATTTTGAATCATTAAATTATTATCTAACTCAACATTAATTTGTCTCTCTCGACCACCAAAGACATCGACAGTCGCAACACCATTAATCGCAGATAACCTTGTTTTTAGTTTTTTATCTGCATATTCAAAGAGTTCTGTAAGATTATGCTTATCACTCATTAAAGCGAGAGTTGCAATTGGTTTAATTAAAGGGTCAAATTTTGCAATAATTGGTCTATCGGCTCCACTTGGGAAGTCGTTCATTATTGCTTCAACTTTATCTTTAACCTCAATCGACTTAATATTAACATCTGCTTCGATTAAAAATTCAATTATAACAACACCGTAACTATCTCTCGCCTCAGAAGATATCTTCTTAATTTGAGAAATCTCAGATACGGCATCTTCCACTCTTTTTAAAACCTGAGTTTCAATCTCTTCAGGAGAGGCTCCACCATAGGTTGTCTGTATTGTGATAATTGGAAACTCAATTTTAGGAGTAGGTTCAATAATTAAATTCCCTATTGACACAAGTCCCATCACCATAAATATTGCAATAAAGATAATCGTCGTTGCGGGACGCTTTACAAATATTTCAATCATAATTTACTCCACTCTCTTTACGACAAGTACTTTCTGTTGATCTTTTAAGTACCTTTGGTCACTAATCACAATTTCATCACCGACCTTTACGCCCGAAGATATTGCGTAATAGTCGTCATTATTCCCACCTAGAGAAACAAACTTTTTAGAAATTTGATTATTCTTAACAATATAAAGGTGTGGTTTACCACCTCTAGTAGATACAGCTTCTCTCTTAACAACTACTGATCGGTCCAAGTGTCCTATTTCCACTTGAACAACCACAGATTTAGATGTCACAACATTCTTTGAAAAAGTGATTACAATTTCAAATAGCCCAGAAAGTTCATCAACTTGATTAGAGATGAAAGTAACCTTTCCATTGTAAATTGTATTATCCTTAGTAATTCTTGCAATTGCTCCAACACTAAGTTTAGAGGCAATCCTTGGTGCAACTAAAGACTTTACTCTTCTTCCAGTTGTTCTAAGCCCAGTCACAGCAATAGTATCTGAAAGTGATCTCTCAACTGCTTTCTCTGTGTAAACAGGTGTTCCACTCTCTTGCCAGTATCGATAGAGAGTCGGCACATCTTTATTCTTAGCAATCTTCACCTGCTCACCTTTCCAGATGAGACTCCCAGCGTAGATGGCACCAATTATTAAAAGAAATAATATTCTCTTCATTACTCACCCCTCTTCGAGCTTTCAGTCTTAATTCTTTGAATATCAACCATAGTGTTTAAAAGCTCTAGCTTTGTACCTGCGTAGTTAATTTTATTATTTGTCAGAAGAAGTTCACTATCGTTTAGCTGAAGTTGAGAAACTCCACCTGTAGCGAAAGCACCTAGAGAAACTTTATAAGATGACAAAGCCAGCTCAATAGCACGTAACTCAGATTCTAACTTTCTCTCTAAACTTTCTTTTTGACGATAAAGCTTAAGTAACTTCACTCTTTGGTTTCTTGTTTCCATATCCAGTTGAAGCTTAGCGATTCTTGATTGTGTCTTCTTAATCTGGACAGCATCATTTAGTGATCCACCAAATGGCCATTCAAAAGTAAACATCACCCCAAAAGTTAAATCTTTTTGGTCTTTGATTTTGTCCCCAAGAAATCCATCTTTATAGTTAGATGGTGTGAAGTTTGCGAACGCACTAAGGGTTGGCATTCTATTTGATCTTTCATTATCAACTGCCAATTCGCTTAACTTTAAATTCTCAGTCAATATTTTAATATCTATATTATTCTCAACAGTACTTAGCCCATCGTCTTCACTTAATGAAACTTTTCTAAGCGAATTAACTTCAAGATTAAGTTCACTACTCTCTGGAATATTGATAAAGTTCATTAAATCAAATTTAGCAATATTAAGATTTTTTTCAGAATCTATAAGTAAAGGCTTTCTACTTGCAACATCTGCCTGCATCTTCAAATTATCGTTACGACTTATTCTTCCGTAGGCAACTCTTTTCTCTAAAGTCTTCTTATTCTGATTTGCATTTTCAAATGACTCTTTTGAAACTCTTAGAATATCACTACTGAAAAGAACTCTATAATATAGTTTTCTTGCAGTATTTACGATATCAGCTTTAGTAGCTAGTGCTTGAGATTTACTTATCTTCTGACTAACTTTAGCAATATCAATTGCACTACTTATTTTTCCAAAAGTATAAATGGGCTGACTCACACCAATAGTCGCTCTCTCATTCCAATCATAAGCATTAGGAGCAGCATTCCCTCTTCCAGAAGATTTTTGCACCTGCGCTTGTATTGATAGAGTAGGAAGAAGAGATGATGTTGCAGCATCAATTTTAGAGTTAGCAATTTCAATCTCTGCTTGTGAGATCCCCATGGCCTCATTTCTTTTCAAGGCCATCTCTATAACCTTTGCTTCATTTAAGTTCACAACTTGAGCAAAACTAAGTGGACTCAAAGCAAAACTCGTAATGCATATAAGAGATTTAAATTTATTTCTCATCATGTACTCCCCCTTTTTTCATACACGATTCAATATATTCTAATTGTTCTAGTAACTTCTCTTTCTCTTCCTTAGAGAATTTTTCAAGAATATCTTCTGTCATTCTGAAATACTTAGGAGATATTTCGTTTAAAACCACATGGGCCTTCTCTGTAAGAAGAAGAACTTTTGCTCTTGAATCTTCAGGATCGACTCCCCTTTGAATGTAATTTGATGATTCAAGTCTTGCGATTAGTCCTGAGATATTTGCTTTAGAAACACATAACTCCTCAGCTATCTCAGTTGCCTTCAAACTATTCCCATCAGCATATTTAATAACAAAGAGAACATCTAATTGAGGCTTAGTCAGAGAGTACTTCTCTACTGAGCCGGTAATCATTTTTTCCAAAAATCTAATTGAGCGGGCCATAGCTCCAATAATGTTGATGTCTACGCCCTCGATTTTAATTTTACTCATAGTCACACCTTAGTTAACATATTAACTACATAGTTAACATATTTACTAATTTGAGACAATTTAATTTACATGTTAACTAAGTTAACAATTTAAAATTTCGTTAGATTTCAAGTAGTTAGCTAAAATAAATCTTCTAGACTCTCATATTGGTTTGATTTGATCACTTTTTCATTGGCCTGCTCGAGTGCTGACTTAATCTCATTGGAGATACCTTTTCTTAAGTGAATCCAGTTTTTCTGCTCATTGAGCATGAAGGTATTAAAGCTCTTCTGAGCATCTAATTTATTTTCAGAAATAAAGTACTTAAATGCCGCAGATGATATGACCACAATATCAACTCTATTTAGTAAGAGCATCTGTAATGCTTTACTATAGTCTTGCATAAAAACTGTTCCAGGCTTCTCTAGTGCATCAAACCCAGGTGAATACTTCGCACCTCTAATAAATGCAATTTTTCTAGAACCTATATCGGATAGTTTCTTTATCTGAATATCTTTAAGCGAAACAAGATAATTTATATTTCCAAGAGTTGGAGTAAGCTGGTCAAAGTCTTTCTTATATTTAGAGGATGGATAGAAAATCGCCATATCCATTTCTCCGTCCTTTAAGAGCTTAATCGCTCTCGCATACGGAACTAAAGTATAAGTGAATTCAAGATTAGATTCTTTTTCAATCTTCTTACAGAGATTATAAACGAGCCCATCCAATTTCCCATTCTCATTAATATAACTAAATGGAGCGACATCAAATAAAGCTACGCGTACCTTGCTATGGGCTTCGAATGATATCAAAGAAAAGAGTAAGATTAGTATGGCCTTCAATTTAATTCCCGAGAAAACTTTATTTAAGACTATCACAGGCATGTGCTATTTACTACATGCATAATTTCTTCTCATAAGACCTAAGTCCAAAGAAGTAAAATGAGAAAGTAAGGGCATTAAAAGTAAATAATGTTAGTACCATAGGCCATGCTGTTCCATTGGCAAAAATAGTCACTAACACAGACCCTAAAGAAGATATGCTAAATTGAATACTCCCCATCATCGCGGAAGCAACCGCCGCTCTTTCGTGCTGAAACTCCAGAGCCTTCGCAGTAATATTTGGAATAATAAAACCAATTGAAGCAATTGAGCAAAATAGTGGGATTAAAAAGTAAATAAGATCAAGATGTAAACCAATTGAGATTAACGTACAAGCAGCAGCGACAATCGCAAAAAATATAGCTTTCTCTAAAATTGAATCAATTGAATAATGATTTAATAATCTAGCATTTATTTGAGAACAAATAATAAAGCCAAGTGCATTTGAGCCAAAGATGATTGGATATGCAGTTGCCGACACTTTAAAAATATTTAAAAATATAAATGCACTACCAGCAATATAAGAAAACATCCCCGCAGTTATTGTTCCACAAACAAAGCTCGCCATAAGGAACTGTCTATCTCTTAACAACTCATAGTAATTTACAAATCCTTTTTTAATTGGAACAACGACTTTAAGAGACTCTGGGATTTTAACTATTGAGCCCAATAGAGTCACTGCACCAAATACTGCTAAGAAAATAAATAACATTCTCCAAGTCGAAAAGAGCAATATCTGTGTTCCAAGTAAAGGTGCGATGATAGGTGCGACACCCATAACGAGAATAATTAAAGAGAATACTTTTGCTGCATCTCTTGGTTCATAAAGGTCTCTAATAATGGCCCTAGTGATAACCATTCCAACACAAGACCCAAGAGCTTGGATAAAGCGTAAAATAACGAGAGCTTCTAGAGATTTAACCATTGAAATGAAAATAGAGGTAATTATAAAAATGGTGATACCAATTAGGAGTGGTTTCTTTCTCCCAAACCTGTCAGATATTGGTCCATAAATTAATTGTCCAATTGAGAGTCCTGCCAAGAAAGATGTTAGAGAGTACTGTATATCTTCAGTTGGGACGAGTAGATCTTTACCTATTTCAACAAAGGCCGGCAGATAGAGATCAATAGTCATGGGTCCAAAGGCAGCCAATGCACCTAGTATAAGCAAAAGTGATTTTTCAATTGTTCTAGACATATTGCAAGACTACTCCTATAAGCCGGGCAATACTAGGTAAATAAAGTTAAATTTTGATGATAAAAATTAGACTTTCTTAAACAGTTTCTTAGCATCCTTTCTTCTGACATAGAGAACTTTGTTTACAGACGCTACGACTTTATTTTCACTATCAATTATTTCGACCGTGTACTCAGGCTCATAACTGAAATTATTAAGGCAAGCTTTCCTAATAGATTCTATTTCTTCTAAAGAAACATAGAACTTCGCGCGAACCTCTCCCTTAGCTGGTCGCAGATAATTTATAGAAGCACTTTTATCCCATACTATATGCTCATCTTTTAAATGATGAAGTAAAATAAACATCAGAAAGGGATCGCACATTGAGTAAAGAGAGCCTCCAAAGTGGCTCCCTACATAATTTGTATTGTAGAATCTCTGCTTCATTCTTGTCTCAACTTCAGTGAAGTCTTCACTTATACTCTTGACGTAAACTCCTGCTCCTAAATAAGGTGGCCAAAACTTTATTAATTTTAATATCTTACGTGGTTCAATAAAATTAATCAGCATTCCTTTCTACCCTTATTTAATATTCCAATTCCACAATAAACTTACTATAATTCGTGCATGAAATTTATAATCGCTTTCTTATTTATTATACATGCAAATGCATTTGAACATCTAAGTATACACCCTTATCTAAAAAAAGGGCAAAGTGCTCTCATTCTCTCAACAGGAACTTGGGAAGACGAGAAAACTTATGAGAAAGACAGTGACATTATAGATATGAGTGAACAGAAGGGTTATGTTCAGACTCTTAACTATAAAAAAGCTTTCAGCAACCAGTTTACTTTTGCTATTGAATTACAATTATTAGTTGATGGAACTTACTCAGAAAACTATTCAGGCAGTCTTTCACATATCCCAGATAAGAAGCAAAGTAGCCATGGCCCAAGAGAGCCACTTTTTAAAGGTTACTACTGGCTAGACTATCCTGGTAAAGAATTTAAGCACGCTTTTCTCTTTTCGCTGAGACCAAAAATTATCGAACCTAAAGCACATGAGTTCTTTACTGGTAGAAATGAACTCTCATTTAGTTACCTTTATAGATACCAACGAAGTAACTTTGAAGTAGCAGGAGATATTTATTCTACTATCTTTGGAAAGAAAGAAGTGAGACTAGACTCTGGTGCTGAAGATACAATTGAAGCTTTCACAGAAGTTGGTCTCAGATTTAACCCTGGATTAATTTTTGAGAGATTCTCTATTCACGTACTCTCTGCCTACTCTTCAATGACTGATTACAACACTAAGAATAGCTACTTTAGTCGCTATAGTGACAAGGGTTATGCTGTAGAGATTGGCCTAAAAATCAATTTTAAAATTTCAAACTCTCAAGGAATCTCATGGTTCTATTTAAATAGAGAATCATACTTCAACTCAATTGAAGAGGACCTCTCTAGGGCCATAGAATATGAAATAGACAGTGATGAACACAGATTAAGCTGGTGGTTAATATTTTGATAAAAACTTTTCTAATTATTTTTACATTAATATTCTCGATTTCAAGTCTTGCAAAGAAAAGATCGTGGTACAGCGATTTCGCAAGCCCAATTACTACTGACGCAAAATATATTACAATGAGTGGTGCAGCCGCGACGCTAATGGTTTATGCAAATAAGTCTAGTAGAACTTATCGCAAGAGAGAGTCACTAAAAGAAGCTCAACCATTTGGGAAGTACGGAATTATTGGGGATATCGCAGGACAAGGTTTTTTAAATACTTTCTATGCACTCGCCTACTTGGGACATGGTTACTTTGGAGAAAGTAATGAAAGTATGCAAAATGGTGAGCATATGGCCAAGGCTTCGATTTACTCAACCTCTCTCATTGTTGTTGGTAAGTTACTAGTAAGTGAAAAGAGACCTGGATATCCTGACGATGACGATTCATTCCCTTCTGGACATTCTGCTGCTTCATTTGCTTTTGCTTCTGTTGTAGCCGCTAGACATGGTTGGTACTGGGGCGGCGCTGCTTATGGACTAGCCGGTTTCATCTCAATTAGCCGAATTAATGATGACTTTCACTACCTGCACGATGTGGTTCTAGGTGCGACAATTGGAGCCGCTTACGGATGGGGTACCTACTATAACTATAAGGATGGTATGCCCTACTTCTTCTCCCCAATCATCGTAGATGATGGAGGAGGAATAAATGTGAGTTGGAGTTTTTAGATATCTAGAATAGTACCAATCTTTTCCATAAGCTTTTGACGATTAAAAGGCTTTACTAAGATATTCTTCACCCCTAGCTTCATTGCAAATAAGGTTTCCTCTTTAGTTAAACACCCAGAGATTAACAGTACTTTTACCTTTCCAAGCTTAAATGATTTTTTCAAGTTCTCTATAAATTCAAGCCCTGTACGATTAGGCATAGATTTATCTACAATGATTAAGTCAAACTCTTGATTATTTAACTTCATCATACCTTCGAGGGCATCTTTAGCTAGAACAACATTACTGAAGCGAGAAGACATATCTAGAAAAATCTTAATGATTTTACAAATTTTCTCTTCATCATCAATCACAAGAACACTAAACTTCTTCTTCTTCATGACCTTCTCCAGCAGCAATTGAAAGACTTGTTAAAACACTCTCTTTATCCAGAGGTAAACTTACATAACCTTGGATTCCTTTAATTTTCTTATCTTCTTCACTCGCAATTAGGTAAAATTCAATCTTCTCATTTAAAGAAGAAACTTTTTTAATATCTAGCTTTGAGTGTAGATTCTTACTAATAATTATTTTATCAATTTCAATATTCTCTAGAAGGTCTAGAGACTTTGAAGCACTTCTTGAAACAATAAATGAAGTTCCTCTTTCACCATTTAGAGCAATGAAGAAATTTAAATGATCATAGTCCTCATCTAAAACAAGGACTTTAGTTGTAGAAGATGTATCAATATTAGAGATCTTAGCTTGAATCTCTAGATAATTACTAATTTCAGCAGATGGAAGCTCTATTATAAAAGAGCAGTGCTCTTTCCTATTCTCACCCAACTTTATTGAACCCTGATGCTCATCAATAATCTGAGAGGATAGTGAAAGACCCATACCTGTTCCCTCTCCTAGTTCCTTTGTTGTAAAGAACGGATTAAAAATACTTTCTACATTCTCTTTATCAACTCCATTTCCACTATCAATGACTTCTATAGTAAATGAATCACTTTCTTCTCTTGAGGAGGCCTTAATAGAAACCTCTTTCTTCTTATTATTTGATTGAACAACAGAATCTAGCGCATTTTTTAAAAGGTTTACAAGAACTTGCTCAATGGCCAATTCATCGACATAGGCCGAGATATCAGTGCTTGAATCAATTAATAAACTCACACTCTGTCTCTCATACGACGACGCGACTAGACTGACTGATGATTCAATTAAGTTTTTTACAGAGACAAACTTCTTCTGTTTAACTCCTTCATGAATAAACTTCTTCATATTAAGAGTTATTTTATTAATTCTTAGAAGTGAGTTCTGTATATTGGAAATTGATTCCAGTATATCTTCCTTAGATTCAACACCTACTTGCTCGGCCAATAATATCTCTAAGATTTCAGTGTTCCCAGAGGCGATTGTTAAAGGATTACTTATTTCATGGGAAATTCCCGCTGACAGCTCTCCAATACTTTTCAATTTATCTGCATGAACTAATTGCTTATAAGAAACCTTTAGTTCCTCAACTTGCTTTCGGTATTTGTCGTAAATAGATTTCTCTATTGAGAGATCATTAAAGCAAATTAAATACTCCTCATCAGACACCTTATTAATTTTCACTACACAATTTATAATATCACTAGATTGGTGGAATTGAATTTCTCCTTCTTTACTAACAAAAGGATGTCCTGAAGACAGTACTTCTTCGAAGTGCGAGATTAAATCGATTCTCTTATCTACGGAAGTAAACAAATTTGAAATATCTTCTATTTTCTTAATCTTTCTCGGGGAAAGACCTGAGAATGTTGAAAAGTAATGATTATAATAAACTAATTGCTTAGATTGATTTACAATAATTACTGGTTCAAATAATTGATCTAAATAACTCTTATCTTCTCTCATAATCTGCTCTACTTTATAAATTGAAAATACTGCTCTTCAATAGCATCAAACTCCATTTCATCACTTCCGCAATCAGGACACTTTACGGCCGGTGCACTTAATCCTTTTACGTCAGATACTTTTAAGTGCATTTTAAATTCTTTATCACAGTCCTCGCAATAGTAAGGAGCATAGAATGACTCTACAGTTGCACCCTCTCTAATGAACCCATGTACCATATTGATCTGCTCTATAATGATTTGACGACAATTTCTATAAACAAGTACAGAGTCCTTATCAACAGACTCAAGAAAGTTAACCCACTCTCTTATTCCGCAAGAGTTTATTAAAGACACTTTCTCAAAGTCGAAAATAACTTTCCCTTTAATCTTTCCATCAAGCTCCGAGAAATTAGAATCCTCATCAATCAAACCTTCAAATGAAATCAAGAGGCCATCCCCCTCTTGTCCTATTGTTATCTTTAATCCTTCGCTCATACCTTTTCCTGTTCTTCAAAATAATGAAAAGAAGTTATCCTTTCTTTATATGTTTTAAATCTCTTATTTTTTTCAATTATGCATATGACTTCAGTACTTACACCAGGTCTTCTCCTGACAATAAACTGATTAGAATATGAAAAAGCTAGAAATAATCCTAACCCTGCTCCTCCATTCTTATTTTGATGTTCGCGCTCCCTAAAGCTTCTTTCCAAATTAGAAACAATAACTTCTCGATCTAGACGACCAGTAAAATCAATCACACAGATTGCAATAAACTCTCTTCCAACTGCAAGAGAATAGTCTATATGCTCATCCTCTCCTAAGAGTGGAGATGACTGACGATCCATTTCTGAGCGCTCATTGAAGACACTGCCTTTTCCTGAGTGGTAAAGTGCATTTGTAAGTAATTCATTACTAATGATCTTCAAGTAATCAATTGGACTTTCAAAGTATCCATCAGCATCAAGAGTCCCAAGTAAATTATTGATCTTCTCAAAGTCTGACTTCTCACGAACTGTTGTATTGTGAAAATGAGCTTCCCCTAGATACTCTCCAAGAGAGAGCGATTCTTTGTAATTTTCAATATTGTGTTGAATTTCATGAACGAGGTGCGGAGAATTTCTTCCAACAAGATGATTAATGCTTTCATTCTCTTTTAATATAGAGATATTCTCGCAGTCCTCCCTAGAGGAAATAAAAACAAATCTAGAATCATTTATAACTTTATCAGTTACGTACTTCTTACATTCTTCTTTAAGATTTTTATTAAGTAGAGTTTTCAATTCAGAATCATCAATATTACCACTCTTTGTGGCTTCCTCTTTCTTAATATCTTCAGACTTTACACTTACTATTGTAACATCATCATCAATTGGAATATCTCCATAGAAATCAAATGCACCACTGACAATATTATCCCTGAACACATCATTAGCTTCAGCTATATTTGCATTAAGACTCTTTAAGAATCTTCTCTGCCCATAGTCACGATCTTCACTATTTTTTGACTCTAGAATTCCATCTGTAAATAGAAGGACTCTTTCAACTTCACTAATATCAATGCTATCTACTTTATAATCCCCAAATCCCTTGTGCCCAAGCCTTGGGCCATTACTTCCTAAAAGCGGCTTAAAGTTGTTCTTAGCATTTACGTCGTAATCAAAACCCCTATAGAGAGGAGGATTGTGAGAAGCATTAGAGTAGAGAACCTCTCCCCTCTCCTTATCAAAGACACAGCAAAATGCGGTCATCAACATCTTACCTTCTAAGCACTGAATGGAGCGGTTCATGAACTCGAGAACTTTCTCTGGAGAACGAATAATACTTTCATCGCCTTGCTTCAAGTTCTCTAGACAACAATGGGCCGTAGCGGTTAGTAGTGCTGCAGGAACTCCATGTCCAGTAGCATCGGTAATCACAACTGTGAGAAATTTATCACTCTCATAATATCCCCACCAATCTCCACCACACTCACTAGCTGGTTTATAAAAAGAGGATATATTGAAAGAGTTTAGGCCTAAGTTCTCATTTGGAAAATATGTAGATTGAACATACTTAGCCGTCTCAATTTCATTTTCAAGACGTGCCTTCTCTTTCATCTCATCCATATAGCGAAGAATTTCTTCACTCATATAATTAAATGAATCTCCAAGTGCTCCAATTTCATCCCTAGAACTAATCTCGGCCTTTTTCGTAAATTCACCTTTTGAGATTGAAAGTGTTAAATCATATAATTTTTCAAGTGGAGATGTTAGCGATCTCGAAAACAAAAGAGCAATAAACCCTGAAAGAGAAAGCAGAACAAGACCAAAAATCTTAGATTTCCCTAATAAGTACTCATTAACCTTATAAGCTTCTTTTTTTGAAATTTCAGAAATAAATATTAATTTAAATTTCGCATCGATAATATACGATAGGATTTTTGGTTCAACTGTATCAACTTCAATTGTGGCCTCTTTTAGAGACTTTTCTTTTATCTCATCGAAGTAATTTTTAGATATATCACCAAAGAAAGCAGTTCCATCAGGATTAAGTATATAAGAGTCATATTGAGAGAATGAAGATAGGATACTCTCTAAGTAATTTGTACGTAAGAACATTACTAAATTAAGAGAATTCTCCTTATTGAAGTATTTTAATACTAAGTAGCTCTCCAATTGATCTTTGAAAATTATGAAGCCGTTTATATCTTGAATATTGAGACTGCCTACTATTCTCTTGTACTCCTCCACAGAATGACCTAAGTTTTCAATTTGGCTTTGATTGTAGAACGAGCTCTTTTGCTCTCCATCTTTATAAATATCTAGATGTAGAACATCTTGGTAATTACCAAGAATATCCCCTACTTTTTCAATTGGCATGTAACTTAAAATTTGTAACTTATCAAAAGTGGAAGATAGATAATTAGATACTCGATTATTGAAAGAGAGATTGGCCTCACTACTATTTCCATAGATATAAGCCGACTTATCTTTTTCAAATAAGTTAAGAGCAAAGATTGCATAGAGAGAAATAGAACTCACCAAAAGAGCTGCCATTATCACAACTAGCTTTATCTTTAGAGGAAAAACTACCCTTCTACTCAAAAATGCCTCACTCATTTATCATTACAATATGATTATCTATCTAAGTAGTGAAAAATTAAAGACGGGCAAAAGCTCCACGTTGTGAAATGAACTATAAGAAGCTTGATTACTTCCTAATTCCCTTTACATTTATCTGCTTTCTCATAAGTAGTTACTACCTAGTGGCCGACCAACTTACTTTGACCAATGAGATTAGAGAATCCATTGCTAAAATAACTCAAACAACAAATACAGTACGAACAAAAAGAGGAACAAGCCTCTTTTGGAAGAATGCACATATGGGAGAAGATCTTGATCAAAGCGATCAGATTTATACTCATCAAGGTTCTACAGCTAAGATTGCGCTCTCTGATGGAGCAAAAATTAATATCTCACAAAGTACACTACTCTCTCTATCTCAATTCTCTAAAACAAATGAAATCTCAGTGGAGAAGGGATTTATCATTGCTGAACTTGGTGATAGTAAAAAAGAAATTAGTATAAAACTTGGGGATAAAACTCTTCGTCTTCAAAGTAATAAGGCTAAAGTTCAAATTACGACAGAAAATAATCAATCTTCTCTATCCATCCTAGATGGTAGTGTCAGCATCTCACATGACAATAAAGAGACAACAGGTAGTAAAGGACAAATTCTTAAACAGAAAGGAAAGAATATCGAAGTTGAAAATACTATTGCACAAATAGATTTTCCAACTAGTGGGGCAAGAGTTTTTATTGGTGATAAAACTAAGAAAGTAGCATTTAAATGGTCAGGTACAAAATCCCCAATAATTCAAATTGCTAAAGACTATAACTTTAAGAGAATTATACAGAGAAAGTCCTTAACAAAGAATAATATCGAATTACCTCTAATGACAGGACAGTATTACTGGAGAATCGTCGAAGGAAATAAAACGAGTCTAACCCATCGTCTAGAGGTTCTCCCAGAGGTCTCCACGACTCTCACCTCTGCTTTCGACAAAGAGGAAATTGAGTTCTTAAACAAAGAGTCTTCCCTCCTTCTCACTTGGGTTGATCAATACTTTAACGACTTTGAAATTGAGATTAACGGAAAAAGAGAAATTGTAAGTGGAAAGAACTTTTTCAATTTCATATATTCTAGAGAAGGTATTTATAATTGGAAAGTTAGACCTTTAAACTCTCCTGCTTCAAAATGGTCAAAAGAGGGAATTTTTATTGTTAAGAACCCTCCCCTTCCCCCTCCAGTAAATCTTATTACCCCTGAGAATGATCATGAAATTATTGTTTTTCCAAATTCTAAAGCAGAATTTAGATGGTCTGGACGAAATAGCGATCGTTATCTTTTAGAAATATCTAAGGATCAGAACTTCAAAGATATTGTTTTCTCAAATACCCTAACAACAAACTCTATTCTTTTTAGAATGAAGAAAAGTGGAAAGTACTTCTGGAGGGTAAAGTTAATTGATCCCCTTAATAGAGAAACAGAATATTCCAAAGCTAATATTGTACATATAAATCTATATGACACGAGTTCTATCCCAAGAGATGGAACTAAATTAGTCATCAATAGACCTAGTAAGAAAGTTCAATTTAAATGGGAAGACTTAAGAACACGAGATCAGAGAGTTGTTTCTTATCAATTCGAACTTTCAAAAGATTCAAACTTCAAGAGTATTGAGAAATCTGCAAGTGTAAGAACGAATTCTATAGAAGTTAGTGTTCCACAAATTGGAACGTACTACTGGAGAACGAAAGTTGAAATCCCTGGTAAGGAAGCATACTACGGTAGCCCCCAAAGAGTTACAATTAGCCCTACCCCTCCGCCAGTTCGTCCTATACTAGACGATGAGGTTGAAATTGAGCTTAAGATTAACTCGATCTTCAATTCCATTAAGAATATATTCACTAAAATTATTGATCTTATTATACCTTCTGTATCTGCAAGTGAAGAGACAACACAAGCAACCATCCGCTGGAAAAAAGTTGTAGACACTAAGAAGTACTACCTTGAGATATACAAAGACCCTGAACTTAAAGAAATTGTGATAAAGGAAGAAGTTAGTGAGAATGCTTTTAAGTTGAATAATTTTGAGGAAGGTATTTACTACTGGAGAATTTCTACTCTTGATCACTGGAATAGAAAAAGTGAGTTCTCAAATATTTCTAAACTGATTCTTAAACTTCCAGAAGAAGTAAAAAAAATCGAAAATGTGAAATTAAATCTCCCATCAAATAACTCTACCTACAGAGGAGAAAAGAGAAGAATAAGATTTAGGTGGAGTAAATCAAGTCAGGCGGTAAAGTATCAACTTATAGTTTCAAAAGACATTAATTTTGAAACGACATACCTCATGAGAACAGCAACAAAGAACTTGTATAATATCTCCCTCTCAAAAGGAAAGTATTTTTGGAAAGTCACCTCTTTTAATAAATATAATAGGTCTATAGAGAGTAAAGTAAGCTCTTTTCAAATTGCTCCTAAGAAAGATCCGCCAACACTGGCCCAGCCAAAAGAAGCAAAGAATATACTTATATTTAAAGATAAAAGCTCTTTTAAAGAAAGAGATCATCTCTATTTTCGCTATGACTTCACTCTTTCTAGTGCCAAGCAAGAGCATCAGAGCTACACAGTAAATGCCAAAGACCCTATCTTCACATCAATAGAAATAGGAAACTTCTCTGAAACTAATTGGGGAGACTTTAATTCACAACTAAGAAGATTCTCAGGAAAGGTCTTTGAAGATCAAAGCTATGGAGTACTATCTATTCAATCCACTTATCAATATGCTCTAACAAAGAGTCTATTTCTAAATGCAGGACTTGGATTTAGTAAGTTCTCTAGCTATCAAAGAGATGTTAATACAGTTGTCTCCGTTGACCAAACATCCATTCTCTTACCTATTTCAATTCAATACAATTCTGTCTTTTTAGAAAATCGAAATCGCTTACGTTTCGAGTACACCATTGGTAAATTAAGTTCTATGAAGTTAATTAATACTTTTGATTTTAACTATAAGAAAAATAAGTTCTTTAGTGTAGGTCTTGGATATGAGAAGTACTCTGCAAGCGTTGAAAGTAGTGACTTTACAATATCAAATATGATGAGCTTTCTTAGATACAATATACGCTATTGAAAAAGTCATTATTAGAGTTAAGAGCATATATTTCATTTTCTCACTCTCATCTAAATCAATTCTTCCACAAGAAATTGAAGAGTCATAACTAGCACTTGATACAGCACTGGTTGATGAAGAGACAAATGTATTAATTGAAGCGCTCGGAGAGGTTGAACCTGTTCCCGTTATAATTCCATCTCCATCGTCGTAGCGAATTCTTCCACTACCACCTTTTCCACCGTCATTATTTGTTGTAAAAGTTCCATCCCCTGCACTTCCACCATCAGCACTAACTGTCCCATTAATTCTTATATCACCAGAAGCCTGCAAAAAGACTGCTCCACCAGATCCGCCACCGCCGCCACCTGCACCACCAGAATGAGGAGTTCCTGCTCCTGTAGCAGCACCACCTCCACCAGCTCCACCACCAGAGCCTCCTAAGAAGATATTCTCAAAGTTTGACTCTGGTCCATAACTAGATGAACCAGCAGCTCCTGCAGCAACTGCTCCCCCTAGATCGTCCTCTCCAGCTTCTCCATCATCGGGAAGAGTCTCCGTTCCATAGCGGCCACCGCCACCACCACCTCCGCCGGCATCGCCAAAACCTAAGTGTGTTGCAACATCTCCACCTTTACCCTCTCCATCATTTCCACCACTTTGCCCGTCATTTCCAGAAGAAGAAATTGTAGGGCAACTTCCTCCTGCAAAACCTCCAGCTCCAGCGCTTCCAGCACTTGAACCAGCAACAGCACTTCCATTACCGCCGTCTCCACCAACAAGGGAGAGATTTCCAGTAACTGTAACCGATGATGTTGATTTGATAATTAAGGCCTTTGATCCGGTAACTGAAATAGAAGAAATAGAGACACTCGTACAATTGTAAGTATCTTTCACGTCAGTATCGAGTGCTACTGTGAAGTTACAGGCTCCATCACTTCCGTCGCCAAATTCAGCGCCCATCGCTCGAGGAGTTAAAATAATGAGAAATAGAAGGGCCCAAAAGCAGTGCATATATCCATTATAAGGAACCCTTCTACAATGACAAGATATTAACTTATTCTACTTTTTCGACTCTAATTTGAGTATAGATTTCATCGTCACCAAAGCTTGCGGCGATCCCAAAACCAACTATAGTTCTAGTAACAGTACATCTATGTTGAACCTGAAATGCACTCGCCTCAGTAACAGTTATAATTCCCATGAAATCTGAGTTCGACACACTTCCGTAACTAGTGTGAGATCTTTGAGTTGTCCCTATTAGAACATTCTCACCTGTTGTCATATTTACTAATTTTGATTTATGAATATTATCAAAGTATCCCGGAACAACACCGTGAATATGATAAGTCCCTGGAGAGAGATACATCTGATTACCAGAAACTGAAACAAAAGAATTATCTCCCTCAACAGTATTTAAATCTCTTGTTAGATAACTTCCCTCTGTACAGTCTCCACCGTGAGTTCCGTTTGGCTTAACATCTTTAACATAAGCAATTTTTCTTTGAACTCCTGTCTCTGGAATTAATGACGCTGCAATCTTTCCATCAGTCCCTACTTGAACAATTTTCCCAGCGCTTGTACCTACATCAACACTAATTTCACCATTTCCATTCTCAATGGCACCTACGATACCAACACCTGAAGAGAGGTTTACATTAGCGTCTTCACCTTTATCACCCTTATCACCTTTCTCACCCTTTTCACCTTGAATACCTTGAGCTCCATCAGCTCCAGCAAGACCCTGTGGACCTTGAGGTCCTTGTGGCCCAATAGCACCAGCTAAACCTTGCGGTCCTTGAGCACCAACTTCCCCTTGTGGGCCTTGGATTCCCTGAGGCCCCTGTGGTCCCATTTCTCCTTGCTCCCCTTTCTCTCCACGCTCACCTTGGTCACCCTTATCGCCTTTTGCTCCAGCAACACCAGCAACACCTTGAATCCCCTGAGGACCTTGTGGACCTACATCACCTTTGTCGCCTTTATCACCTTTATCGCCCTTATCCCCTTTCTCACCTTTTGCTCCGGCAGCACCTGCAAGCCCTTGTGGCCCTTGCGGACCAGCTGGTCCAACTTCACCTTGTATACCTTGAAGACCTTGAGCTCCTGGCGCACCAGCAATACCTTGTGGTCCTTGTTCTCCAGCTTCACCTTGGAGACCTCTTGGTCCCATTTCACCTTGAGGACCTTGAATCCCCTGAGGGCCCATTTCACCTTGGTCTCCCTTATCTCCCTTTTCACCTTGAGTTCCCTCTGGCATATCAGTCGGCACCCAAAGGTTTCCATCAAACTGAAGAATCTGCCCAACAACAGGACTTATTCCTTCAAACTCGATTCCTTCAACTTCACTTACAGCTTCCTCTACTAAGAAGTTTGCTGTTATTGAAAAATTTCTACTTGTAAAAAATGTTCTTCCCTCTAATCTCAATGTTATTTGATCAAAAACTTCTCTAACCTTTCTACTATCATAACCATCACTACAACTATCTAAATAGAGCTTATAATCACTGGTTAGAAGTTGTGCTAACGGAAGTCTTTTAGGCGAGTACAAACATGAAACACTATTGTCGAGGTCTACAAAAACTTTATACTTACCTAGGGTTCCACGAGCGTTCTTCATTCTTATATAGCGTGGAATCTGGACTAAACCTTGAATAGATAGAGAGTTTTCTGGAACCTTATAGCTTGCAGAGAGCGATACTCTCTCTTTATGAGCATGCCTCTTCTCTGACTTTCTCGCCTCTACTAAAGGAGCAACGAGCAAAGCAATAGCGATAAAATTTATCTTTAAAGATTTCATAAAACATCCAACGTGCAATTGTTAATTAATTGAGTACTATTGTAGGCCAATTAATAAGATTTCTTATGAATTTAAAGAATTCTAATAGTTAATTCCTTTAACCGACTGATAATTCGAATTTTAATTTAATATATTCAATAAACTTAATTTCAACGTCTTATTTGATAGTAGCGACTATTATTGGCAGTTAAAGAATAAAAACCAACTAACAATATATCCCAATAATATATTTCTCATTTTCAGCTATTATAGGCTAAGCAAGTAAACAAAATTAACCGAGTAGTAGAGCATGGATGAATTTGAAATTGAATTAAAACAATCTACCTTAAATGAACTTGAAGATACTCTATCTGACCTTATTGATTATTTGCAAAGTAACGAGTTTCACTTACTAGACCTAGATGAATTATTCAGAGCTGCCCATAGCCTAAAGGGCAATTCCAAAGCAGCCGACTTTGACTCCATAGCAAAGGTAACCCACCAACTTGAAGACCTACTTATTAATAGAAAAGATTCTTCAAAAGAAATGACGAGTAAGTTCTACGACTTACTCCTTACTTATAGTGAACATATTCAAAGCTCAATCGAACAATTAAAGGGAGACATTTCGCTTATGCCAAATCTAGATGAACTACAAAATCAAATTGAGAGCTTTGAAGATTCTACAACAGAAGAGTCCTCACCAAAGAAAGCCGAAGTCAAAGGTCTTAAAAAGCTCCTCCTAGTAGATGACGATATAGATATCTATACAATAGTTAATAAATATCTAAACGATAAATTTGAAATTGATTATGTATCAAATGCTGTTCAAGCCATTGAAGATTGTAAACTTGAAGATTATGATCTCATCATCTGTGACTACAAGATGCCAGTAATGAATGGACAAGAATTTGCCCTCTACCTTAGACAAGGATCATCTAAGAATAAAGAAACTCCAATGATATTTTTAACAGCTTTTTCACCAAAGCTATTCAATCAAAAATCTATTTGGGAAGAAGTATTCTTTATGGATAAACCTATTCAAAAAAAGAAGCTACAATATTACGCCAAATGTGCACTACAGTCTTCTTATATAAAAGAGAAGGCCTCGTAGGCTTAACTTCTCTTAGCTGTATTAAAGAATTTATCTTTAAACTCTAAGAGCTGAGCAATTATACTCATCGATATCTCTGGAGGAGAATTATCTCCAATATTTGCTCCAAGAGGACAAATAAAGTCAAACTCAGTAACACCACACTCTTTGAGTTCCTTTTCCATATTATTTCTTTTTGCAATTGAGCCTATAACCCCAAGGAAAGGGAACTTAATTTTCTTTAATAGAATCTCTTTTAGAATTGGTAAATCTTTTCCATGCCCCATTGTCATGAGAACAACAAAACTATTCCTAGGAATTCTCTCAATATAATCTTGCATATTTTCAAGATGAACTAATTTAACTTCACTACTTATATCTTCAAACTTATCAAGCCATTCTCTTCTATTATCAACAATTGTTAAGTTACATTTTAACTTTACAAGAAAACGGCAAAGGCTCTGGGAAATATGACCGGCACCAAAAACAGTGATATTCCAAGGATTGCGATTATAAACTTCAAAGAATATTGAGGCGACACCACCACAAGTCATCCCTATATCTTTTTGTAAGTTTATAGTAGAGAATAAAAAACTCTCTACGTTTGACTCCCCTAGTAACTCAATTGATTTTTGAATTGTATAATTCTCTAGTTTGCCTCCACCAATAGTGCCTTCAATACTTCCATCGGGAAAAACTATAATCTTTGCCCCTTGATCCTGTGGAGCACTCCCTAGTGTATTAACTAAGGTTGCCACACAAAAGCATTTGCTCTCAGAATCTAAAGATGCAATTCGATGTACTATTCTACTCATCTAATAACGTCACAATCTCCTCACAAGTGGCGGGGAGTTTTAATTTTGAAGCATTCGAAGGATTTGCAAAGTAGAGAGCATCCTTCACAGCATTCCACACGGAATTGCCAAGAAGAAATGGAGGTTCTCCCACAGCTTTAGAGCGATGAACACAAACATCATTTGTATTATTTTCAATTAGATCAATATTAAATTCTCTTGGAGTATCTTGAATACTTGGAATTTTATAAGTCGTTGGCGAATGAGAGAGGAGAACTCCTTTATCCGAATAAGTAAGATTTTCACTAGTCACCCAACCCATTCCTTGAATAAATGCTCCCGAAACTTGTCCCATATCAATACCAGGATTGATTGAGCGTCCAAGGTCCATTAATACATCCGCCCTTAGAACCTTTGTCTCTCCAGTAAAGCGATCAATAAGAACCTCACTTACAGCAAGTCCGTTAGTATAGTAATTGAACGCTTGTCCTTTTCCCTTAGCCTTATCAAAGCCAAGACCAGGAGTTTTATAAAACGCATAGTCTCCCATTGAAACTCTATTAAAGTAAGCTGTTGAGATCAACTCTTTGAAGTCTATCTCCTTCGATGTTTTAGTATCTCTGACTTTAGAATTTTCAAATACTATATGATCTAGTTCCTCAACAGAGTTTATCTCTATTTCATCAGCAGGAGAAATCTCTCCTTTTTGAAGAGTATTAAATACACTTGCCAGTCTTTGCTTAATTTTATTACAAGCAATCAGAGTGGCCATTCCATTTAAGTCCGATCCACTAGAAGCAGCCGTTGGTGAAGTATTGTGATTCTTCTCTGTTGAAGTTGGCATAACTTGAACAAGACTCGCATCTATGCCAAAAGCATTGGCGGCGATTTGTTGAATCTTAGTATTCACCCCTTGTCCCATCTCTGTTGCTCCAGTAGAAACTTGCACCGTTCCATCTAGATGTAGATTTACAAGAGCATTGGCCTGATTTAAGAATCTAGCTGTAAAAGCAATTCCAAATTTAGTTCCAGTTAGAGCTAAACCTTTTACGTGAGTCGCAGAGTTCTTATTAAACTCTTCAATCTCTTCTCTTCTTTTTAAATAATTCGACGACTCTTTTATCTTTTCCATTAATTCAGGAAGAGTATTATTATCAACAATCTGCCCATAAGGAGTTGTTAATTTATCCCCTTGATAAATATTTTTCTCTCTTATCTCCAGAGAATCTTTCTTTAGAAAGTGAGCAATCTCTTCGATGACACTCTCAATAGTAGCGTTACCCTGTGGTCCACCAAATCCTCTAAAAGCAGTATTTGAATGTATATTCGTTTTGCAAACACGGCCTAAGATTTCAACATTTGGAATATAGTAGCATCCATCACTGTGGAGCATGGCCCTCTCAAGTATAGATTCTGATAAGTCAGTGTAGGCTCCTCCATTAGAGAATAATCGAATTCTATAGCCTAGGATCTTACCTTCTTTATCAAAGGCCACTTTCCAAAAATTCTTAAATGGATGTCTCTTACCAGTAATCTTCATATCATCGTCTTTACTGATAATAAGTCGAGCTGGTCTCTTTAATTTCTTCGCACAGAGACCAACAAGAGAAGCAAAAGGAGCTGCCTGAGATTCTTTACCTCCAAATCCTCCACCCATTCTTTTAACAACACAAACAACCTGGTGGTAGCTTAAACCTAGTGATTGTGCCACTACGTGCTGAGTCTCACTTGGGTGCTGCGAAGATGAATGAACTTCAATTTGATTATTCTCTAGTGGTATTGCCGCACAGGCATGACTTTCTAAATAGAAATGTTCCTGTCCACCATTTTCAAAAAAACCTTCTAAGGTATGTTCTGCATTTGAAAAAGATTCTTCTACATTACCTCGAGCAATTTTCTTTTCATCTGAAAGAAAATCCTCTCTATCTATTGCTTCTTGTAAACTAAGAATAGGCTCTATTTCTTCAACTTCAATTTGGATAAGCTGCTTGGCCTTCTCAATTGCCTTATAGTTTTCAGCAGCAATTACACATACAGGCTCGGATTCATATGAAATTATATCATCTACTAAAATAGGTTGCTCTTTTACAATGGCTCCCCATCTATTACTTGCAAGATCTTTGTGAGTATATATTCCAAGTACACCTGGCACTTCAAGCGCCTTAGAGATATCTATATTCTTCAATCTCCCATGTGCAATAGGAGCACCCATTAGCCCACAAACAACTTCATTCTTCAAAAAGGCCCTATCGTCAATAAAGATAGACTCTCCACTGACGTGAGTTACTGCTGAATCGTGAGGAATATTTTTACCGACAGTCATTACTTCCCCCCTCTAGAAATATTTAAACTCTCTTCAGCGTAAAACTTCAAGAGCATATTCTTACTTAGAATTCTTCTAAAATTTGCAGTACCTCTTACATCATCAATTGGTGTGACTTCTTTTTTCAAAATCATACTTGCCGATTCAAAGGCACTCTTATTAAAAGTTTTACCTTTAAGCTCATTCTCAGTCTGCTCAACTCTCATCACAACAGGACCGACACCGCCGACTGCAATTTGGATATCCTCTATCTTATCTTCATTAACTTTAAACTTACTCGCAAAAGTTACAATTGAGATATCCATATCTTTTCTATTACTAGTTTTATAGAGTTTAACTTTTTCTCCCTCATCAAGAAGAGGTATTGAAACTCCTTTTATAAATTCGTCGTCCTTCATATCTAACTTCTTGTAGCCTTGATAAAAGTCATTAATATTAACAACTCTCTCTCCTTGGCTTCCGATTAAGATAATTTTCGCATTCATCACCATAAGAAATGGAATTGAATCACCTATAGGAGAAGCGTTTGCGATATTCCCAACAAGAGTTGCTCTATTTTTAATTTGAGGTGAAGCAAAAATATGGATCATGTGAGTAAACTCATAAAGTTCATCACGAAGCTCTTGTTCTATCTTGTGAAGATTTACTCTTGCTCCAATGAAAACCTCACCCTCACCTTTAATGATCTGATTCATTTCTTCTATATTATGAAGGCCTAAAAGAGAGCTTGGATCATAGCCTCTCTTATTATAGAGAACACCTAAATCACTAGCACCAGAGATTAAAACACAGTCATCACCTCTTACATGCTCAATTGCATCAGATAACTTTGTAGGCAGGTAGACTTCATTCGTCTCACTCTTAACCCTAGTCGCTTTTGCAATATCACTTCTTAAGTTCTTTAGTATTTCAGCTGAATCATACTTCGATGTTAAAGGCTCAAACTTCGCCATATCTATATTAAGACCAGCTTCAATAATTGACTTATATCCAGTGCAACGACAAAGGTTTCCAGTGAGAGCATTTTTAACTTTCTTCTCTGTAAACTTCTTTCCAGAACTCGCACTAGCTTCAGCTCCAGCATTAAGAGCACACACAAAACCTGGAGTACAAAAACCGCACTGAGCTCCATGATTATCAACCATGGACTTTTGCACTTCGTTTAACTCATCTCCATTCTTAAGTCCCTCAACAGTCACGATATGACATCCATCGAGAATATGCATGAATGATATACATGAATTCACTGGTACATATTCGAAGTCTCCATCCTTTAAAGAGCGAGCATTGCCAATGAGAACTGTACAAGCTCCACAATCTCCCTCGGCACAAACAACTTTTGTTCCTACAAGCCCTCGCTCATATCTCAAATAATCAGATAAAGTCATAAATGCATGGTCGCCCTTAATTTGACGAGGCTCCCCATTTATATAAATCGATATATAATCTCTCATTAATTTTCTCCGTATTTAAGAAGCTATTATCACATAAAAAGCATTCATTCGTTAATTACAATTTCTTCAATATACAGCTTCTAAAGATGCGCACTGCAATTTAACTTCACAAGAACTTAAACATAGGATAAGTTTCTCTAATGATTACTGATGAGGAAAACCTAACTCCACCTGAACCTATTGAAATTCTCTACCAAGATGAGCAAGTTGTAATTGTAACAAAGCCATCTGGCCTGCTTGTGCACCCTTACTGGAAAGAGACTAACGAGCGCGATAATTTAATGAGAAGAGTAAGGGATCAAATTGGTCAAAGGGTCTATCCTATCCATCGATTGGATCGTCCAGTTTCGGGAGTTCTTTTATTTGGCCTAAATGGCGAAATCGTCAAAAGAATCCAAGAGCACTGGCATGACAAAACGAAAGTTCATAAAGAGTACTTGGCCCTCGTTTTTGGAGAGATTGAAAACGAAGGTGTCTTTGATTTTCAATTAACTAACGACAAGAAAATTAAGCAAGATGCACTAACTAAGTACCGCCCTCTACAGTCGAGTGAACGCGCTACTTTAATGCAAATTACGATCGAGACAGGTAGAACTCACCAAATAAGAAGACACTTCTCTAGATCTCGTCACCACCTTATTGGCGACACGAAACATGGAAAGGGAAATATTAATCGTTACTATAGAAGTGAGCACGACTTCAATAGAATCTTTCTACACTCATATAGACTCAAATTAAATCTAGACTTTTTAAAGGTAGATATTGAATCCCCTCTTCCAAGTGAATTAACTGAATTATTAGATACGATAAAAATTGATTATAAGAATGTTCCTACTTGGAAAGAAGTGGCCCACAATCCACAAGAGGCTTCTTCTCCGTCCAAGGATCTCGAATCTTCTGACTAAGATTTCCAGTATCCAATAAGGCCATATCTGGAAAAGATGCTTCTCGGTCATTACAATTATATTCCATCAGTGCTCTAATCTTTTTCAAGTGGCATGAGCTCTTACTGTATACGCTTACAACTGAGTTATGAAGCTTCTTAGCATCTTTAAAATCTACTCTTTCAAGCTTATCATTGAATATATAAGTATTCTTAGGTCTATAGGCCTTTGTTAATTGAACTCTCAATTCACAAGGAAATTTATCATTCTTAGTTTTCTTTTGAGAGAGAACCTCTCCCTCCACGCAAATAGCAGGTGGGTTGTGCGGATACTCACACATAGCTTGTAGATTCCAACAAAAGAGAGAAATAATAAAAGACTTAAATAGAATTTTCATTCTTACCTATTTGAGCAATTTAAAAAGATTGGATAGTGATCTGAAATAACCTCTTTATACACACGATAAAAAGTATTATTGCTTAATTGAGACAAGAATACTCTATCTCTAAAGTAACTTAAACGTTGATTAATCCTAGAGTCATCCTTTACGATTTCACCTCTTTTAATGGTGTAAACCTTCTTTAGCTGACTCTCTAGAGAAGAGATCATCTTCTTCATATGACGCTCACCCGTCTTCGTCAGTGAGTAATCATATGATTCAGTTAGGCTCTCTTCTAAAATATCTTCAGGATAAACCTGAGTACTATTCTTTATTCTCTTCGATCTTACGATGTAATTATCACTAATATACCTATAGACATCACCACTTAAATATTCCAAACGGCTTGTATCATAATCATCATTTTCTTTCTTACAATTGCTTAAACTATTCTTTGGAACAATGAAGTGGTCATAGTTACTTGCCATAGCATTAGTAGGTACGCCTCTATAATTTACTTTTGCTAGACTTAAACTTGTTTCAACTTCAATTAGTAGTTCGTGTTCACCAGTTTCTTTAAGTAAATTACTCCAAAAAGGATTATCAGCAGTAAGGTTCATATCACCAACGTAAATAATATCTTTTTCTTTGTACTTACGTTTTAACTTCTGCATGAACTCCATAATTATTTTTGCCTCAGCAAAACGAGCATAATTTGTTGAGTCCAGTCCCACACCTAAGTCTTTGTAGTCAGAGACTCCAAACGAAGGCCTTAAGATATTTTCCATATCTTCTTTATCCTCAACAGGATGAGGAGAAGTAAAAACAACATGAGAGGCCAAAAGAGAAAAATCAAAGCTTCCACTCTTAAAACTTCCAAGTAGAGGTCTTCTTGAAAATACGTGAGAAGTTTCTCTACCCATAAATGATTTTCTTAAATTAGGAAAACAGGCATATTTCTTACCTGAAGTTCTAGAGTAAGTTTCTTGGCAATGTTCATTAGTAATCGGCTTTACACTACGACCTCTATAAAAGAATCCCGTCAACTCTTTTACGTGTGTAGGTTTAGCAGAGTCACCTCTCGGGCTCAGAATTAGTGACCAAGAGGAGTCTAATTTTCTGAGTTCACTTAATACTTTCAAGTACCCAGGTTCTCGGTATAGTGACGGCGCTTTCTTTAAAGTATCTGAGATAATTGTAATTTTGGCCTTAAGCTCTTGAACTTCATCTAAGTCTCCACTTCTGTTAGCAGCATTAAGCTCCCTTTTCAGTGATCTTAATTGCGCCGGGCCTTCAGCTAAAATAGAGACAACTTCACTATTATTCTTAGCATCTAAACTTACTAAAGGTAGAAGCTCAAGTGCTCCAACGACATCTGACTTATCAATAATTTGAGCGATTAATTTATAGTCTTTATATCCTGAGTTCTGAGAACCTGGATGCCAAAGGTTGAATCCAGCAATTCGGACCTGTCCATTTCTTCGAGCTTGTGATTGTGAGTATTGCTTATCAGAATTAGAGTTGTAGTGTTGATATAGTTCACCACAGTCAACATCAAATTCATCTTTGATGAGGTAGAGCTTATTATTTCTACATTCCTGAAGAAATTCAGCGATGGCCTCTCTATCTTCTTCAACAGTTTTTGCAAAACTATTTCCTAAGAGAGTGAGCGCAATAAATATCCATAGTGTGTAGTGTAACTTGGCCATAAACACTCCTTAAAACCAAGGAACACAAAGATACCTTAGAGCTATCTTTTTAGCAAAAATATAATCGGCATAAGGGACTGAAATTACATGAAACCATGTCAGGAATACATTAGTATTTTAAACTCTTTGTATTTAGTCATCATTCTCAGACTGGGCCTTATCTAATAACCTATTGAAATATCGCATCCTAGAATTCTTAGTGTATTCAGATAGCTTTTGGCCTGTAACCTCAGGCATTAGTATGGACTTAGTATAGTAATTTATTGCTTTCGATCCTGAAGGAGTATTTCTTAAGGTCGTCCAATCAAAATCGTGATCGTCATAGAAGAAGAACTTAGTGATTCCCCAGTGAGAGTCATTATCATTTTGTAAGAATTCCTTTGCCGCTGTAGCAGCAAATCGTTCAGCAAATCCACCATTAGCATCATCTTTAACAACTAACTCACTAACCATTTTCAAAGTTTCTCGCTCGGCTTCATTTGAAACCCTTCCACTCGCGATAAGAGGTAGTAGGTAATTCTTTTTAATTCTATCAAGTTTCTTTCGAGACTCTTCACTTCCATCGCGAAATAATCTCTTAAAATCATAAGAAGATGTCATCTTTCTAGACTCTATTCGAAGTTGGTCAAAGCGAGAGGTCATACGCTGCCACTTCACTCTTTCCGAAGAACTAAAGTCGCTAGTGCGGCTCTTTTTAAATTGTCTAAGAAGGATTTGCTCCTGTCTTCTTTGCTCTTTTTTAATATAGTCATCGAAGATATTTCTCACATTCTTAGAGACTACGGCATAGGCTAAAATATCTGCGAGCCTCGTTGACTCAAAGAAGTTCTTTAACTCAGAGAGTTTTACCTCTCCATTTTGCTTATTGAGCCACCTTAGGGCACGCACAAGTTCAGATCTAAAAGTAATTAGCTCTGTTTCCATTGATTCAGGATCAAATATCAATCCCTCTTTAAGAAACTCCCCAAGCACGGATATAAGATTACCAAGCGCAGCCGTACCAAGCTCGCCAGTAACTTCAGTATTAGCTATATCAGTTTCACCAATATCAGATCCGAAAGACTTTTTTCTTGTTAAAATTAAAAGCTCATTTAGAAGATCGTTGTTAAAGACATGTGTTATTAATCTTCTATGATTTGCATTATTAAAGGAATCTCTACCAAGCTTAGAATCTAAGTGAATCTTATCTTGAATAAAGGTTCTAAATGAATTGAATAATTCATTATCCACATTTGACTTACAAGTACTCAAATGGTCTTCCAACCATCCCTCTGGAACTATTTCATTATCACCTAAAATAATGAGTAAGTTCTCAATAGCGCTCTTTGTCTTAGAGTCTCCGTGAGTATAACTCTCTAATAGCCCTCTGCTATTCGTATTTGATTCTCTTGCTTTAAATATCTTAATAAGATCAATGTCCCCTCTAGGGCTTATTGATTGTAAAAATAATTCTCTTTGCTCAGGAGTTACTACAGTGGACTTCTTAACTAAACCTGCTAAGAATAAAAATGTATTCTCATAACAAATTTCATTAACGTTTAGAGCAGCCTTCCCCTGATCTTTTAAAATAGGCTTATTTGTCGCTATCAACATATCTGAAATATTTTTTTCAATCTCAAACTGGGCCATCTCATAGCAACCATTCATTTCAGCGAGAGTGTTGACAGACTTAGAGTTAAAACTCGGCAATTTTTCGATGCACGACTCAAAGTAATGTAGAGGCGAGAGAATATTATTGGCCTCTACTGAAAGTAGATCAAAGTCCTTCGAAACTAAGTGCTCTAACTTATCTTTAGAACTTAAGAAGAAATCTTCTCGCTTTTTCTTTTCCTTACAATTAATTAAATAGTCATTGAAAGATATATCTGTCCATGTTGGAGAATAATTTGAAAAACAATCTATAAATGCATCTTCAGAAACTTGATTCTCTTCTTTATAAACTAATAATTCCGCTTCTTTTAAGACTTGATTAGTTAAAGTATGGCCACTAATTTCTCGTCCCTTACTCGCTTGAATTCTGACCGTATACTTCACTTTAGAGGAGAGGCTCATCTTTCTATCACCAAGTAACATAGAATGAACTTTTTCTTCGATCTCTTTTCTCTTACTTCTATCTAAGTTTGAATCAGTCAGTCTCTGCAAAACATAGAATTCAGAATAGATAATTCGTGAGTCTTCTTTAATTTCATCATTAAATTTACGGAGTCCAGAGACATCTTTTAAATCCCCCACAGTAGATTTCAAGTACCGCTTAAGAACAGTTTTAAAATGTTCTCTCTGCTCTTCCTCCAAGTTGATATAAGAATCCTCTTGAACAATCGAGTTTGTAAAGATCTCAGGAATAAGGCTTTTAAGAGTGACAAACTCACACTCAAGTTCAACTCTAGAAAAAGATTCGATAGATTCTAAGAACTCATTTTCATTTGCACCTAAGAAGAATTTCTCTTCTAGGCATCTATCAAAACGTCTTTTAAAGTTCCTCTCATCCCTAGCATTAAAGGAAAAGTTTTCACCAGGTAGTATTGAATTCAGAGCATATTGAAGCTTACTAGATCCTTCTGAATGACTTAACTTCTTCAGTACGGATATCATACAAAATTGATCTTGGTCACACTTCTTGAAGCTATCAGATAAGGTTTGCTCCATCGTCTTAGAAAGTAATTTACGCTCACTTCTATCTTTTAGAAATGTATCAAATGCAAAACGAATCTTGCTTTTATTTAAATGATTTCTACATTCTTGAAAGCTTAAACTCTCTCTACACTTAGAAAATTCTTCAAAAGATTTTTCTTTAAAGAACTTACTATTAGACTCTGTTAAAAAGATCCCCTGCAACCTTGAATCATTATTAATACCATTTTCTATTTCACTTAGCTCTACACTTTTATTTAATTTCTCAAGGCATATTTTAATATCTTCTTCTGCAATACTCATTGGAATAAGAGCAACCTTTACTTCAGATGAATCTTCGAAGAAGCCATTATTGTGTAGGCACTGATAGAAGTTATTCTTTAGATTTCTCTCTGTATATTGCCCTTCTTTAGCCAAAGAGACATTCATATCGATATTGAAATCCAAGAGAGAATTAAGTTCAGATATTATACGGCAACCTCTTCTTAACTCAGGAGAATCTACATTTTCAAAGCTTCCCTTTGAAAAGTAATTAAAGATACATTTTCCAAATTCATTCTGAACCTTCTCAAAATCTTCGTCACGAAGACTATTTAAGAAACTTAATTCATCTTGTTCAAG
The DNA here is from genome assembly GCF_000210915.2 of Halobacteriovorax marinus SJ. Classification (NCBI taxonomy): domain Bacteria; kingdom Pseudomonadati; phylum Bdellovibrionota; class Bacteriovoracia; order Bacteriovoracales; family Halobacteriovoraceae; genus Halobacteriovorax; species Halobacteriovorax marinus. The sequence goes on from NC_016620.1 coordinate 2,858,301, forward strand.
AGACTTAAAGTAGTCCTCTCCTTTATCTACTCTAAGAACCTTCTTATGCTCTACACTATCAAAAGAGAGCTCTAACCTTCTCTTTTGTTCAACCACACTGGAAGATGAATCAAAGATAACTTTAGAGCTTAGACCGCGTTTATTAACTTCTAACTCTAAGATTGTATTTTGTGACAATAGAGGGTTGGAGGCATTCGGTCTATAGAGAACGAGCTTCTTTCTATTATCTAATAAGCGCAGGGATAGTAATTGAGTTCCAGATTTATGAACTTGAAAGAAATCATTCTCTTTCTTTATTTTAAGATCACTAATATCGACCTTATCAGAAAAAAGAGAAAATCCATTAACTTCTAGATTCTCATTTAGATGTGCTCTTAGAGATACCTCTCCTATACCTTCTATTTCAAAAGTATGAATAATAGTTTTCTGAGTAGCCTCTTCACTATCTTTTAATTTATTTGCTATTCCCTCAACAAGTGGGCCTAGCTCATCCGCCGATGTTGGAGTTACTTTTTCAAATAGAACGATATTACATTGAGTTCCGTTCATTACCTTAACTCGGTCAAGTGCTGCTAGCAACTCTTCAAACTTAACCCCTTCAAGAACCTCTTCTCTAATCTTCTCCTCTATGACAGCCGAGGCCATATCTATAGAGCTCGTATCTTGAATATCAAAAGACAAACTCTTCTCATCATCAAAGAAGCCTTTCTTATACTTAAAAATGATCTTTCGCTCAGAGGGTTCATAGATTAATGACAGATTTGAGGACAGTGCACGGCTCGAATATAGCTCTACTTGCTCTCCACCTAGAGTGCTAAAAGCAATCACTAAAATTAAAGCTCGTATTAAGATATACATTAAGATTCCCTCAACTCTCTTTACGGTATTTCAAGGTATTCCTTAAGCAATAACTGTTTATTTTTAACAACTTAGAGAATGGCTTTTTATTAAAGAAATATCTGACTTAAGCCGATAAGAATGCAGAATGTTTTAGAATAACAAGAAAAATTTTACGAGGTCAAAGGGTATGTTCCTAAAGAAGTTATCAATTTTATTTTTAATTCTTACCATTTCTTCTGCTAATGCTGCAGGTGGAAAGCTAATAGATTTCCTTCTCTTTGACTCAGGTGTTGCTGAAATACTAACAAAGAATGGTGTCGATGCTATAGCAATTCCAAGAGTGAAGAGATATGTAGCAAATTCACTACAAGCTCTCAGTCTCTCGGGTGCAAAACCTACTAAAGCTCAGTTGAAAGAAATTCTAAACGGACTTGGTGGTTCGCCTCAAGATATTAAGATTAAAAACTCTCTACTTGCTCTACTGGATAAACCAGAAGATAAAATTAGAAAGAGAGATGTCGTTACTGCGATCAATAGTCTTATTTTCCTTGCTAATAGACATGGTAGTACAGGCTCAGCAATGCTTGCATGTGCACAGTGTGTAAGTGATGTTTTAAGTAAGAATGGATTTAAATTCACACTTGAAGAAATTAACAATACTGCCGCTAGAAAAGTTTTAGACCAAACTCTTCCAAAACAACCAAGACAATTAACAAACTATATTAATACTAAGATGGCAAAGTTCAACTTTGGTGATCTCTCTAGAGTTAGCCCAAAAATGCTAAGACCAGAAGAAGAGAAATCTCTAGGACTTTTCCTTGGACTTGCTGAAGCTGGAAATAAGAAACAAAAAGCACTTATTGAGGCCGTTAGAGAATTTAGTACAGATCAAAATGGAGTAACTAACTTGGTTGACTCTAGAAACCCTCATACATTTTGGAAATTATTCAGTGAAGATATGGATGATGAAACAGTTGAAGGGTGGACAAAAATTATTAAAGAAGCAACTGAAAGTGCTGATGGACAGACCAATAAGCAAGATGCCTTCTACGCTGCTCTAAAGAAGAGAGCTGGGGATGATCAATATATGAACGATCAGCTCGAATTTCTAAAAAAGAAGAATTGTTTCTTCAAATAAAAATATAAAAGAAGCTCAATTGAGCTTCTTTTTTTTTACATAAAGTCTACAACACCTGGATCTCTACTAATAACTAATATCTTTAGTGCATTTACGAACTTATCAAATTCTCCTGCCGTATTGTACTCAGCTAACTCTCTTACTACTTTATATGCCATATCTCCAAGCTCTCTCATACCAAAGATGTCATCAACAGATACAGATGACCAAATCACCTGTGCAAGTGCCTCTTGCTCTGCGCCCTCTGCTTTAAAGAGTAACCTCTTAATCGACTCAGGAGACATCTCTACAAACTCTCTAAATGCAGCTTGTTTCTTCGCTCCTAATTTAGAAACGAAACTCCCAACGTTTTCAGATGAAACTTTCTGAGATGCAAATTGATGAACTCTCTTTGAGATTGAATCTTGAAACTTCTCCATTTCTGCTGCGATCCTCTTAGACTTTGAGCTTGATGCTGTACTGATAGCTTCATCTACTGTCTTATCAAATGCCTTCAGAGCTTCGAATGTTGTCTCTGCAGCCACATATTTAGAAAGCCCAAACGTCTCTCTTGCTGTCGCCTTAGTTGATTCATAAACAAGCCTAACTCTAGCATTTAAGAACTTCTTCATAATTAGACCATCTGCTAGATCATAAACTGCTCCTGAAACTCTATTTACGAAAGCAGAAGAAGTATTCTTTAATACACCACCAGTATGTGGTCCACCCTCAAGAAGAACCATGTAAGGGATCTCTCTCTTTCTTACAGGTATTTTTACAAAGATATCAGAGAGATCTTCCATATTCTTTAAAAGGTACTCAGATAGATCATCTCCATTCTTCGATACGGCTTCAAGACCATCGATCATTCTATTGATTTTAGTTCCATTCTTTGCCAATTGCTCGAATCTAAATTTTCTAATCCAATTTGTTCCCCAAAGATATTCACCCTTATTGGCCTTTCTCATAACTGCTCTAGCGTGAACGAGCTTATCGTGAGAACTAAACCACTTTGTTGAGTATGACTTTAATAATCTCTGTAACGCTTTTGGGTTGTGTCCAAAGTAATCAGCAACAACTTGTGCGGTTTTCTTATTGATCATCTCTGGAGTTTCTCTAACAATGACATTACTAGTATATTCAAAAATATCATCAGCACCCATTTTTGCATGCTTCTTAAATGGAGCAAGAATCTTTCCAAGCTTCTGAGTCATCTGGGCCATTGTCACTCTCCCAGTCTTATAGAGATGCTTAACATTATCCATTTCACTCATAGCATTCTTTACTAATTCTTCAGATGCTCCACTTCTCACTAATTCTCTTGAAATACTCTCTACTGCCTGAGAAGCTTCATCAGAGTTCTTTCCTAGGGCCTTTGCTAAATCGTCTTGTAGAGATCTAAACCCTAGAACATATCTTGCAAAGCTCACATCAGCTTCAGTGGCCGCAGTTTTACCTGCAACACCTGCCATATTCCAAGCTTTCTTAAACCCGATTTTTCCTGTATTTCTAAGCATTGTCTTCGCAGAGATATATGTCATCTTAGATCCAACTTTAACAGATCTTCCAACGACACCTACCATAGGAATAAGTGAAACAGCTTCAAAAATTGCCCATCCCCATGATCTTGATACTTCATCAGAACTTCCAGATGTTGCAAATCCCATTTCTTCCATTCTCTTTACTTTTTCCTCGTTCTCATCCGCTTCCATTTTTCTATCAACTTCTCTATAGACAAGAGTCAACTGCATCGTTAAAGCTGAAGTACCTGCAGCTATCATTGCAATTCCCAAAGGTGCACATAGTCCACCTGTTACACCAGTACAAGCAGCACCGATAATAATTGCTGCCACACCAAGGAAACCAGCACCAAGACCTAACCACATATCAGTCCATTCTTCATCTGACATAGAGTTAATCTTATCTAATACATTCTCAGGAACTCCTGGAAGCCCTGCTAATTGATTCAATTGGTTTTGCGCCTTAGAAGTTGCATAGAATAATGTCTTCATATCTTCGTGCGTATTAGGCTCCATATTACAGAATTCATTGAGGTTACTTAAAACCTTAAGCTTTCTCACCATTGCAGCTTCTTTAATAAGATCTTTAAAGATTGGTGATTTAATTCCATTATCAAGAGATAGAAAGTTCATCTTTGCAGAGAATTTATTATCAATTCCATTTTCCTCTGAGAACTCTTCAAATAAAGCAATTTGCTGATCAACATTTCCCTTTCTCTTATAGAGATCAAGAAAGAATTGTCCAATTTGTCCTTCATCGCTCTCTAATAGGTCATCGATTTCATCCCATGCTTCACCTGAGATTGTATTATTATACTTAGCTTCGTACTCTTCAACATTCTGTCTTGTTAATAAAGTTTGGTAAGAAAGATCCTCTAATCTTGAGTAGTAACTCTTTCCTTTAAGTTCTGTTTGAAAGATATTTGAGTTCTCTTCATTTACTCTCTCAGCTATATCTTTCCAGAAGTAATCTTTTTCATCATCAGAAAGGATTTTATTGGCATAGCTTGGTACGAGTACTTCATCAATATTAATTTTCTTCGCTGCCTTTTCAAGCATCTCAATATGTAATTTAATATTCTGTCTCTGAACTCTTGTCTCACTAGAAACTCTACTCCCTCTTCTTGTTTGGATATATTTAGGAGTTATTCCAGCTTCTACATGCTCAAGCTCATCCATTGCGACTAAGTAACTTAAACGAACAGAAGCCCATGGATTAAGTGCTTGCATTTGACCAGTTAAGAAATCTAATTCGCTCATATTGCTAAATGAGAACTCAGAGTTTCCTCTATTAGTATTCATATTCCAGATATATCCAAATACAGGATAATTCTTTTCTAATTTCATTTCTTCAAGTCTTCTAAGAGGTACAAAGTCAGAACTTGTAGTAAATTCTTTCAAGTAGTCTGCCATTTGAGAGATTAAGTGCTTCCCTCTTCCGTCCTTACAGATCTCACTTCCCTTACCAACATATTGACATGCAATTTGAGCATCTCTATAAGCTGCATCAGACTTCTTTACATCTCTCTTTGATTCTAAGTAGAGAGCAATATTTTTAAGGGCCCAATTTCTCCATATAGCAGCACCGTAGAGAGATGGAAACTTTATTCTTGTCTTATTCTTCTTTAATTTATTAATCAGCTTCTCTGAGAGAATTTCTGTATAGTGAGTTGCTCCCTTTCTTTGCATTAACTCTGTTAAAAATAAAGAAAGATTCTGTCTTTGAGTATTAATTGTCGCTAAAGTTCCATCACTTAATTTAGTTTCATACATTTTACCTGCGGCAGGCTTTTCAAAGAATTTCTGGAACTCTACTCCAATATTGTAAGTGTAAGTTCTTGCAGCCGTGTGCTTCTTAGTTCTTCTATTGTAATTTGCTCTTGTCTTTCCTTTAAATACAGACATCGCCTCTTGTAACTTCATTTGAACAATAGTTGGATAATGTGAAACATCATCGATGTCAGCCTTTGTAAAGTGACTTCCATCTCTATCGTTTCTTAGAGCACTCTTATATTCTTCAAATGGTAGTAACCCAGAATAACCCATCTTCGTAGGATCTTTATCCGCATTATCCATGAAGTACTCTAAATACTGATAGTTATTTAAGCTAAAAGTAAGTCCATGCCCTGACATAATATTTTGTAGATACGTGTCTCCCTGACCTTCTACAAATTGAAAGTTAAACTTCTCTGGCATACTTCCATTAAAGTGAGACTGACAAGATCTTGGTACATCGATCGCTTCATTATCTCCAATCATTGCTTGATAAACATAGATCTGAGACATCATCATATGAAGAGTAAACCACTTTAGCGCTCTTACATAATTTCTCTTTGTTGGCGTCTTTACCAGAGTTAGAACATCTCTAGAAAGGATTTCGTTTTCATTAAAAACAAGTCTAGATTTTCCCCATGATTCATCTAATACATTTAAGTGATATGGATCTGTCTGCTCATCAGGTCCTAGTGTGATTAATTTTCTTTGATCAATTTGATCTTCATCAATTAAGTCCGTTGGAAACTCAGGAAGAAGTGATTCATAGAAAAACTTACCATCGTACTCTCTGTCGACATAAGATCTTTTAGATACAACGAGATCTCTCATTGGCAGAAGAACACCACCAAGGTACTTTACAAGTAAGTCTCTTCTTACTTCTTCTTCTACTTCATCGTCATAGAGGTATTTCTTTAACTCATCTTTTAAGATTTTTGCTTTCTTATTTAAACTTGTTAATAATTCATCATTTGCATTTAACGAAGGAATCTCTGACTCTCTCTCTTCTTCTTCAAGCTTCATTACTTTTTCAGCAAATTTTTCTATATGTCCCTTAACTCTCTTTGGAACACATTTTTGAGCTTCTTCTTTTGAAAGATTCTGATCAAATGTATATAAGTACTGACCACATGAAGCCTCATTGATACCTTTAACAATCTTCTCCCAATTGCTTAAAGTTGCTTCATCGTAGGCAACGATTTCATCTTCCTCAAAACCAAATAAATCATCATATGACTCTTCTTCTTCACTGGCCTCTTCAGATACGGCTGATTCTAAAGCATCCACTGCATCTGTATTACACTCGGCCTTAAGGTCCTTTCCTTTGATAGAAGTTTTAAAGCTCTCAATTTCTTTGAATAACTCTTCTGTTGAGTACTTATGATCAAAAGACGCCTGAGCTGGAACACGTAGAATCGTCTCAGCAAAGGCCAATTGAAATGATATTAAGTAAATTAAAAGCGCAGAGATAAATCTCTTCATATAAGTCCCCTCAAGTTCTATATGCAATATATATTGCAATTGAGGGGCCAATCACATGCCCAACTTCCTTAATAATTCTAATATGTTAATTTTTATATAGTTGTCTAAACTTTAGACATGTTAGGATTTTAACGCTTTAGAAAGGTGCCAGTCGACTTTAGCCCTGGCACCCTGGATATATTTCTACGAGTCTCTAAGGTCTTTTCTGAGAATTTTACCGACATTTGACTTTGGTAATTCATCTCTAAATTCGTAAATTTTTGGAACTTTATATCCCGTTAGGTTTTCCTTACAAAATGCTTTTAGCTCTTCAACAGTAAGTGATTCATCTTTCTTCACAACAAATAACTTCACCACTTCTCCTGACTTTTCATCTGGAGAACCAACAGCTGCACATTCAAAAACTTTCTCATTCGAACAAACAACATCTTCAACTTCATTTGGATAAACATTGAATCCCGATACTAGAATCATATCTTTCTTTCTATCAACAATTTTAAAGAATCCTTCTTCATCCATGACTCCAATATCACCCGACTTAAAGTAACCATCATCTGTCATAACTTTCTTTGTTTCTTCTGGTCTATTCCAGTACCCCTTCATCACTTGAGGTCCCTTGATACAAATTTCTCCAACCTCTCCTACTCCAAGAGTCTTTCCATCATCGTCTTTGACCACAACTTCCGTTGAAGAAACAGGTAAACCAATTGCACCGTTATAATTCTTAAGATCAAGTGGATTGATACAAGCAGCTGGAGATGTTTCCGTTAAACCATATGCTTCGATCAAAGGAGCTCCAGTTATTTTCTTCCATCTTTCGGCCACTGCTTTCTGTACGGCCATCCCTCCACCAAGTGTTAGCTTTAATGAAGAGAAGTTTACATCTGAAAATTCTGGAGTATTAAGAAGTCCATTGAATAGAGTATTCACACCAGTTATTGCAGTAAAGTTCCACTTATTTAATTCTTTAACAAAGCCTTTCATATCTCTTGGGTTTGTAATTAAAACGTTGAGTGCACCAACTGTAGAGAACGTGAAGCAATTCGCTGTTAAACTAAAGATGTGATAGAGAGGAAGTGGTGTGATAATAATCTCTTTACCATCCTCAATAACTGGAGAGATCCATGCTTTCGCCTGGAGAAGATTTGCAATGATATTATTATGAATAAGCTCTGCACCTTTTGAAACACCAGTAGTTCCCCCTGTATATTGAAGGAAAGCTGTATCTTCTCTTTTTATATCAGGTCTTATGAACTTAGTTTCATCACCTTTATCAACACATGATAGAAAATCTTTTGTCCCAGAGATATTCCATGCAGGAACCATCTTTTTAACATTCTTAATGACGAAATTAACAATCATCGATTTTGGAAAACCTAGCATATCTCCAATTTTTGTAGTGAGAACATTCTCAACACCTGTATTGGCGATAACTTCTTCGAGCACGTGAGCTGAGTTTTCAAAGATAATAATTGTCTTTGCACCAGAGTCATTGAGCTGATGCTCTAATTCTCTCGCGGTATATAAAGGGTTAACATTAACGGCAACCATTGCGGCCCTAAGAATTCCAAAGAGAGCAATTGGGTATTGTAAAATATTAGGCATCATGATCGCCACTCTATCGCCCTTAGATAGATTCAAATCATTTTGTAAGTAAGATGCAAATTTTCTACTTAGAAGATCTATCTCTGAGTAAGTCAACGTTTTGCCCATGCAATGAAAAGCAGCATTATTAGGATACTTAGTGAAGGACTCTTCTAAGATTTCAGGTATTGAGTTGTAGACCGACGTGTCAATTGTGTGCGCTACACCTTCTTGATAATGCTTAAACCATACATGTTCCATGAGATCCTCGAGTTTAAAATTTATGTAATATATTGATTTTATAAAATCTTTCTAAATAAGTAATCTTTGGCAGAATTTTCTTATTAAGCTATAGGATATTCTAAACTTTTTTTCTTGCCTACAAAAATCGCTAATGATAGAACTCTCAAACTTTATGAGAGTGATTTCCTGAATTAATGGATGTCAGCACTTCACTCTTAGAGATAGATTAATTCTATACACACGCGTTTTAGCCTCCGGAATCGGAGGCTTTTTTGTTTCTTTACTCTGATTCTCTAGCAAGATATTATGTACTCTATGACCAAGAAACTGATCGAAAATGTCGACTATTATTTCAATGATAAAGGCCTTATGGTTTTTACTGAGAAATACCATACTGAAAGAGGCCACTGCTGCCAAAGTGGTTGCCTTCACTGTCCCTACGAATTTAGTAAGAAAGTCGACCCTGAAGTTCCATCAGAATTGCAAAATCCATGGACTCAGAGTGAAGAAGATGAGCTTGAGATCTATGATGGTCCCATCGACGAATAAACCAAGTGCTCTTTCTCTTTTCTAGATAATTGTTTTATCTCCCACTCTCTTTTTGAAGCAAGTGAGCGATTCTCATATTCTTCTATATGAACAACTCGTTTAGGTCTATTAGATCTAAAGAATTTTGCGCCCTTCTTTCCACTAGCGTGTTCATTAAATCTTCTCTCAACATCAGTTGTAATTCCGGTATAGAATTTACCACTTGTCGTCTCTAAAATATAAACAAACCAAAGCAACTTTAAACCTAGGCCTTTACATCTTGATGACGTTCTAAGACTTGAGAAAATTCATCTACATCGATAGGTTTTTGGATATAGCCATCAAATCCAATCTCTCTAGCCTTTTGCTTATCCTCTTCCATCACATTGGCAGATAGTGCATAGATAAAAGGTCTTTTCTCATCTTTCCAGTATTTAATAATTGTCCTTGCAGCCTCATACCCGTCCATGACAGGCATTTGAATATCCATAAGAATAAGGTGGAAGTCTTCTTCATTAAGAGCTTCAATGGCGAGTTTTCCATTGTCGACAATTTTAAAATTAGTGTAGCCCAGCTTCTGCAGTAACTTCTTCACCAGTAATTGATTTACCTTATTATCTTCAGCAACTAAGATTTTAAAATCACCATAACTACCTTTAGAATTTTTCTCAACTTTCTTACTTTCAGTAGGGACTTCTTCTTCAGAAGTATACGTCATGACAGTGAATGAAAACTCAGAACCGACACCCTCTTCACTGGAGACACTTATCTCTCCACCCATGGCCTCTACAAGTTTCTTAGAAATACTTAACCCAAGACCAGTTCCACCATACTTTCTAGAGGTTGAAACATCAGCTTGCTCAAAGGAGTAGAAAAGTCTCGCCTGTGCCTCTTGTCTAATACCAATCCCAGTATCTTTGACTTTAAATTGTAATTTGAAATAACTATCTGACTTTTGAACGACCTTTACTTTAACTTCAATTGAGCCCTTTTCTGTAAACTTAACTGCATTTCCAATAAGGTTTGTTAAAACTTGTTTTAATCTTAATGAGTCACCAGATAGGATATCAGGGATATCACTTTCGATATCTATTTTTAGATCGATTCCTCTAGAGGTTGTTATATGATCAAATATATGGATAGTTGAAAGTACGCAATTTCTAATATTGAAATTTGATTTTACGATACTAAGTTTTCCGGCGCTAATTTTAGAAAAGTCTAGAATATCATTTATAATTGCAGCTAGACTCTCTCCACACTCTTTAATATAGCGAACCTGTTCCTTTGCTTCTGTAGAGAGTTTTAAATCTGAAAGAATTCCTGTAAAGCCAATAATTCCATTTAGAGGAGTTCTAATCTCATGACTCATATTCGCCAGGAAGTTACTCTTTAAATTTGCAACACTCTCGGCCTTAATTTTCGCCTCTACTAATTTAACACTTGTATAGTAAGTCAGCGCAAAAATGAATATAGTTGAAAAGAGTAGGCCAGTTAATAGTGCGACTTTCGCATCATTTTCGGCTCCATTAATTCTATTCGTTGCTTCTACCTTTAAAGTAGCCTGATTATTCTTTAACCACTCAAAAGCTTCAATCGCCGGGTCGTCGTCCACTTTTACATTTTCATCAATTCTTCTAATCGAATATCCTTGATCCCTTAACTTTCTAGCAACACTTATATTGTCTTTATATTTTTGAACTGTTGAATAAATATTTTGAATATGAATGAACTCTTCTGGAGTTATTGTTGGATTTTTCTCAAGCTCCTTTAAAATATTAAGCGCTTTTTCCAAAGAGTCGCTTGCAACTTTCGAGTACCTCTCATCCCCTCTTAAGATGTAATTCTTAAACGCGTGGTGAGCTCCACCAAAGCCTAAAGTATCTTTTAACTCTCCGTACAGTAGTCCCTTTGAGTCGACTGTATTCAAGTACTGACTCCACTCCTGCCTAATATTATCTATTTTAATATATTGAAAGATCGCCACTGAACTCAAGAAAATACAGATGAGGAGTGGTACAATCATCAAGCGCTGTTGATAGTTCTTCAAGAAAACCTCTGTTTAATAGTTACCCCTATACTTTAATCCAAAAAAAAGGAAGGTTGTAGGTTTTCCTAAAGAAATTATATTTCAATCAAAGATAAAGTACTGATTATTCATAAGAAAAAAATGGCCCCCAAGAACTGGGGGCCTATATATTTAAAAGTCAATGAAGATGGCCCTCTATTACACAACACAAATAGGAAACCAACACAACTATAGAACCCGCTCCTTATAAAGGAGCATGGCCATCCCACCAACTTACTAATTTCTTGAATGCGGCTTTATAACGCAGATTTGAAATGATCTCTAGTATAGATTCTAGAGTCTAAAAAAGTTACACACCTTTATATTCTATTGAGCAATGATTGCGCCCAATAGAGCAGCTCCAGCGGCAAAGATAATAGAGTTAGCGGCCTTATCTGAAACTCTATATCCGCCTTTAGACTTAGAAGGGTTCTCTCTATCGTAGTAAGGAATATCTGGTTCTCTTTCAACATTATCCTGCGGAGGAACTCCAAGACTGCTAAGTTCAAAAGTGCTGGCAGATTGGATATCTAAAAAGTGCACGAACTTACTTACTTCATTAATTTTAATATTCTTCTGCTTAGCAACGGCTTCAATAGTATAGGTCTTCTTTGTATTCTTACGTATAGAGTCTCTAAGCTTTGAATTCAACACTCTTACAGGATAGGCGTAACTCTTTCCCCTCTTATCTTTAATTCTAAAATAGAGATCGCTATCTTGTCCCTCAACACCCTTCTTGATAACAAACTTACCAGAGAGTCTTAAGACCTCTTCGCTTTGTCCAAAGGACGCCAAACTAATAATTAAAGATAGTACAATTGCTAATGATTTCATTATTTCCCCTAGTTTCAACTCATTCTATCTTATCTAAGTGAAAATCAATAGCGTAAAAAGTGTCTAAAATTTAAACAGCTATGGAAATTTTCTATACATAATTTCCTGAAAAGATCTCTAACTATGCTTAAGTATGTACTTCTTTTTTGGCACGCTGATTGCTCTATATTAACTAGAAATAGTAACTGGAGAGATTACAATGAACACTTTAAGAACAGTCTTTTTTACGATGCTGACACTTTCATTTATGCAAGTGATTCAAGCAAGAGCAGCTGTCCATACGAAGCTAGAGTGCCATACTCCTAGAATGAAGAAGTCTTTTGTTATTTTAAATAATAAGATTAGTTTCCTCGAAGAAACGGATAATGGCAGAATGGTTGCCTCAGCAAATGCGATGAGAACAAATTATAAGAAGAATGGATTTACCAAAGTTCTAAATTATTGGGGACAAAGGCATGAAATCCATATCGGCGATGTTGATAAGCTGTCGGAGCTTAACGACTATCTCACGATTCGAACTAATAAAGGACATGAGATCACGTACCCCCTAACGTGTTATCAGAGATAGAAAAAGCCCGAAAGGGCTTTTTTTTGGCTTACTTATTCCATTTAAATTGATTTATTCCACTTCCATCGTCCATACGCGGTGGGATCTTATAATTTTCACAGCCACTTAAAGGAATAGACTGCTCTCTAACGACTTTGGCAGATCCATCTAACTCTATAAAGTTAGAAAGTTTGGTCTTTCTCTCTTTATTGTAAAAAGCGATATCGACGTAGTAATCACCTCTTAATTCCTTCCCTCCATTGAGAGAGGTATTCGAGTAATTAAAGTCCTCAACAGCAACGAGTAATCTCTCCTCTTCAACAGGAGAAACGCTTATCTTAGAAGAAAATGGTTTCTCGCTTCCAACTTCCGTTTTTTCAATGAGAAGATCATGCTTAAATGCTGGGCAAGGAGAATTTGAAAAACGTGCAGACACAGAAGAAGCAGAGTAGAGAATTCTAAAGCTTCCTTTTTTAAGCTGATTAATTCTCATAGCATTCTTTTGCCCGGGAAGAATAATTGGAACATAGAGGTAGCCGATGGTTTCATTTCTCATCATCCCCTTTCTCTTCACTCGAACAATCCAGCTATCGACACCATACTTATCTACTAAGTATCTTAGGTCTTTATTTTCAAATTGCGGAAAGGTGAAGGTAACTTGAACACCACGAGAAATTGTAATATTTCTCATAATGCCGGCTTTCCAAATAATAGGAGTAATATCTGTAATTTCAGAAGAAGTCGGCTCTATCGACACTCTTTCTCCATCATAGGAAAATTGTGATTTCTTTTGACAAGAAAATAGCAAGAATAAAGAAAGAATAAATAGAGTGAACTTCATATCTTCTCCTACTTAATAATTAAAAAGCTACCCTTGCCTACTACGCTAAAGCTATTCTCTTCTTCTAGAGGAAAGATTGCCGCTTCATATTGAGAGAGGGACTCTGACACTCCTCCTCGAGTAACTTGGACTTCTCCACTAAGGACGAGAATTGAAGAAACTCTTTTTTCAAAAGAGACCTCAATTTTAAATTCATCCTCTCTACTATAACTAAAAAGTTCAAAGTCATTTAACTCAAGAAGTTTTAAGTCTTGGTTAAAAATATTATTTTGAATTTTAAAATTAATTGGAAAGTTAAACTCTTCATCAAAACGAATAACGTCTAGAGACTTTTGAACGTGAAGTTCTCTAGAGTTTCCTTTTTCATCAACTCTATTCCAATCCCATACACGGTAAGTAATATCTGAGCACTGTTGAACTTCAGCCAGGAAGACATCTTCTCCAATTGCGTGAATAGTGCCGGCCGGGACATAGAAGAAGTCACCTCTTTTGACTGGGTAGAAGTTTAAAAACTTAGATAGATCATCTTTAGATTCGATTGCATCTCTAAAAGTTTCTTTATCAACACCTGGCTTAACTCCAAGATAAATTCCTGCACCTTCTTTAGCATCTAAAATAATCCAACACTCAGACTTGCCTTTAGAGTTCTCTACTCTCTTAGCGTACTCATCCTGAGGGTGTACTTGGACAGAGAGATTCTTCGCCGTATCTATAAACTTAACTAGGTAAGGAATATCTTCTAGGTTAAAAATTTTATTTAAAGGACCTTCTTCACTAAAAGACGCACCATCATCGTGAGCTGATATTTCCCAAGTTTCACCTAGAGGATCTTGCTCCGGTGCAACGTTTATATTTCTAATCTTTGAAAGCAATTGCCCTCCCCAAATTTTATGGGAAGCGAATGGTTTCAAAGGCATAATTGATTTCATTTTATAACCTCTTAATATCATGATACTGATAACATGATTTATTGTCACTTTTATGGCCTAAATTTCTAAATTCTCGCCACTCTTTTCTTAATAAACTACTGAAACTAGGCATATTCATAAACTCTTCAAGTTCTCTTCAACATCAGCGGTTACAATGACGTATGGAAACTTTAAGACTTCCCGTATTACCAATCCCAAATGTCGTTCTCTTCTCCAGAACATCTCTACCCATTTATATCTTGGAACCCGTTTACATTGATATGGTCAAAAAGTGCATTCGTGACAATACACCTATTGCTATAAGTAAGGCTGTTGAGATTGGAAGAGAGGACTATAAAGTAAGATACTCACCTTGTGACATTTGTGGCTACGGAAGACCTGTTATCTTAGAAGAAAATGTTGATGGAACTTTGAAGGTACTTATTAAGGCCATTGGTAGAGTTCGCCTTCTCAATGTCGAACAAAACCTTCCCTACCTCGTCTATGAAGCGGAATACTTCCACGATAAAATTGAATCTGAAAAACTTCACGGTCCACAAATTCAAAACCTAAAGAAGCTTCTCGACAACTGGTTAGAAGTAAATATTCTAGACTCATTTGAGAGAGAGACATTTGCAAACTCTCTCACTAGCATCTATCACATTATTGATTATATCTGCATGTTCTTAGTTCAGGACCCTGAACTGCGGCAACTGCTCTTAGAGAATAATTCTCTCTTTGAGAGGATTCAATTACTCAACTCATTATTTGAAGAGCCTTCTCAATTTGAAGAAAGCTCCCTCGTTGTATCTGCAATAAAAAGATATGAAGAGATTGAGAAGACTTCTCGAATCGCCCACTAAAAGATTGGTATTAAAATATTAATGGCGGTTATTCCCAGACCTGAGAGAACTGGAATTGTTAGATTGTCATCAATCACAATACTGCACAACTCTGAAAGCGCGCCAAATAATCCAGCGAGAACACTAAAGACGAGAAGATCTACTCCCGGTCTGTAAAAGTAACTCCCGTAAGCAAAAGTTAAAATATAGCAAACGAGAAACCCTGCGATACAGCCTTGCAGTGATTTATTAGAAATAATTTTATCCTTTCCGTATAGAATTCCAAAGAATGAGCTAATTGGATCAGCGAAAATAAGAAAGAGGATTGAGAGAATTGCGATCTTCTCTTCAAAGAGAAGTAGCGAAATCGCCGCACCGAGCGCATAGAATGGAAATCCACTTAATGAATTTCTCTCGGACTCTCTCATAAAAGGCTTCATCACCTTCAAAACAATTGCATTAAATGAGCTGACATTGAGGCGAGTAAACTCAACCAAGAGAGCTGCAAGCCCTAGTGCCATTAAGTAAATCCCCATATCTCTTGATTCAAGAGAGAAGTGATTATAAATCGACAGTCCGCTTAAACCTGTTCCCATGTGCCACAGTTTTCTAGTCAAATGAACTTCTGAGCGCAGGGCCATTGAATTATTTATTTCAGTACTCATAATGAGCCTCCAGTGATTGCGAAAGCACTCTAGCTAGCAAAGCGGAGACTGTCCATACTTAAGCAAAATATACAACTATTTGTATTTACATTGAAAAAGTTTAATATACGAACTTTTTTAAGCACTTAATGCCTTACATATTGAAATTTCTTATCTATAATTAAGTGAATTTTCAGGGATAGAAAAATTTATGCAAAATACAACGCAAGATGTTCACGATATATTAGACTCGACGCAGAGAACAAAAATTTGGGCCATTGGTGGCGGAAAAGGTGGCGTAGGAAAAAGCCTCGTTACAGCTAACCTCTCCATTTGCCTCGCCCTTATGGGTTATAAAGTAGTTACTATTGACCTCGACCTTGGTGGAGCAAATCTTCACACCTGTCTTGGAATGCCAATTCCAGAAAAAACTCTTTCTGACTATTTAACTAAGAAAGTTAGAGACCTAAGCGAAGTGGTCACACAAACACCTATTCAAAACTTATCCATTATCAGTGGTGCTCAAGATGACGTAGGCATTGCAAACCTAAAGCAAATGCAAAAGGCCAAAATCATCAGTAAAGTTGGCTCACTTGATGCTGACTACGTTCTCTTTGACCTAGGTGCTGGTACGACCTTCAATACTTTGGATTTCTTTATCTCAGCTGACCAGGGAATTTTAACAGCTCTTCCTGAGCCAACGAGTATTGAGAATACTTATAGATTTATTAAAAGTATTTACCACCGTAAGCTTAATATGGTGGAGGATCTTTTAGAGATTGGTCCACTCATTGATCAGGCCATGAATGCAAAGATATCTCAAAACTCAACTCCTGCTGATTTAGTTTCAAGAGTGATAGAGATCAATCCTGAAATTGGACACAAGCTAAAGATGGAAATTGAGAAATTATCACCTAAGCTCATTATCAACCAAGTCAGAACTCAAGCTGATATTGATATTGGTTTTTCTATGAAAATCATTTGTAGAAAGTACTTTGGAATAAACTTAGATTACGTTGGTTTTCTCGACTACGATGCTACTGTTTGGCAAAGTGTAAAGAGAAGAAGACCGCTATTAATGGAATTTCCAAACTCAGCACTCGTCAACAACTTTGATAAAATCGTTCACAGACTGCTCAATATTTCTTAAGGAAGAGGAAAAATAATTGGAAAAGCAAAAGAATTACTACGATGTATTAGAAATACCACCTAGTGCGACTCAAGAAGATATTCAGCAAGGGTATGTTAGAGCAAAGAATGCATACTCGATGGACTCCCTAGCACTCTATTCTCTTATGACAAAAGAAGAGTGTGACTCTATTTTAAACTTAATAGAAGAGGCCTATAGCATAATTAGTGATCCTATAAAGAGACAACAATACGATGAGGCTAGAGGTCTTAATAAGAACTTCAGCTATCATGAGAGACAAACTGCTTCAGATAGCTTTACTCGCAACGACTCACCTGACTCTAAACTAGATGCTCAACTTGGGACAGATACAAAACCTAATGAAGGTAATGTTAAGAGAATTGTTGCAAGTAAGAAATTTGCTTTGGACTACCAAGAAAATCCTGAAATGGAAGAAAAGATTACTCAGGCCACAGATTTCACAGGGGATTTTCTAAAAGAAATTAGAGAATATAAGAATGTAGATATCTTACGTATGAGTGAGATGACAAAAGTTTCAAAAACATATTTAAAATATATAGAAGAGGAAGCAATTACAAAACTTCCGGCCACTGTCTATGTTAGAGGTTTTGTATATCAATATGCAAAGTGCTTAAAGCTTAATCCAGAGATGGTCGCCTCTTCTTACTTAAATAGAATCAAAGAATTAAAAGGTTAATCATATGTCCGCTTCTGATGGTAGTGAATCATTTACTTTTACTATTACAGAGGAGGACAAGGCCAACTTTAAAAGGCTCGATCAATTCTTATCTCACAAGCTTGTTGATCAAAGTAGATCATATATAAAGATGCTCTTTGAAAAGGGAGAGATATCTTCTCCCAATGCTGCCAAGAAGATTGAACTCAAAAAATTTCCCGATGTTGGCACAGAGATCATCGTCAACATACCACCTCCGGCACCTGCTGATGCAATTGCTGAGAATATTCCTCTAGAGATTCACTATGAGGACGAAGATTTAATTATTGTTAACAAAGCGGCAGGGATGGTCGTTCATCCAGCTCCGGGAAATTATACTGGAACTTTAGTCAACGCGATCCTCTACCACTGTAAAGATATAAAAGGTGTTGGAGATCAACGCAGACCAGGAATTGTTCATCGCCTTGATAAGGGAACATCCGGCATCATGGTGGTTGCTAAGAATCAAAAATGTCATGAAGGCCTTGTGAAGCTCTTTAGCACTCACGATATCACTAGAAGATATGAATGCATTGCCATGGGAAAATCGTTTCCTACAGGTGGAAAGCTAGAGTCTAATATTGGAAGACATCCACAAAATAGATTAAAGATGTCGACGGAATCAAAAGCTGGCAAACATGCGCTCACTCACTACCGAGTCCTCAAGCAATTTGATAAAGTTGCCCATGTGGAATTAAAGCTAGAAACGGGAAGAACTCATCAGATTAGGGTTCACCTTAGTCAATTACTTCATCGCCCTATTCTCTGTGATCCACTCTATGGAAACCCCAAAGAGCACCTTCAAAGAATTGGCCCTGAGCTCAGTGATATTATCGGTGACTACGAGCACCCATTTCTTCATGCAAAAGAGCTTGGATTTATCCATCCGATTACTAAGAAAGAGTTGCACTTTACTGCACCTCCACCAGAACTTTTTCAAAATGTTCTCAATCATTTGAATGGATGCTAACGTGATGGCCCCAATTTTTAGCCAACACTTAAATCAGTATATCTATGAAGTCTGGCCAGCGAGACCAGAGTTAAACAATATAAAAGAATTAATCCAAGTTCATGGCAATGATATTGTCGAAGCAACGAGCATTAATGCAGACACTCAAGCTGATGGATTAATATCCTATGCAGACGAAGTCCTATGTATAAGGACTGCCGACTGCCTACCCGTTTGTTTTACCTCCAATAAAGGCCACGCTCTTATTCACGCGGGCTGGCGAGGAATAGCCAAGGAAATTTTATTGGATGATAAATTGAAGCAAATATCTCCAGAAACTATTTATATTGGTCCTCATATTAGGGCCTTGAATTACGAAGTCTCGGCAGAGTTTACAAAGAATTTTCCTAAATCTAACAATTTTAAAGAGATTGAAGGTAGAATATTCTTTGATATCTCACAAGAGGCCATTGACCAGTTATCAAAAAACTACCCACAATCAGAAATAATTGACTGCGGTATTGATACTTATTCTCACACAGATTTCTATAGCTATAGAAATGGAGATATCGAAAAAAGAAATTGGAATGTACTAAGGAAAATATAGGAGAAGAAATGGAAAAGAAGTCTTTTTACAAAGATGGCACATTTAATGCGCATGTCATTTTGGGTGTACTAGCTGTTGCAATGATCGCAGTTTCAATTTATTTAACAAATCACTACTTTGGAGTGAAGTTTCCAACAAGTATTAGCGATAGCTCTACTATGTGTAACTTCAATTCATTCTTTAACTGTGACACAACAACCAACTCACCTGCTTCAAATATTGCAGGAGTACCAATCTCTCTCTTTGGTGCACTTATTGGAGCATTCCTCCTCTTTGGTTTCCTATTTAAAGACGAAGAATTTGAAGGTACTAATCACATACTACTTCTTGTTAACGCTGTAGGATGCTTAGTACTATTTCTCTATTCACTTATAGCTCTTGGTGGACTTTGTCCTATGTGCTCTGTTTACTACTTCCTCTCTTGGGGTGCTCTCTTTATTTTCTACAAGAACAGCTCCCATAGATTTTTAAGTATTAAGCCAGTTGCTATTTACCTAGTAGTTACGCTTGTTGCTTCTGGTATCACGTACTATGGAGTTTCTGGAAAGCAAGATGAAATAAATAAGCTTGCTCCTTCTCTTTTAAGTCAATACTGGAACCTTCCTAACCTTGGAAAGCCAGCAACGGATTCAGAGTTTAGAATTGCTTCTGCAAGTGAGAACTTCACAGATGCACCACTTCAATTAACATTCTTTTCTGATTTTCAATGTCCTGCGTGTAAGGCCCTTTCAGATAATTCTCACGCAATTGCAAGAAAGTACCAAGGGAAGATTAATATTCAATATATGTACTACCCTCTCGATCACAACTGTAACCCTAAGATGCAAAGACCTCTTCACACTCTGGCATGTCAGGCCGCTTACTTAACAACTTGTCTTCCAGAGAAGTTTGGAAAAGTTCATGATGATATCTTTAACAATCAACAGAGTCTTTCTATGCAATGGCTTACTGATTACGCAAAGAAAGAGAATGTACTTGAGTGTATGAATGCTCCTGAAACAAAGAAGAAAGTTCAGGATATCATCGCTAGAGCAGAGCCATTTAATATTAACTCAACACCTACAATGCTAGTGAATGGAGTTAAGATTGAGGGTGTACTTCCTCTTAATCAACTCTACATCATCTTAGATGATATATTAGCTAAATCTAAAAAGTAGTCATACATGGGCAAGAAGAGAAGAGAGATACCAACCTTTGAGAATCCAATAATCGAGACGCACTGTCATCTCGATTATTTGAAAGAAGAAGAGCTAAAGGATGTTCTCTCAAAAACTCTTGCCCATAATATTGAGAAAATCATAACAATTTCAGTTGCTCCCAATAATCTACAACCTGTTCTAGAATTAGCTCAAACTCACTCCAATATCTACTGCACGCAGGGAATTCACCCTCATGAGGCAAAGGACTGGAGTGACGAGGTTGAAAAGAGAATCAGAGAAAACCTTAAAGACGAGAGCGTTGTCGCTGTCGGAGAGATTGGCCTTGATTTCTACTACAACAAGTCGGTTAAAGATATACAAATTGAAGTCTTTAAAAAGCAATTAGAGTTGGCCATTGAATTTGAAATGCCAGTGGTCATTCACACTAGAGAAGCGGATGAAGAGACCATCGAAATCCTAAAAGAGTACGCTCCCAAAATGAAATACAAAGGCGTTGTCCATAGTTTTACTTCGGGACAAGAGCTCGCCAAGTGCGCTATCGACTTAGGCTTCTACCTTGGCTTCAATGGAATCATTACTTTTAATAACGCACAAAATGTCCGCGATGTTCTAGAGCTCTGTCCACTTGAGAGAGTCCTACTTGAAACTGATGCTCCCTTCTTAACTCCTGTACCATACAGAGGAAAAGAGAATGCTCCCTACTACCTACCTTTTGTTGCCGAAAAGGTGGCCGAGGTGAAGAATTGCGAGCTGGATTTAGTGCTCAAAACTTGCTACCAGAACTCGAAGGACTGCTTCCTCCTTTAAAATCAAACACTTAGTCACGAGTAGAATCTACACACTCCCTTTATTTGGATAAATTCTCTGTTAAAATAACGCACTTCACAAAAAGGTGGGAGCTTATGAAATCTATTCTTAAAATGGCAGCGTTATTGTTGTTAAGTACAATGATAAATACTTCTTTTGCTAAGAACTTCAGTGCCAATGTTCTTGCTCCAAATTTGGTTGGATTTACAAATGATGTAGAAGAAAATAGAAATCAGTGGGCCAAGTTTGAAAGCGATTTAGAAAAAATGAAAGAGCTTGGAATCCAATCCATCTCAACAAATATCTGGTGGTCTCTAGTTGAATCATCAGATAATAATTTCAACTGGAGCTATTATAAAAAGCTCTCTGAAATCATTATTGATAAGGGGTTAAAATGGTCCCCAATCATTTCTTTTCACAGCTGTAAAAGTAATGAAGACGACTGCAATATACCTCTTCCAAGCTGGGTATTTAATAAGTACTCTGCTCATGAAAGTATTAATGACATTAATGATCTAAAGTTCATTTCTCAAAGTGGTGCCGTAAATGACGAATATATTTCTTTCTGGGCCACTGAAATTGTGGCCACAGAATATAAAGAGTTCATTCAATCCTTTATAACTGAATTCAACTCTAAGAGTTCAAGTATTCTAGAGATCATTGTTTCCCTTGGACCAAATGCCGAACTTAGATTTCCAACTAATAACAATGAAGTGAGTTCATCAGCATACTCTAATCTTGCAAAGAGCTCTTTTAGATCGTTTATCAAAACAAAGTATAAGACGATTGATAATGTTAATGCTGCTTGGGAAAGTAATCTTGAGACAATCGAAGATATTCAACCTCCTCTAGATTCTTCATTCTATACAGCAGAAGAGTTCAAGAGCAATTATGGAAAAGACTTTTATGATTGGTATAACTCTTCTTTAAGTGAGCATGGAATTATTGTTCTTACGACTTTAATTAGAGAGCTTAATAAAGAAGATTCTTCATTTTTAGGAAAGCCAATCGGTACAATTATTCCAGGTTCAATCTGGTCTCCTACAAAAGATCTCAATCGACTCAATGAACTTAATGCTGGACTTATAAGATCCAGTGACAATTTCTGGGACAATAAGAATCCTGCATCAGGGTATGATCATATTATTGGAACACTTAAGGATGCATCAGTTCTAACGAAGTTTGAAAATTTAAATATTCACTTAACTTCAATTGAAATGACGGCCCCAAAAGAGTCTAAGGTTGATGAGGAAGAGAGTACAAATTTAGCTTTTGAAATATCTAAGTTAGCAAAGATTTCAAATCTAGGAATAATGGGACAAAATCAGTCGGCCAATGTTCTTGGTTCTAATATAGCTTGGGACAATATTTGGAATGCCGTTCAGAATGCAAATTACACAGGATTAACGATTAAAACGATGAACGATATTTCTGAAAATCCACTTGCCTACGATTTCTATAAGTGGATTATTGAAAATATGAAGAAGTAGAAAAGGGCAAAATTTTCCTCATCAATTAAAAAGAATAACCGATTAGCTAAGTATGAAAAAAATCTACTTAGCTATTACTTTACTAATATTATCAACATCTATTAGTGCCAAGACTCAAGCGCTCTCTGTACGAAGTTATCTAGATACAGAATTCGATGCAATGTTTGAACTTAAGGTTCTAGAGTATCCAAAAATTATTCTAGACTGCCAAAGCTTCTTTCACCAACTTGTCGTCTATAGAAATAATTCTCAATCAGGTGAGAAAACAACTTTTCATCTAGATTTTAGTCAGTGCTATGAAGCTCATGAATTTCTGTCACAGTCACAAATAGAGAGAAAGCCAATTTGTTTGAAGCTAGATTTCGACTACGGTGAAATTGGACTCTCCAACGAGCCTCAAGAATACTGCAAATAATTTACTTTAAGATTTCTAATGCATTTGGGTGGGCCAATATTTTTGAGAGGAAACTCTTCATTAAGTTGGTCTGTTCTTTTTCTTGCTCGTAACTTTCTCTTATTCTTGAGATCTCTCCCCAAATTGTTTCCCTAACCTCTCTAGAGTCATCTATTTGAGTATGTCCCTCTTTTCTAAGGTTATTAATCACCTCAGTTTTTGAATTATCTCTAGCGATATTTGGACCATCATTGAAGAAAGCGTCTTTATCTCCGATAAAGTTAATATTCTTTTTTACATTCTTAGGAATAATATCGTTATCAAAGCCAACAGAATCTAGCGTCACCAAGAGATCAATCTTTCTAAAACCATTTGCAAATGTATTTAAGTTATTAGCAATATTTACGATGGCATCTCCACCAAGGGAGTGACCTATGAGAATGATAGGCTCATCTTTTGGAGTTCTCTTTATCTGATCAATTACAACTTCTTCATCTTTCCAGCTAAAGTGAGAAGCGCCTTCGAGATCTTTGGCCATGCCCTCTAGCCCCTCATCATTAGAGCTTATCCCAGCTAAATGAAGACCACTCACGAAGATAACTTTAGCCCCTTCAATTTGACCGGCCTCTTCCTTATCAACAAAGACTTCTTTAACTTCTTCAATGGCCTCACTCTCAGGAATAACAGAGGACACAAGATCTATAGCTGTTCCAATCCCAGGCATATTCACTGCATTCTTGGCGACTCCAACAGCATCTTTCAAAAGATGTTTTGAAGCGCTCTTTAGCTCTCTTTCATTTTGCTTTAGGTTTTCCTTAACTTTTGAACCGAGATCTTTACTTTGATCTTTCGAAGTTTGCGACAACTCAACTTTGTCGGTAGGAGCTTTCTCAACTGGTAAATCACCGCTTCCCCCCTTGGCAGGAGAGATCAACTTCTTCCCTCTATTTTGAAGATAATCGCTATGGGACTTATAGTGGCGCACGCCATTTCCAGTTTTCATCACTTTATTTTACTCTTGTGAGAGCTTTGACGCAGCCTAGAAAAACTCTCCCTATTTAATCCGAGGGAAATATTCAGGATTTCATCAAAGAACTACCCAAGTGCGTGTATTTATGGCATAGTCCTAGACATTAATATACCTTAAAATAACGCGGAGTAACTATGTCCAAAATCAGAGTTGGAATTAATGGAATGGGAAGAATTGGTCGTACAGTTCTAAGAGAATTTTTCAATCGTGGAGTTGAAGAATTTGAAATTGTTGCAGTCAACAGTCCAGGTCATCCTGAAGACTATGTTCACCTACTGAAGTACGATTCTCTTCATGGAAAGTTCAATGCTGAAGTTTCAATTCAGGATGGACATATTTTAAATATTAATGGAACTAAAATTACATTTCATAAATACAAAGACCCTTCTGAAATTCCTTGGTCACATGACAAAGTTGATATTGTTATCGATGCCACAGGAGTTTTCAAAGACAAGAAAGGACTTGGTAAGCACTTAAATGGAACAGTTAAGAAAGTTATTATGTGTGCCCCAGGAAAAGATCTTGATGGAACATTTGTAATGGGAATTAATAACGAAGAATACGACTCTGAAAAACACCACATTATTTCAAATGCTAGTTGTACGACAAACTGTCTAGCACCAGTTGCAAAAGTTTTAAACGATGCTTTTGGAATTGAAAGTGGATTTATGACTACTGTTCACTCATATACTGGTGATCAAAGAATCCTAGACTCATCTCACTCTGATAAGAGAAGATCTAGAGCCGCTGCGATGTCAATGATCCCTACAACAACAGGAGCTGCAAAAGCTGTTGGACTTGTTATTCCTGAGCTTAAAGGAAAACTCGATGGTTTCGCGATTAGAGTACCTACTCCAAACGTTTCTCTTGTTGATTTAAACGTAACACTTAAGAAAGAAGTTACTGCCGATGAAGTTAATGCTGTTTTAAAAGAAGCTGCAAATGGTGCTTTAAGTGGAGTTCTTGGATATGAAGAAGAAGAACTTGTTTCAGTAGACTATATGGGAATGAGAGAGTCATCTTGTGTTGATGCTGGACTTACAAATGTACTAGATGGAACAAATGTAAAAGTTGTAACTTGGTATGATAACGAAGCCGGTTTCTCAAATAGAGTTATCGACCTTACAGTATTTATCGGGAAACAACTCTAATGGCCCTTCACTTTATTGATGAATTAACAGAGGAACTCAAAGACAAGGTTGTCATTGCACGCTTTGACTTTAATGTTCCTCTAGATAAATCAGACAGAACGAAAATTACAGATACCACTAGAATTGATATGGCCCTTGAGACCATTCAATATCTATTGGAAAATGGCGTGAAGAAGTTAATTCTGATGAGCCACCTCGGTAGACCAAAAGGAAAAGTAAACGAAGAGTTTACTCTCGAGCCAGTAGCGACATATCTTGCTGAGAAACTTAGAGAAGATGTTGTTCTAACTGAGTCTTGTTTGGACAGAGGAATTAGAACATTATTAAACCTCAATGAATCAAAAGTTATTCTTCTACAAAACTTACGTTTTCACCCAGAGGAAGAAGCTGGTTCATCTGAATTTGCAAAAGCTCTTGCAAGCTACGCTGATATTTATGTGAATGATGCATTTGGTGTCGCACATAGAAAGCATGCATCTGCTTATACAATCAATGCTTACTTTAAGAATAAGGCCTATGGTGGATTCTTACTAAAGAAAGAGATTCAAGCTCTAAGTAAAATTGTAGAGTCTCCAAAGTCACCATTTGTAGCAATTGTTGGTGGAGCAAAAGTTTCTGACAAAATTAAAATCATTGAAAGATTAATTATTAATGTCGACCACTTAATTATAGGTGGTGCTATGGCCTATCCATTTCTAGTGGCGAGAGGTCACGAAGTTGGTAACTCTCTTTGTTCACAAAGCGACGTTGCTCTGGCCAAGAGAATCCTTATGGGTTCAGGTAAGAATAAAGTTGTTCTCCCTGTAGATCACGTTGTTTCATCTGAGTTTGGTGGAAAACCAGAAGCATGTGACAATGTTGAAATTGATGGAGATAAGATGGGCCTAGATATTGGTCCAAAGACTATCGCTCTATACACAGAGAAGCTAGCAGGAGCAGCGACAGTTCTATGGAATGGTCCAATGGGGCTATTTGAAAATGAAGACTACGCAGCAGGAACGATGGCCATTGCAAAAACTCTAAGTGAGATGGAATCGGCCTTCACTCTAGTTGGTGGTGGAGACTCAGTAAGTGCAGTAAGAAAGTCGGGACTCTTTGATAAGATGTCTCATGTTTCAACTGGAGGCGGAGCTTCTCTTGAGTTTATTGAAGAAGGAAGCCTACCTGGAATACAGGCCCTAAAATTTGGTGTAGATTTAAATTAAGGAGTTCAAATGAGAGAGATACATATCGTTGGAAATTGGAAAATGAATCAAGAGCTTGAACAAGTTCGTGAATTTGCCAAGGCCCTTGAAGCAATGCCCTCTCTCAATTGCCAGGCATGGATTGCTCCACAAGCGATTCACGTTACAACTCTATTGAGTGCGACTTCTAAAGTTAAGGTTGGTGCCCAGAATTGCTCTAACCACAACTCAGGAGCCTTCACTGGAGAAACAAGTCCTAAATCACTTAAAGACCTTGGTGCACACTTTGTCATCATTGGTCACTCTGAGAGAAGGGCCATTTTTAACGAAGAAGACACTCTTTTAAATGAAAAGGTCCTAAACGCTCTAGATAACGGACTCAAGACTATTCTCTGTGTTGGAGAAACTCTTGAGCAAAGAGAGAGTGGAGAATTTAAAGATGTCTTGGCCACTCAACTTCACTCAGGACTAAAAGGTATTAAAGCAGCTGACAAAGAAAATATCATCATTGCATATGAGCCAGTTTGGGCCATTGGGACAGGAAAAGTTGCTTCACCAGAACAAGCGGCGGAAGTTCACACTTTCCTCAGAGAGGAATTATCTAAAGTTGAGGCCCTAGACTCTGAGCAAACACCTATTCTCTATGGCGGTAGCGTAAAGCCTGAAAATATTGAAGGCTTATTAGAAAAAGTAGATATTGATGGAGCTTTGGTTGGAGGAGCCTCTCTTAAAGCCGATAGTTTCATGGAATTATGTAAATTAAGTAAATAACATTTAATGACTAGATGCGTTTTCTTGCCAAAGCTAGTGATTATTTGATATTTAACTAGATACGTTTTATTAAGATTTTATAAGGTACTAAAATTATGTTTCACTCTTTAATGATTTTCCATATTGTTATTTCTGTTCTTCTAATTGTTCTTGTTCTCCTTCAATTTGGAAAGGGAGCCGAGGCAGGACTTCTATCAGGAGGAGCTGGAGACTCTACTTTCACAGGGACACAGCAGGGAAATATTCTTGGTAAGATCACAACAATCTTAGCAGTTCTCTTCTTAGGAAACTCAATTCTCTTAGCGAAGATTCAATCTACAAAATCTTCTTCTTCGATTTTAGACGGTGAAGCTCCAATTGCAGCACCACTTAATAACGATGCAATGATGCCAAAAGCACAAGAGACAAAAACTCCTGAAACTGCAACACCGGCAGAAACAAAGAAAGAAGAAACAAAGTAATTAAAATAAGAAATTAAAAATAGACTAGGGCCTCTTTTTTAAGAGGCCTTTTTCTTTTTAGCACCATCGTCAACAGCAACTTTACCAAAGTTTTGCTCTTCCTTCTTAAAGAAGTCTGTCTGTTGCTTCTTGGCCGCAACCTGTCTAAACGGTAGTACATCATGAGGCTGGCAAGGATCAAAGTCAGATGGGAGCTCTTTATTATGCGCCCTATCCACAACCTTAGAAATATTATTTGAAAAGAGCTCAAAGAGCTTTGGATCAATCTTCTTTCCAACACTTCTAGACATTACGCCTAGGGCCTCTTCTGGAGTTAAGGCCTCATGATAAGACCTCTTTGTTGTAATAGCATCAAAGAAATCAGCAATAGCTGTCACTCTTGCAAGAAGGTGAATATCATTGCCTTTTAGACCTGCAGGATAGCCTGTACCATCGAAGTTTTCATGGTGCTCATGAACGATTCTTTTAACAATTGAAAAGTCTACACCAGGACAGTCAATTTCACTTCCTTCAAGAAGATCAAAACCAAACTTTGGGTGCTTCTTAATAATAGTAAATTGCTCATCATCAAGTTTACCAGCGTTATTGATAATATGAGTTGGAATTTTAATTTTTCCAAGATCGTGTAATAGACCTCCTAACCCAGCTAGAACCATTTCTTCTCTAGCAGCATTTGGTCTAAGAATCTTAAACATTGAAATACAATACATCGAAACATTTATCGAATGATCGTAGGTATAGAAGTCATGGAAACTTAAGTCTCCAATTAAACTTTGAACTTGCTTAACATCATAATCTTTAATCACGTCTACCATTGATTCAACGGAGTCTCTACAGCCACTAATAGTCTCTGTTAAAACTTCATTGGAAAATTCTTTTGTAGGATCAAAGATAGTATCGAGGTAGTGTATCGCCGAGTCTTTTATGATCTCAGTCTTTAGCGTATCCGCCACACCTGAACAATCCACTAAACTTCTGAGGTACATATCTCTCTGTGTCTCTGGAATATATAATTGATGATATTTTTTCTTAAAAGTAGTTATATCCTCAGAGTTAAGTATTCCATTCATAGGGAAGATTCTTACAAACTTCTCCTTGGCCTCATTAGTCGATGAGTTAACGTAGAGGTCATACGGAAGCGACTTCTCAACGAGAATCAAATCAAACCCTACAGAGAAAAAGCTTGTGTTCTTTGGTCTTAATATTTCAGACATAATACCTCTACATTTATCATATACTATATCGGCGAATTCCCCTCTCATCTTTAACCTTATCCTTAAAAGTTTTCTGCCTAAACTACTGTTTTTACTAACTAAGTACGGAAAAAGAATTCACGAACTCCAGTAAATTCAACAACAAAAAAGCCTTTATTTATCCTCAATTAAAAGTGATAATGAAAGAGATTCAATAAAATTGATAATAATTATGCCCAAAGAAAGCCTCATTCTAATTCTCCCCCTATATAACGAAGAAGAAGTCATTTCACATGTTCTTGAAACTTGGGTAACGACTCTGTCTAAATTTGATCTCAAATACGAGATTATTGTTATCAATGATGGCTCCAGAGATAAGAGTTTAGCCGTGGCCCAAAAAGCTGCTTCTTGCTTAGAGAATATTCAGATTATTACAGGTGAGAATTCTGGGCACGGTCTTGCAATTACTAAAGGCTATCAAATAGCAATTGAGAAAAAACCAGATTGGATTTTTCAATGTGATAGCGATGATCAAATTAGCAGTGATCAATTTTATAAATTATGGAACGAAAGAGAAGCTTGTGAACTAGTGCTAGGAAATAGAAAAAAGCGCGAAGATCCCCTACTTAGAATTATTGGATCAAATGCCCTTTCACTTCTTCTTAACTCACTCTTTAAACTTAGAATGAATGATTATAACTGCCCTTTTAGATTGATTAAAACGGATCTCCTAAGAAAGTTCTATCAACAATATACGCAGCCTTTCTTTGCTCCGAATATTTTCATCTCCATCTTCTTTGCTCAACACAGTAGAGTAAAGAGTATTCAAATTTCTCATTCCATGAGAAGAACCGGTCGTCCCTCACTAAATATAAAGGGAGTGTTTATTGCAGCACTAAAGACATTAAAGAATATTATTAGCTTTAAACAAATTGATAAAATATGAAAGTAAAGAATTTAATTATTGGTGCGGGTCCATGTGGTCTTGGAGCTGGCTATAAACTTAAAGAAAATAATAATGATGACTTTCTTATATTAGAGAGAGAAAGCTGTGCTGGTGGCCTATCTAGAAGCTTTATCACTGATGAGGGCTACCTCTTTGAGATTGGTGGACATGTGCACTTTTCAGAGGACGCAACATACTTAGATGCTATTTCAAATGTATTTGGAAAAGAGAATATCTTCTTTCATGAAAGAAAAGCCTATGTCTATATGGACTCATACTTTGTTGATTACCCATTCCAGTCCAACTTAGAGCAAGTAAGAGATAAGAGAATCCTAGATAATAAAGTTGATGAGAACTTAAAGGTTCAAAATTTTCATGACTGGCTTAATAAGACTTTTGGAGATAAGGTCTGCGAAATTTTTATGACTCCGTATAACTCAAAGGTTTGGTCTCATTCACTAGAGGATATGTCTTTTGAATGGATCGAAAAGAGAGTGGCAACTCCAGTAGAGAGGAAAACTAAATCCTGGGGACCAAATAGTCAGTTCTTCTTTCCTAAAAAAGGTGGAACAAGTGCAATCTGGAACTCATTCGCGAAGTATATTGGCGAAGAGAAGATAAAGTACAATACAAGTGTCATTAGTATCGATTTAGAAAATAAGCAGGTCACCACAGATAATAATCTCATCATTGAATTTGAAAACCTACTTAACACTACCCCACTCATAAATTTAGTAAAATACGCGAATTTAAAAATTGATCATCAAGACTTGAAGTTCAACTCTCTTTACTGTCTTGGATTGGGGATAGAAGGTAAGGCGCCAAAGAAAATAGAAGATAAGTCTTGGATATATTTTCCTGGAAAAGCTCCTTTCTACAGAATGACAGTCCTCTCCAACTACTCTAATAATAATACCCCAAATGACCACTGTTACTCTCTACTTCTAGAGATGACTTCATCTAATAAAGAAATAGATACAATAGAGCTAGAGAATATGGCCCTAGCATATCTTGAAGAAGAGGGGTTTATTGAAAATAGAGAATCAATTCAGTCTAAGTGGTCTTTTCAAAGTAAATTTGCCTATCCAATTCCAACTCTTGGAAGAAATGAAAATCTCGAAGAGATTAATCGCACACTAGATAAGTACTCTATTAAAAGTAAGGGGCGCTTTGGCGCATGGAAATATGAGCTAGGTAATCAGGACCACTGCTTTATGCAAGGATATAACTGGGCAAAAGATGTTTAACCTTAAGTACTTCCTATTCACTTCATTACTTTTACTATTTCTCTTCGAAGTACTTATAAGAGTCAATGACAATACTTTTCGTGCTTGGCCTAAGAATCCAAACTCATGGACACTTTATGATAGTGAATTAGGCTGGAAGCATAAGAAAAACTTCAAGACTCTCGATGAGTTCAAGCAAGATGTGCATTTAAATAACTATGGTCTAAGAGAAGATAGAGACTTTTTAATTGGTGACTTTAAAATTGTAGCACTTGGAGATAGTTATACTTTTGGAGATGGAGTTAAATCAAAAGAGAGTTGGCCTACAATCCTTGGCGAGAGGATTAATAGCGAAGTAGCAAACTTAGGTGTTTGTGCATATGGATTAGACCAAATGATTTCTTGGTACAATCAGTTAAGTTTAAACGCAGCCCCTTCTCTAGTTATCCTCGCAATGATTGAAGAAGATATAACGAGAACAAACCTGACTCACTGGATTTCTGGCCATCGAAAAAATAGATTGAGCGCTAGTAATGGAGAATTTCAATTGGAATTTGAAGATCTTCCAAAGGTTGTTCACAATGAGATTAACTTTGATCGCAATGGTTTCTTAGATTTCTCCAGATCATACTTATTAGATCGTGTGACTTTTGGTCAAACATATAAGTCTCGTGCATATGAGAGAGCAAACTCACTTTTAAAAGAGTTTAAGAGAGTATTATCGAATAAAGGTACAAACCTTATCATTGTGAAGCTCTCTAGTTTTTCACCTAAGTTTGAAAATATTTTAAATGATTTAAAAATAGAAGCTTTTACATGTGATTCATTTGATGAAGTGAAGGGTGGTCGTATCTCAGATACAAATCCACATCCTTCTGCTCGAGGGCATCAATTAATCTCTGATTGTATACAGAAGAACGTTAATTGGAATGATTATTTAAAATAATATTCATCTTAGAGCTTTCACAACAGCCAAATTCACATAGATCTCCTTGATCAAAAGGAACTTCTACAATTAAATGAATTTTTGCCATCTTTATAAATCGACTTAATCTTAAGCGTTGTTCAAACATCTTAATAGAAGAGACTACTTCCTCTCTAGAGAGGGATACCTCTTTTTGAAAATAATTATATGAAATGTTGCAATCTCTTGAGACACTAGAAGATAGACTAGAGATATTGATCGCACATTGTTCGCTTTTAAAAAACCACTCTCCTTTTCCGTCTACGTTATTGTACTCTCCTCTAAAATCTCTTAAAAAAAGAGCCCCTTTCATTACAATTTTCTTTATATTGCTAAAGTTTTCTTTATCTAAGTAATCTATTGGATAAGCGAATTGATTAGTTTTTCCACATAGAAATTGGCAAGATACAAACTTCTCCTTGGGTAAGGAGCTAAACTCGACTTCACCTTCTACTCTATCAAAAATACTTATCCCCTTTGATAGACAGAATTTGCGACCAGTATCATGATTCGTATTTAGAATACTTAAGGCCTGTATAGAAGTACTCTTTGTTAATTTATTATACTTAACTCCTGGCCACACAAATAGAGCAAAAATTAAAGTATATAAAAGACAAAGGAGTACTCTCTTACTAATCATCAAACATCTCTTTTAGAATACTTCTTGAGTTTTCATCTACTAACGAATGATCAATGAACTTTGTCTCTTTAAGATCATCCAAAATAATTCCTCTATCTCTTTGAATACTTGGAACGTAGAGAATGAAAAAGAGTCCAATCAACAAAGGCCTTAGATAATTTTCTTTCTTATTTAAAATCTTCAACATCGGAATTAAAGAAATATACCAACAGCAAAATATCATAGGAGCGAGATGCCTTGTTAACTCTGCCCTCCCCTTCATAAAGAACCATAGAAAGTAGAAGAGAAAAGAGAGAAATAAAGGAGTGAGGTCATCAAATGATTTTTCTCTCCAATTTCTTATTCCAAAAATAAGAGTGATACATGAGAGAAGAAAAATCCCAATACCAGTATTTGAGTATACTATCTTCACATTTTCTAATACTAGGGAAATAGATACTTGATTCATTTCAGAATTTAATCCTGAGCCATTCTGACTAAATGCCGCTATGACATCAAAGGGATACTGTAGAACTCCTGCAAGTCCTCTATCAAAGAATATATTCACGAGAACAAATCCAAGAGGAGACATTGATAATAGAATGATATTGATCTTATTTTTCAAGGGTATATTCTTTAATAAGAGAAGTAGAAAGTATCCTAAGACAGGTAACACGAATATAGTCTTTACAAGTATGGCGGCACTACTAAAAAGTAAAAACGCACTTCTAAGTTTTCCTTGCTGGTAGTGCAATACTCCCGCAACAAGTATCAAGCTCCCAAAGACCTCCCCCCACATTATAGAAAAGTATAATGCTATTTCACTCCAACAGCCCAGGAGTATTCCGCTTAGAGTTAGTACTTGATAGAATTTAAAATTATGAAAGCGTGCAATTTTATTCAGTAAAAATATCAATAGAGAAAGAGAGACCAATAAGAATAGTACTCTTGAATAAAGTACTGGGAATCCAAGAACTAGTGGCAATCCACCAATTAGTGTTGCCAGAGGGCCAGTTGTAATGAAAGGATCAAAGCTTTGAGTGTAATTTCCGAAAGTATTTGAATAGCTAAACGAACTTAAGAAATTTGCCCCCGCCTCTAAATTGACGACTTCATCAATGAAGATAGGATAACCCATTCCTTCCAGGAAGAGTTTAATGAATAAAACGATAGTGAGTAGATAGGTAATCGTTTTATCAGAATTTAATTCCTTAAGCTTTATACAACTCTCCCGCTAGAATAAAAAAAGGGCATTTAAATAAATGCCCTTCTCTAACTATGTTAATTGTATTTAATCACAATTTCTAGAACGGAATATCATCGCTTGTGAAGTTCGAGTCAGTTGAAATATCATAATCCTGGCTCATAGCGCTGTTATCTTGTGATGGAGAAGATTGTTGAGAGTAATTGCTATTATCTCTTGATTGAGAAGCTCCCGTAGAGGCTCCACCAATAAATTGAACAGTTCTCACATTGATTTCAGTTGTGTAATGCTTTTGTCCTTCTTTTTCCCACATTCTTGTTTGAAGTGAACCTTCGAAGTAAGCTTGTCTTCCTTTTGAAAGGTACTGGTTACAAAGCTCAGCTGTTTTTCCCCAAACAACCATTCTATGCCATTCAGTTTTTTCTTGTTTTTGACCACTTTTATCAGTCCAACCTTCAGAAGTCGCAACAGAGAAATTACAAACTGCAGCACCAGATGGTGTGTACTTTAATTCTGGTTCAGTTCCTAAACGACCTAAAATAATCACTTTATTTACACTCATGATTTCCTCCTTCATGATGAGCACCTACGATACTTTCTCACCAAAGCTAAGTGTGTGTTGGTATCGTTAAAACATATTACGAAAACAGCCCTTTTAAAAGATATTTTCTTCGCTTTTGAACAAAGCAAAGATGGAGGAAATACTTAAAATCCTAAGTGTTTGAAATTAAAAATAACTTTTAGATCCAGCTCTAATAACTGGCGTAGGGGTTTGAAGAATTCTGCTGAGGCGGAGGCATTTGCCCTTCATCGAACTCATTAATCTTCTCCTGCATTTGGGCATTTGGTTGCTTCGTGGCCCAGAAATCATGAACGATTTTCCTCGCCATTTTCACGTCTTTCTTATACCAAGAGGCGTCGAATCCACAATGTGGGCAAGGGATGTCTTTTCTAAAGTTCATTCTTACTGCCGCTTCAAAAATGGCCCAGAAAACAAAGAAGACAAAGTATGATCTTGCGCCCATCAAAGGTGCGAGCGCAGCTCCCACTAAAAGAGAACTTAGTACGAGTTGTAGATAATTCTTAGGTGATAGTCTTGGAGTTGAGTGAAAGGCTCTCTTAGTGCCACAGAGAGGGCAGAAGAATTCCATCTTTGGATTCTTATGTTTAAACGTTCTGTACTCTAAGGGCTGCCAGTCTGGTCTTCTCATTAAATTCTTTCTCCAAAAGAGTTTTACCTTCATCTATTCTAGCAATAAAACACTTCTACTTTTAGAGCGTAAAATCTTCCAAACGCACCGCAAATAGAGCTCCGATGGCCCCGCGACCACCGGAGAAAGACGTGTTTTAGACGCACCGAAGTGCCAAGAAAGTAAAACTGTTGATAGGATGAGCCGTGCACCAACGTTCCGCGCTACGCTACCGACAATTCAGCATAGCCTATGCACTATATATCAAGATTCATTCCAATTTTTGCTATGCCCAAAACACTGATTTCACAATGGGGCCGGTGCCAAAGCAGTCTAAGTGGTCTCTCCTTGCTCCCGGCAATATTTTCCACATTATTAGATTTCAGACCTTTTTTATCAGTATCTTATAGTGCTAAGATAGAGCCCAATGAGAAAGATCTACAAAAGCGAAAAAGGACAGCTCAGTATTTTCCTGGGAATTATTATGGTGATTATTATTACCATGATGGCCTTTATCATTAATGTTGGTCTCTTCGTTAAGGCCAAGATCAATCTTCAAAATGCAGTCGATGCTGCCGCATGGTCTGGAGCAGCCGTTCAAGCAAGACAATTATCCAATATCGCCTATATGAATTGGGAGATGAGAAATACTTATAAAGAGTGGATGTTTAAGTACTATGTCATTGGACACCTTGGACTTAGCGACCAACTCAAGGCCGACGTTGTCGCAACTAAGAATAAAACAAGCTTCAGACTCCTCCCCTTCCCTGGTTCAAGTGAAGTAGATCCCTATAATCTTCCATCAACATGTATGGCCTTCGGTGGATCAAAAGATATTTGTAAACTTGTCTCAACTCCTGGTCTTCCAAGGTTTGAGGCTCCGGGCCTTGCTGGAATTGATGACCAACACGAGAGTTTTGAAAATACAATTGCAAAGATCAAAGCAGATAACTGTTCTACTAAGTCAGTCAAAAATTTTGCGAGTGCAATGATTTGGGCATACGGAATCAAGAAAGACTTCTTTAGCGATACTCCAGCAGCCGCAACTCATAGACCTGGGGCTTGGATTCAAGCAATGGAGTTGGCCCTTAGAATGAGAAACCTTGAGGCCATCGTCAATCGCCCACCAGTCGATGACCCTATCTGCTTTGGAAGTTCTTCGTGTAAAACAATTGAGTCTTTGGCCAGTGACAACGCTGGAGGATCTTTTGGTAACCCTTATAACGAAAGACCAATTAAGGCCTTTAAATCGGCCTTTAGAAATCTCTCAGGTGGAACCTATAAGTCTGGTGAGATTAAAGACGAGTTTAGTGGATCATTTAAGTTAACAGAGCTTAAGCCAAAAATATTTGATGCAAAGAACGGAACACTCAGTAGACTTTTAATGCCACCGAGTCCAAACGTTAACCTTGGCTCAACATCTTTTGATCCCTCTCAAAAAAGGTATCTTGACCTTATCGCCTATCCACTTAATCTAGTAACTTTCTACACAACGATGGTAACTAATAATAGTGGTGAAGCGATCCAATCTATCGTTGGATCAACACCTGTAGAATCGGCGTGTGGTTCTACAAAAACCGGATTGCCAGTTCCTGGATACATCTTCGGTTATGTTAAGAACCCAAAAGTTCTCACTTACTACGCAGTAAAAGGTGAAGCGAACTTTGTTGGGCTCTTCTATCCATTTACAGATACTAATGGAATCACACTTCAGGCCTATGCAGCGGCCAAGCCGTTTGGCGGTAGAGTCGGTCCAATGCTCTTTGGCTTTGGAGATGAAAATGCTTCCACTCTTATTCCAAGAGTTGAAAATGCTCAAAATAGAACACTTCCTTATGTCTCCGCACTTCTTGTCCCTCCGGGACCATTTAGGGCAGGAAGACCAATCCCTAACAATCAGGACTTCTGGGTTCAGAGTGCAACCTCAGTTATCGGTGGCTCGCCAGCAGCGGGGATCGATGTAAAGTTTGGTATTCCAAATATTCTCTACGACTATGTTTCAATGGGAGATCTCACTCAGCATACAACGAGTACAGAAGGTGCAATTTTAACTATTCGTGAAACCACCTCAGCCATTGCAGAGCCACTTGAAGAGCTTGGTCTCTACGACGCAAAACAATACTCTAAGTTTGCCAGCCACCTTCAAGTTGCTGACCCAACAATTGTTGGAGCTGTCGAGATTGAAAGGGCCCTTGAGAGCGTCAGACAACCTACAAGGTATGAAGCCCTTAACTATATGATTCCAACATTTGAAGAGGGAGATTCTAATCCTGAGAAGCTAGCTGCCTACCCTGTGGTCAAAAAGAAAGGAAACAGTCCTTTTACAGGAAACACTCTCTACCAACTCTTTGGACCAATCTGGGGAAGTGATACTCTTTACTCAACACCTGATGCTATTATCTCGATTATTCAAAGCTTTATGATGAGTAATCAAACGGCCATCGATAAATATTTAGACTCTCTAAAAGAAGTTGCCGAATCAATTGCTGCAACTCCTTCAACGGGAACCGATACATATAAGAATGCAGCGGAAACCATCTACCCACTAGCCGCTGGCCTAGACAACCTAAGTAATTGTGACTCTCTAAGTATGGCCACTCGTTTTAATCAATTCTTTAACGGCGGTAGTACTCAGTGTGACATCAAGCCTCTCGGAGAGCTTGTTAGAGATTATATTAAAACAGAGAGTGATACGGGTGGAGAAAATTATAAGTATTTTTATTTAACAAGTTACGTTAAACCCAATAGTGGAACTCCCTATAAGCAACCTGTCTCAAATAAAGAGCTTCTAACTGCGTACGCACCAGGTGAGAGACAAGGCTCAAACGACGAGGGAGAGCTTCTTCACCCCTTCAATGTTTACTCCACTATCTTGAGTGCAAAGAGAAATTACTACTCGACAAAATTAGTG
Organism: Halobacteriovorax marinus SJ; assembly: GCF_000210915.2. Classification (NCBI taxonomy): domain Bacteria; kingdom Pseudomonadati; phylum Bdellovibrionota; class Bacteriovoracia; order Bacteriovoracales; family Halobacteriovoraceae; genus Halobacteriovorax; species Halobacteriovorax marinus. The sequence goes on from NC_016620.1 coordinate 2,896,191, forward strand.
GCAATGAGGGCCCTCGCAGAGAGTGGACAAGGAACATATCAAGAAAAACCAATATATTCCGAAGCGGCGGGAAGTAGTTCTGGAAGTGTAAGTTTTAAAATTCCTAGTGACTTATTGAGTACAAAAATTGTAAATGAACTAGAAAATGGACAATTGAATGATTTTGGCGATTTGACGCACTAAAATTACTTGAAAAAAGTCACTATTTATTTATATACTCAGAAAAAATATTAAATAAATTATCAATAGAATTATACAGAGGAATTTCCTATGGCAGCGAAGAAGAAAGTAGCCAAGAAAAAGGTTGCTAAGAAAGTGGCTAAAAAAGCGACTAAAAAGAAAGTTGCAAAAAAAGTAGCTAAGAAAAAAGTTGCAAAGAAAGCGACTAAGAAAAAAGTCGCGAAGAAAGTAGCTAAGAAAAAAGTTGCAAAGAAAGCAGCTAAGAAAAAAGTTGCAAAGAAAGCGACAAAGAAAAAAGTTGCAAAGAAAGCGACTAAGAAAAAGGTTGCAAAGAAAGCGACAAAGAAAAAAGTTGCAAAGAAAGCGACTAAGAAAAAAGTTGCGAAAAAAGCGACAAAGAAAAAAGTTGCGAAGAAAGCGACTAAGAAAAAGGTTGCAAAGAAAGTAGCGAAGAAAAAAGTTGCGAAGAAAGCAGCAAAGAAAAAAGTTGCAAAGAAAGTAGCGAAGAAAAAGGTTGCAAAGAAAGTAGCGAAGAAAACAGCGAAGAAAAAGGTTGCAAAGAAAGCGACAACATCTTCTGCTAAGAAGAAGACTCCAGTGGACAAGGGCCCTAAGAAGCTCTCTAAAGAAGAGGCCATTGAGAAATATAAGAGAGAACACAAACTAGAGCTCAACGACGACCTAAAAGAGTCAGAGGAAATCTTTGTAAAAGAAGATAAAGAAGTTGAAACAGTAGAAATTGCAGCGGCAAGTGAAGACCTTGCTCCAGAGATTGCAGCAGAAATTGAAGAAAAGTCGACTAACAATACTGACTCTCTCGATGAGTATAATCCTGACGATGAGAAGGATGATGAGACAGCAAATTTTGGTTACGGTTGGGGATATAACGACGCCTTTGACAAGCCAGAAGACGAAGATGAAGTTAATCCTTATGATGAAGATGAACTTTACGCTAAAGGTCTCGATACAGACGACGAAAGGGATAACGAATTATAATATTTAAGCCCCCATTTCGGGGGCTTTTTTTTTTACATAATCAAAGGTTAATTACACATGAAATTAGAATTGTTCTACTATGACGCTTGTCCGTTTTGCCAACTCGTATTAGGGGTCATTGATGAATTAAATATTGCTGTTGATTATTGCAATATCCAAGAGTCTATGGAGCACCTGAATCGTCTTACTAGCGATACAGGTAGAAGAACTGTTCCTTGTCTTTACATAGACAATAAGCCAATGTTCGAATCATCTGACATTGTTGATTGGCTCAAAGAGAATCAATCTAAACTTCAAAAAAAGGCGTAAACAAGATGGAAGTTAGAGATCCTGTACACGGTTCAATCCATATTCTAGATGAAGAAATTGCAATTATTCAGCATGATTTTTTTCAAAGACTTCGAAATATTAAGCAACTTGGATTTTCAGAGTATGTTTTTCCAGGAGCAACTCACACTCGCTTTATTCACTCAATTGGAGTTATGAATATTGGAGACAAGGCCTTTGATAAATTATTTAGAGATAAGATTGGTCACAAAGATTTTCAAAGACTGAAAGAAACATTCAAGCTTGGATGCTTACTACATGATATTGGGCATGCCCCTCTTTCACATTCTACAGAATCAGTCATGCCTTCTCTTAAAGAGCTGAAAATTCCTGCGCGTTTTCTAAGTGAAAAGGATCAAAACTCTGATCGCCAAGCAACTCACGAAGATTATACAATCAAGGCAATTGCCGATAGCTCTTTTGCCGAATCTTTCACTGATGTAGAAAAAAGTTTTGGAGTAGAGAGAAAGTATATTGCTGACCTCATTCGTGGAGATACTGACGAGCCAGAGTACTTTACAATTGATGGTATAAATTACTTTGGAATACTTCATCAGCTTGTTTCAAGTGAACTTGATTGTGATCGCATGGACTATCTTCTTAGAGATAGCTATTTCTGTGGCGTGAGCTATGGTTCTTACGATCTTGACTGGCTACTAGACAATCTTGAGCCGGCCATCATCGATAATAAGGCCTACTTAGGTATCTCTGAAAGAGCTGTTGTTACTTTTGATGACTTTCTCTTAAGTCGATATCATATGTTTGTTATGGTGTACTTCCACTATAGGGCCGTATGTCTTGAGCAATTGCTCTTTAGATACTTTAGAACAGCACCAGGGGAATACTCTATACCTGCTGATATTGAAAAGTATATTGAGCACGACGATCATTATCTCATGAAGATTATGAGAAATAGTAAAAATGAATACGCTCAATCTATTGTGAAAAATAAAATTCCTCAAAAGATATTTGAGTCGTTTAACTCAGAACAAGTTCTACATTTAGAGCAAGTTCAGAAATATCTAGAAGACCAAAATATAGACTTTATTAGATGCTCATCTAAGGGAAGACTTTCCAAGTATTACAGCGAGGGAAATACATCTAATAAGTACTCCATGAAAGTCGTAAGAAAAACTCATGGAAGTAATAAGAAGGAATACTTTGATATTGATGAGGCGACAGACTTATTCACAAAATTCTCCGCTTCTCATTCAATAAATAGACTTCACTGCAACCTCGACCTTCTCTCAGAATCTCAGAAGAAGGAAATCGAGAAGCTTATTCGTTCATAACTTGAATGTTACTGCCGCTTGAGAGATAATAACCTATATTCTCAAGCGGTACGGAACATATAGAAAATGAATAAAATTTCAATTTATATTTTATTAACACTCATCTATCTTGGACTCTCTAAGAGTTTCTCGCCGTCAGAGAAAAGGGCCCCTCATGTTCCCAATGAAAAGATCTTTCCTAGTTTCTTCTTTGGCGCTCCTATTTCCATAATTCTGCTCGACAGTTTTCAAACAGGCTTTTTAATAAAGACCTATTTCCAAAAATATAAAATTGTTCACGGTTTTAAACATCCAGAGACGATTATTGTTAGAACTTCTTACTCTTTTTGGGAGAAGAATAAAGGCAATATCGGAATGTCTATTTTCCGCAGAGGTGAAAAGAAGAATACTCAAAGCGATATCCCTATGCCTCCTGGAATTCTCTATGTTGGAGACCCTGCTTACGGACACTGGGAAATGCTCAATTCAGGAGAAAAGGGATGGGTCTTCCATAGGGCCTATAGACACTTCCCTGCCATTTTTAATTGGGGAACATTTACGCCTACAGAAAGATTTTATAACACTGCCGTTGCCTTTGAAGAGCACGATAAAACTTATTACGGAGATAATAACGAGTTTGGAACCAACGGTAAGCTCTCTGAAGAGAAGAATCAATTAGAGAAAGAAAAAGATGAAGAAGTTCGAAAGACTGACTTTCGTGAACGTATAGACCGCTTATTTCACATTCCAAGTTGGAATGATTAACTTAGAGAACTAATTGCATGAATGAATTATTTGATAAACTTATTTTAAGAATTGTATTTACACTCTTTCTATGTGGAATCTTATTTCTTTATAAATATGCTCACAGTTTTCTCTACCCTTCATCGAGAACTCAAATTTTCAAAAGATTTTTCCCGTCCAAGAACTCTGCCGATACAATTCATTTATTCTCGCGTTTAATAGGTATTGGAATTATTCTTTCAGAGTTCTACTTTACGATGTCGGATAAATTCTATCTAGTGCTCATTGATTTCTTCGTTCATGCGACTCTGGTAAGCTTCATCTATTTAATTTCAATTTATATCATTGAAAGTATTGTTCTATATAACTTCGAATATCATGACGAAATCATCAAGAGAAAGAATATGTCCTACGCACTCATTTCTTTCTCTAACGCCATTGCCGTGGCCTATATCCTAAAGGGTGTTTCATCAGTTTCTCAGTCTTCAATAATTATACTTCTATTTCTTTGGTTACTCTCAATGGTGCTCCTTGGGTTTTCAACTAAGAGTTACTCGCTTATCTCAAAGCTTTCTTTTAACCGACTACTCGTACAAAAGAATCTTGCTGTAGGAATCTCATACCTTGGATTTATTTGGGGCTGGGCACTTGTTATTAATGCCTCATTTGATCACGAGCTTTTAAATATTAAGTGGTACTCCATTCACGTTATATTAAAATTGATTCTCGCTCTTCTCATTATTCCAATTTTTAGAAGTGGACTCATTTTTATATTCAAATTACAAGACGACTTTAATATCGCAAATAAGTCTAAAACCAATACTAGTGATTCATCTGCAGAGATTGGATATGGAGTCTATGAAGGTGCTATCTTCTTTACTTCATGCTTCTTAACAACTGTAATTACTGGAAATATTAACTTTGGTAACTTCTATCCTGTCTTTTAATTGAGTGAAAAACTCTGGGATATCTTGCCTTATTCCATTTGATCCCCACTATTTTATATAATACTCATTGAGTACTTTAATGGGGATTTTATATGGATTTAAAAATGTTTCAAATGCTTGAGTTTATGAATAATAGACTTAGCAATATTGAAAAGAATATTTCTAGAATTGATGAGAAACTAGAGTTCTCTCTCTCCCTTCAAAGAAATCATCTTATTAGAATAAAGAATGGTGAGTTCATTGATGATGCAAATATTTTAATGGGAAAGCCATATAACGACCTCTCCCCTCAGAGGGCCTTCGAGATTTTTCAAAACCCCAACCTCGATTTTCTCATTCTAGATGTAAGCCACGAAAACTTTAAAGGCAGAAAGAAGCTAGAGGGAAGCGTAAAAATTCCTCTCGAAGAATTACCGAGAAGATACGCTGAGATCAGCAGTAAAACGACACCTATTCTCGTTTTTTCTGAACAAGGACTTAGATCTATTCAAGCCTGTGAATTACTCATTAAAAAGGGATTCTTTAATTTAAATAATGTGTCTGGCGGACATCGTTTCTGGCCAAGTCTTGATGAAAATCTAGGCCCTACAACTTAGGGCCCTTAGAAATCGAGAGTTAAATTTTGAAATGCCTGGGAAGCCTTTCTTTGAATTTGATTTGTCGTAAGTCTCGTATGGAAATTTTCAAGAACATGCTCAATTCTATCCATTTCCACTTCACCAACTAGGAAGGAATAACTCTGCTCAATATTTGATAAGCATTCAAAGAGGTTTAACTTAAACTTCTCTCCGTATTCTGTAAGATAGATTCTCTGCTCTCTCTTATCAGAGGCATTAACTTGTCTAAATATATAACCACGCTTCTCTAATTCATTGAGATGGCTCGTCATGGTTTGTTTCTTCAGTCCACAACCACTTCCAATATCTTTGATCGATGGACCTTCATTTTCACAAATATAGAGTAGAACTTCCAAGAAACTTGGTCTTAAGTCAGTGAAGCCGCGCGACTCTAAAACAGAAAGCATTTGAGAATTATACATTCTGTAGAGTCTTTTTAATAAACTTCCAATATTTGAAACTCTTTTCATATTTTAGTACCTACCACATACTACTAGTATGTTAATAAGACTATATAACTACGCTCGTCTTAATGAGTCAAGCCTAGGTTACTGTTCTAACAAAAACATGTTTGATTAACTATAGGAAAATACGTCAAGGGGAACGCGACGCAAAATAAGAGTTCATCTACTTCACTTGCGCGTAACCCCATCGAAGATATTTTTTAGATCGCTATGCTTTCTTCGCTCTTTCAAAAGAAGTTCATTCATAAGATCTCTTTCAGCCTGAGTTAAGTTAAACTCCGAAACGGCATTATTATCAAACTCTTTTAGGGTCATCTCTCTAGGCCACTCAGCTCCATCAAATTTCTCATCAACAACCTTCTTAAAGACCTTTCTTTCTGAGATATAGATAATACCAAAACCATTGCCAGAAACTTCTTTCTCAAAATCTCCTAACTTTGCTACCAGATCTTTATCATTTTGAACTGTAAGACTAACACCACTAGGAACTGAGGCTAAACCTCTAAAGTTTCCTCGTCCTCCGCCAGGGCCTCCAAGACCTCTAGATCCACCAACTCCCGCGCGACTTCCCGCACTCGCTGTCGCTGCCGCTCCCTTCTTAGAAGAAGGTACTTGAGCGCTAGAAGAGCTCGTGTCGAGTTCATTACTTCCTTTATTTGAAGAAGTCGATTCAACTTCCTCGTCACTATTCTCGTTACTGTATTCATCACCATTCACTTCTGGCAAATTGGCTGAAATCTCAGGAACTATAAAGCTAGAATTCGTTTTAGAACTATAAGATGGCGAAGATTGAAAAGAGTCTGGTTCAGATGAAAAGAACCTATCTACAAATTGTTTTGCAGGTTTTTTTCCAGTGATTCTTGTCACTTCATCGATCTCACGCTTAAGTGCACCGAGCTCACTTGAAAAAATATTCTTCCCATTCGGCCTAGACGCCAATCTTCCATATCTTCTAACTAATGAGTCTTGAATCTTGTTGAGCTTTTCATCTCTATACTTATCAGCACTTCTAATAAAACTCTGCTTCGCTTTGGCAAATTCCTCATCACTCATACCGACTCTGATTTTTCCATCCAATGATTCAGGAATTAAATTCTCATAACTATCTGTTAGCTCTTTAAACTCAGGAGTCCCTTCTTTAATTCCAACATCACGAGCGTAACTTCTTACTCGGTCCCTTACGCTTTCAACAAAGGCAAGCTCCGCCATTTTCATTTCGTGCAGGGCCTTCTGTTCTGCAACTGTTCTATCAGTCTCTGAAATAGTCGGTGGAGCCTTCATATCAATAGGAGCAGTATCTAAAGCACCTAAGACCTCTGCACGAGCAGGCTTTGGGCCCATTAGGCAGCTCAAGTTACTAGCAAAGTCCAAGTTTCTATCTAAATCTGATTTCGATTGACTCGACATATGTAAAAGAGCATTTCTTGAAGCTGAATCATTCGTTTTATTTGCCTCTTCCACAAGCGCATGGATCTCCATTGTAGGAATACTACAAATAAGACTCACTCTCTTACTTAAATTTTCACAGCGCTTTGAGACTTCTTTTGCAAATTCATCTCTAAATTCACTCTTTAAAGCATTTGCTAGAAAAGGCTCCGTATCTACATTCTGAGAAGACTTATTTATCAAATCTGCTAAGGCCCGACTCTTCTTTTCAAACCTGAGCTTCTGTCTCATTATCTGCACAAGAGAAGCGAGAAAGTGACTCATGAGTGAGTATCTTCATTTTGAGTTCTTTCACTTTATCTGAATCACTATCACTAAACTTACAGAGAGATTTCATAATTTTGCCTGAGTCTTCTAAAGCCAATTCATTCTTTATAAAGCCCTCTAGACTATTTCCATTTTCTTTTACGTCCAAACGTAAGGCGTGCATATCCATCATGTACTGGTGTGTTGGTTTGCCTATTAACTTTTGTAAGTCAGAGGAATTTTTAATATTCTGAAACTTAGCACTATCTATACTACTGCTTCTATTCTTCAAATAATTCTTTAAAGTAGCTGAGTGAAGCTCAAGCTTAGGCTGATAGAAATTCCCTTTCTTCTTCTTAAGACTCTTCAAATAACTAATAGGATTAAATTGCTTATCTTTTAAAAAAGAAAACATTTTATTTTCTTCATTTAGATCTAGATCAATCTCACTATAGGCCTTCTCAATTCCCTCACACTTGGGCTCAATTTCTTCTTCACATAACCCTTCTTCAATACCGTAGTATCTCATCATATCAAGAAGGTGCTCGGCCTCTCTTTCTAACTGAATAGAATTGGTGATAAGAACTTTATTTGCACTTTCTTGTATATGCTGTTTGATAGGATGCTTATCATCATCACTTGAGCAGATTGACTTTTTCGTTTCATCAAAATTATTGACCATATCGCAGATACATGAGTTTTGAGGAAGTTCATACTCCGAACTATATGCAGTCAAACTTAACTTCTCCCAACCTCTCTTGTACTTTCTACTGCAAAGATTTTCTAAAGTACCTTGAGCTTTTCTCTTATTAAAAAAGTTATCTATATCTAAAAGGCTTGGCTTTATTGGGATTAAACTTCCACTTTGATCAACACACATAGTCCCCTGAACTTTAGAAGTTAGAACAATTTTACTTCTTTTCAAACTATCTACACTTTCCATACTACAAAAAGAAGTGACTCTTCTATTAAATGATTCGAGGCTAACCTCAGCTTGAGAAAGTGACACTAAAGAAATAAATGTAAGGACCGTTTTCGCTAATATATTCATTACCTTCATTCTAATTCAAGTTATTAAACTTATCTGCTTTACGGTATAACCGACTGAAAACTTTAACTATTACCTGGCAATTATTATTGGCGATTTTGGAAATAAAAAAGCCACTCATTGAGCGGCTTTATCAATATTTAGAAATTACTTTTTACTTTTAGAAATCCCAATCTGGCTCATCGGCAATCCCATCAATCTTTCCATTATACTTTTCCATATAGTCAGCTAGGTCTAAGTCAAATTTCTCATAAGTCACAAACCTTGTATTATTCGACCCCTCAACACCATTAGAGCTAGCAAAGTCATTTGTGAGACCACCCTTAATCACTCCAAAGAGAAAGGCCTGCTTTCCTTCTAATATTCCTGGAGCGTAGTCTTCATCTACTTCATAACTCAAAATTATTGCACCACCACTGGCTCCACCAAACGTCGTAATATCATCACTGACACCGCCAATTGGATCTCCTGAAACATCACTCGCCGCCATATCACCTGTAACATCGTAAGTGAGAACCGTTCCGCCCTTTCCTTTCTCTGCATCGGCACTATAGCCTGCTGCCGCAAACTCAACTCCATTACTCATGTGACCATCTAGAGAAGATCCTCCATTATAGTCTAAGATAAGTGGGGGAACATCTCTGAAGTCTACAAAGTCTTCTAAGAGTAGAAAGGCGACGTCTGATTCCCAATTATTATGAATTACTTCTTTTACTTTTCTAGTGATGGTCTTTCCATCTTTAGTCTTTGTTGTCCAAGTTGCAGTATTCCCAGCTAGACAATGTAGCGAAGTCACTACAATGCGAGAACTCTGCTTTGGAGTAAAGGCCACAAGGGATCCTCCACAAATATTTGCCTTTCCATTAGACTTCTCAATTCTAAGTCTTCCAACTGCATCTAAATATCTTGGTGAGTCTGGACCTTTGACTAGCCTATCATCTGAAGGGTGAATTGCTTTATCTGATTTTAAATATAAACCTTTTGAAACCTCAGTTGATCTGTCTGTTGAAATAAACGAATCAATAGTCTTTACTTCAGAAGCGATACTTCTAGAGTTTCCAGTAGTTGGTGTTACGGTTTTAGAGCTATGGCATTCCGAAGCTGTGGAATATCCGCAGATGAATAGAACATTAACAGTGAATAGAATTTTAACAACGGCTCTCATGTAATTTCCTTTACTTACAATAAAAACATTCGCTCGATACCCTCTATGTAGCATACACCATGCCAAAACTCACCAGAAAATACTATTTATTGTAATTACTCCCCAATTAGTTCCAGGTGCTTTTTCAGGACACAACAAAGACTAAACGGAGCTGCTTAAGCCAGTCGCAGCTCCAAGGAAAGTTTTCAAACTGATTAAACTCTCACAATAGCCCTTTCAAGAATGGATAATAATTCCTAAATATTAGGAATTAGGCTTTCCTAAAAGAGATACGAATTCAACCTTCTCAATTCCATTTTCTTCTAATCGTTTTGAAAGCATCTCAAGATATTCTTCATTCGTTTTTAATTGAAATTCCTCAATGAAGGCACGACTCTTTTTATATTCTTCATCTTCCTGAATTTTAACAATTTCAGAAAGAGTTTTAGTTGGCACAGCTTGAAATAAGTAGAGATTCAATTGAAGAGTTATTAACTTTAAATTGGAAATTAATCTTCTATAAAAAGATAGCTGTTTTTTAGTGCTATCAAGTTTACTAATCATAAGAAGTAACTTTGCTGAGAAGTCTCCTTGGTAAAAGTTTGGAAAGTCTACTTCAACAATCTTCTCTACAAGATCTAATCTCTTTGCTGCATCTTCAATCCTATTGAAGTTCTCTATATACTTAGTAAACTCAGGCCCATCAATTTTTTTTAATCTAAGAAGATTCAATTTCCTTACGATTGGTTTATCTATAAACTTGAAAGAATTTTCCTCAAATTCGGAATAGCTCTTTGAACTTTGAGCTTTATCAAAGAGTAACTCACTATAGTTACTCTCTCTAATAAAACTCTCCGCTACTTCTGCAGCCTCCTTATTCACTACATTTTCAGCACCTTTAGAGTACTCTTCAATCATAGCAATTAATTCATTCTGATCTAAAATAACCCCATTAAAGAGTTTATAGACCTTCTGATCATCCTGTGAAACCTTCAAGCTAGATGTGCTACACGACACGAAAGTTAGACTCATTAGAATTGTCATCAATATTTTTTTCATTTTGCCCCCACTTAAGTTTGAAAAATCAATTTGAATACTTTTCTTAATTTGATCTATGTAAAGCAATTAGCTTGCCAATTTTTTTGAATGTAATATTGGGAAGATATAGAAAGATAAAAGGAAATGTTCTAATTCAAGAACACCTATAGACGGGTTCCAGGTGCTTTTTCAGGGACCAGTGGTCTTACACATTTTAAAAGGTCGATAAATCTAAGGTACTAAGCATCCTTAATAAAAAGATTGGGCTTAATTTGTTTTTTAGTGTTGTTATTTTTTGCATAAGAGAAAATAGGTCTTTTTAATCCAGTTCTAATACTATGATCCTCTTCTTCACTATACTCAATATTGAGCCAGTCAATGACCTTTTGGTCAGTAATAAGACTATGGTCTTTCAAGTCAACTAGAGGCTCAATTTTTAGGATATCACTTTGGAAGTGCTCACAAATTGAAAATGGATAGTATTCACATTTCTTAGTGATATGAGCCTTAACAGGGTTTCTCAAAATGTACTTATAAGTATTCAATCTATGAGTAGGCTCTATTAGAAGAGATGACTTGTATCGGCCTCCATAAATAGAGTTAATACGACTTGTTTTTCTTTGAACTCTCAATGTCGATTTCTTCATGAACCAATACATCACGATATCAATATTTGAGAGTGGTGTTTGAATCATCAAATGATAATGATTATTCATTAACGTGAAGGCATAAATTCGAACATCGAATTCATCCATTAGAAATTCAAGTAACTCAATGTAGAGACTCCACATTTGATCTATCGGTAGCGGAAACCACTCTTTATTATGAGCTCTTGCTACAATGTGATATGGATATTTATTTTCTCTTATAGTAGGTCTTCGTCCCATACTAGACTTTCTGCAATCTAAAAATAAATATTATTCACTCAAGGTGTTAGTTCTATTGGTTTTTTACAAAAATAAATCAAAAAATTATTTTCTCGAGCTGCCTTTTTTGTGCGAAGCCGCCTTAAAAGGCACCTGGAACCCATTAGGATTCAAACTTTGCAATGGCCAAATCGAGCTCCTCTGGCACTTCCAACTCCTGCTGCGAAGCCACCTCAGCAGACTCTTCCTTACTCTCTTCTATCTGCTCAGCAAATTGAGTAATCCCCTGCTCAACCATTTCAACCTCTGTTGTACTCGAGTTATCGACACCAAAGACCCACAAACTATTTCTCACTTGTTTAAAAGAGCTTGCAGCAGACGAGGACGTTACACTCGCAATGAAAACGAACAAGACAATTGATAAAAACTTAGTCACTTTCATTGGTATAACCCCTTGTTATTGCGTTATTTAAAATAGTTATACCTATATAAGAGCAAGTTCCATGCCGAGAAATCGCATTTCTTTGACTTTGAAGATTCTTTTTGAAAGAATTTAAGTGACTCTATTCATGGATGAAATAATGTCTAAACTACTGCTAATCTTAGCAATCACTCTTGCCCTGCCTGTAAATGCTTCATTTACAGTGAGTACACAAAACCTTTGGCACTATACCAACGATTACGAAAATAGACTTAAGAATTTAAATGATGAGTACTTTTCTGAAAGTGCAGACATTATGAACTTCCAAGAAGCTTGGCAAAGTTTTACTGGCAAGAGTCTCTTTAATACCATTGTAAAAAAAGAAGAATTTAACACTCACTACTATAGAACCAATAATACTTTAATTATCAAAGAGGGCCTGGCCACTCTCTCTAGATTTGAAATTCTAGAAAAGACTGCTTTTGAGCTTCCCCATAGTAAACTCTTTAGAAAGAGAACAATGATTATTACAAAGATTCTCTCACCTACTAAGAAAGAGCTTTATATGATCAATATTCATTTAAGCCCATTCACTCAGGGTAAGGTCGAGAGAGTTGATCAGCTCGACTATATACTAAAGAAGATTGAAAGTGATTTTAGCGATGCACCTGTGATTCTTACGGGGGATTTTAATCAAGAAGAAGATGAAAACTTTTTTACTAAGTTAGTTGACGCCGGCTACTCTTCGACACTTCCGGGAATTTGTACATATTGTGCTAATGAAAATGAATACGTTGATTCTGAATATATTAGTAAATTAGATTATATCTTCTATCCAAAAGAAGTTTTCCAGCTTCAAAAAGCGAGAAGAACTTTTGTTGAAAAACCTATTTCAGATCACTTTGGAATTAAGGCCGAATTTATTGACCTGAGAGATTAACAATAAAGTCTCCATACTGATCAGTCTCTACGATTTCTTTATCAACGCCAATGACTGTCACTTTTCGACCTAGAATCTTAGACCACTTTTGATTGAATTCTTTTAATGCCGCGAACTCACTCTCCATCCATCGAGATTTAAAATACTCTTCATGGGAGTTCCACTTATAATTAGCTTCTCTCATTCTTTGCGCCATCGCTGGTGAGAATACCTTAAAATCAATATCACTCTTAAGCATTCCTTTAACAGTAAAAGCCTTCCCTAAACTCTTTGTTGGATTATTTGAATAGAATGTAGTTGATGTGCCATCTACAATGAAATTACCATTTTCAACTTTTTCAGCATTGAGGGCCTGTAGAAGTTCCGCTTTCATCTGTTTAAATTGCTCTAAGTTCATTCCAAGTGGAACTTTCTTATTAACCATTAAGTCAATCTGCTCTTCAGTGATACCTTGCTTATAAGCTGGGCCATAGCCAAACTCTCTCCATAACTTTACGTTTTGTAGCTGTCTGACTTTTACATCGAGTTCATTGGCCAAAGACTTCATCGCTTTTGCATCTTCACTCTTGGCCATAAAACGATTAAGCGCGCTGTACTTCTTTCTCTGAGAGCTTAACTCCTCAATCATATCTGAAAGCTCAGTGTCGCTAATATGACTCTTGTAGAGAATTTTCTTTGCATCAGTAACATCTTCTCCCGTTTCGTAAAGATGCTTTCTTCTAATTTCAATTAGGTGTTTTATTTTAGAGTATTCAATATCGTAGAGTTCAATTGAAATTGGAATATTTGCTAACTTCTCTTGCTCAGCAAATTCTCTAAGAGCGAAGAGTCTTCCATTTCCATCAAAGACAATATAATTTCCATCATCAGTCTTAACTGCTCTCATCAACATTCTAGACTTTATAGTCGCTTCTTGAATATCAGTTGTAATGACATCGGGAATACCTTCTTTCGAAGTGTACTGAGCGAGACTTGCCGCTCTGGCCTTTGTTTTTTCTAGAGACGCTCCTCTATTTATAGGGTGGATCGCCTTTAACTTAGAAAGAGGAATATCCACAACTCTCTTTCCATTATTTTGAGTAACTAATCTATAACGAAGTAAGATCGCCACAAGATTAGATTTGTCGATATGCTTTATTTCCGAAAATTTCTGCGTCAGATACTTTAATCCGGAAATATTTGCTAATTCAGTATTTGCGGAATCAACTTGAATAAAGTTGGTACTAACTTCTTTGCACGAAAGTTCAGTACTAGTCGTCTTTACAGAAGCAGGTAACCTAAGCCCAGAGTTAGTTGTCGAGCATGAGGTAAATTGTAGGAAAAGTAGAAATGTAACCAATAAATGAACTATTCTCATAGCTCACTTATCGGTTTTTATATGGTTTTTCCTTAGGAAAAAAGAAATTTCGAAGTAAATATTTTCAACAACTTAGAAGAGGTTTCTCGAATTACTTATAGAGGTTGCAATCCCGCAACAAATTCCAAATGTCATCAAACTCGAACCTCCATAACTCATTAATGGAAGAGGAAGCCCTACAATAGGCATCAGTCCCGCGACCATTCCCATATTGATGAAGGTGTGCCAAAAGAAAATCGACATAATTCCTATGATAACTATGGACTCATAAATCCGAGGCACAGACTGCGCCAGCCATATAAATCGGTAGAAGAGAACGATAAATAAAGTGATCAAAAAGAGGGAGCCAACAAAACCGTGTTCCTCATTAAAGATAGAGAAAACAAAGTCAGTGTGGTTCTCAGGAAGATAATTTAAAGACGCCTGAGATGATTTTCTAAATCCCTTTCCAATCACCTTCCCTGAGCCAATCGCTATTTTTGATTGAATAGCATTATAACCAGAACCCTTGGCATCGGCGGCAGGATTTAAGAAAGTAACGATTCTTCTCTTTTGATAATCCTTTAAACCAAATTGATACATGACTCCGCCACTTATCACTCCAATAATGGCAAGAATCGCAATCGTCTTCCACTTTAATTTTCTATAAAAAGAAATCACAAAAAAGATAAGTAAGATCAGAAGTCCTGTCCCTAAGTCTGGCTGAATAACAATGAGTAACGTCGGAACGAATGCAATAAGAAACGGAATGATCAATTGCTTAAAACCAAGCTCCTTATCTGGATCCCTCTTAGCATACCATCTCGCTAAGACAAGAATTGACGACATCTTCATAAACTCAGAAGGCTGCAACCTAATAGGCCCAATGACTAACCAACGCTGGGCACCCATTCCCTTATGTCCTAAGATGAGAACAAGTACGAGAAGGAATATATTGACTGCAAAAATAAGCCAAGAGAATCTAAAAAAGTTCTTTGGTTGAATAAAGCTTATGACTACTCCAATCAGTAGGGAAACTAAGTACCAACCGATCTGAACTTTGTAGAGATTTGCCATGTGATCGCTCACTGAGGCGTGAGTGGCGGAGTAGAGATTAACAACACCCATTAGAAAAATGGCTCCACAAATTCCAAAGAAACTAAAATCATATTTCTTTAATGCTTCTATAAGTGCAGAAGTGTTCATTCGCTTTCCTCTTCTAATTTTTTCTTAGCCGCTGCTTCCTCTTTCTTTCTCTTTTCTTCGAGATAGATTTTTCTCGCATACTCTTTATCTTCTTTAGAGTACTTTGCATAAAGCTCTGGCTCATACTTTTTCATATATGTCTCAGTAACATTTCGAACGACTGGAGCTGCTGCACCAGAACCCGAACAACCGTGTTCGACAACTGCAGCAACTGCAACTTTTGGGTTATCAAATGGTGCAAATGCCACAAAGATTCCGTGGTGCCTATCTTCGTAAGGCATATCAACACAACGTGAGAAGAGTTCTTTCTTTGACATAGATCGAACCTGAGATGTTCCAGACTTACCGGCCATCCTTATTCCTCTCCCTCTATACCACCAAGCAGTTCCCTTTCTGTGGTTCACAACCTGATAGAGACCTTTTTTAACGTGCTCCAAAGAATCCTGGCTAACTGTTACAGTGTTTACAACCTTTGGAGAAAATTTCTTTTTGATCGTTCCATCACTAGAGAAAATTTCCTTTATTAAATGTGGCTGCATTAATTTACCACCATTGGCAATAGTCGCATAGGCCATGGCCAATTGGATTGGAGTTGCAAGAACATAAGACTGTCCAATAACACAAGAGAGAGTCTCACCCTTTTGCCATGGTTCTCCCGTCTTTTTTAACTTCCACTCTTTATTTGGAAGAAGACCAGGTATTTCTCTAGGAAGAGGCACACCAGTCTTGGAGTTGAACCCAAATTGTTGTGCGTACTTATAAAGATCATCAATATCTAGTTTTGTGGCAATCTTATAGAAGTAAACGTCCACCGACCTTCTAAGTGACTTATAAATATCTGTAGGTCCATGACCGTTTCTCTTCCAATCGTGAAAGACCCTTCTCCCCAATCTAAATGTCGGAGGACAACTCACCTCTTGAGTTGGTGTAACAATCTTCTCTTCTAATGCGGCTATCGCCGTGAAGGTTTTAAAAGTCGAACCTGGAGAATAGTGCTCTTGAATAGTTCTATCCGTCATTGGTTTGTGCTCATCACGGCTCAGTTTATTCCATCTCTCACGAGTTATTCCTCTGGAAAACTCTGTTGGATCAAAACTTGGTCTTGAAACCATCGCCAGTATTTCCCCCGTATTTACATCAACGGCAACGGCGGCGCCTACTTTTCCCTCTAAGGATTCATAGGCCGTTCTTTGCATATCTCTATCTATAGTAAGGCGAATATTATTTCCCGGAGTGGCCGGCTTATTCTCAATTCCCGCAAAGAGATTCTTCCCACCGATAAGACGCTTCATTCGTCCTCTAGCGTCGACCTCCATAAATTGATAGCCGTCTTCTCCTCTTAAATCTAAGTCGAAGTTCTTCTCTATCCCCGCTTGACCAATAAAATCACCAAGCTTGTAATCGTAATTATCTCTATCTCTAAATGTTCGAATTTTACTTTGTGAAATTTCAGAAATATATCCAAGAGCGTGACTCCCTATTTCCTTATCCGCATACTCTCTGGCAATAAATGTTTGAACACTTACCCCCGGCATCTTCGAGTTCTCTGTTTCAATAACGGCAACTTCTTTTTGAGAGATATTCTTCTTGATAATGACTGGACGATAGCGCGCTTGATAAGCGTTCTTCTTTAAAATTGAGTTAATTGACTTCTCACTCATATCTAAAATTTTAGATAGCTTTGATAGCGTCTCTTTTTTATTTGTTAGATACTGAGGAACAATAATTGCGTCAAATCTTGGAACATTCTGTACAAGTAATTGATTATTTCTAGAAAAGATCATTCCCCTTGGGGCCTTAACCGTTTCCTTTCTTAGTCTATTTTGAACAGAATACTTATAGAACTCATCGCCCTTATAGATCTGAAGGTACCAAAGTCTAATGAGGATAATGATAAAGCATCCTACAACAATATTAAAAATGAGGTCTGCTCTTCCTTTATGGGAGCGGACAATATCATCTTCACCAAACATTAAATATCTTCTCCAAGCATCCCTTCTGCTCCACCTTTCCAAACTTTATCAAGGATGGCGAAGAAAAATGGTGCCATTAATGAGATCACAATACTCTCAGGTATAAAGCGCCACATCTTTTCTACAATAAGAACAAAACTATTCGTTTTTAAGTAAAAGAGAATTGAAACAATTAAGAACCAAACAACCTGAAAGATCTGAGTTACGGTAATAGTAATTATGGCAGATGAGAAGTGAATGACATCTCTTAAGTATGAAATAACGATACAGATAAAAACACCTGCAATTGTACCGAGCTCCCATCCTTCTATTGAGAAGAATGAATGAAAGTATTGCACAATCAAAATCAAAACAGATAAATACGGAGTCTCTAACTTAAATCCTAAATAAAGAACAATTAAAATATTAAATGGAATGATATATTTCTGTATTCCAAAAGCAGGAAGAAGTGCCGTAGAGATTATCTCTAAAACAATTAGGATTAGAAGAGTAATTATCAGAGGAACGATAAGATCTTTTAACTGAGTTTTCATTTATCTTTCTCCTCTGAGTTACTATCGAGGGCATTCCACTCTAGGTCTTTCTTTTCATCACCTTCAGAAACCAGAACAATGACTTCCTCAAGTTTTCCAAAATTCACACTTGGAGAAATTGCTACATCTTGAGTCATCCCATAGGACTCTCTTTCGATGCGAGATACCTTTCCAATTAAAATTCCCTTTGGGTAAAGATTCCCAAGGCCAGAAGTTAGAATTTCATCGTTTAATATAATTGGCTCGGTTCTCTTTACATACTTCATGAGACATTGACGATCAGAGTCCCCTTCAACGATTCCATGAGCGCGTACCCTTTTAACTAAAGCATCAACTCTATTATTTGGATCTAGAATTGTTAAAATATCTGCAAATTGATCAGTCAGTCTGTAGACAAAACCTACTAGGCCCTCTCCTGTTACAACAGTAGACTGAAGCTTCAATCCGTCTTTTAGTCCTTTATTAATACGAAGTACTCTAAAGTCACTAGAAGCATCTCTGGCCACAACTTGGGCAAGAATTTTCTTATAAGGTAGCTCCTCTCCAAAATCTAAGAGTTTTTTGAGTCGTACATTCTCCAATTCCATTTCACTAAAAGAGAATATCTTACTATTCATTTCTGATAGCTTCATCTTCAATGCTTCATTTTCCTTAGAAACATTTACATTGGCGATGTAATTTTCAAATATTGAATTAAAGCTTGTTTGTACAAAAGTTACACTTTTTTGAATTGGGGCAAAGAAGTCAATCATTACGTTCTCAAATGCACTTGTCTTGTGCTGCGCAAAGTCTTTCGTAGATATTCCATATAACGCGACTGCACATACTAAGACATTTAAGATGATCTTGGTCTTCTGCCCTTCTCCTTCACCAATTCTCACTTGGCCCATCCTTGAGTTATTATTCATTTTATTGAGAAGTCATATAAAGAGTAACTAATTAAGCCTCAACTGCCAATAATCTTTACGGATTTAATAAGTCCATGGAATAATATGGCACTAAAAAAATAAATATCGAAAAGGATTTTGCACTATGTCTGAAATTGAATCTACACCGAAGAAGTCTTCAAATATTTTTGTGACGATTTTCATCGGCTTAATTGTTATTTCATTTATGTTTACGGGTTACCAAAGTTTAACAACTTCTCCTAACTCTGTGGCCAAGGTTGGCGACGAATTTATCAAAGTTGAAGAATATCAAAGAGAGTACAACAGACAACTCGAGTTCTTTAGAAATATTCTTGGTGGAAAAGATCTGACTACGCAACAAATTCAGCAATTCAGAATCAAAGAAACTGCGCTAAGTAACTTAGTTCAACTAAAGCTAACTCTTATCCTTGGTGACAAAGTTGGAGTTATCCCTAGTTCTGAAGAAATCAAAACTGAAATTAAGAGACAGCCTTACTTTCAAGTTAATGGACAATTTAGCATCAATAGATACAAGGACCTCTTAGCTGCAAATAGAATGAACCCAGCGCAATTTGAAGAGAGCATCAAAGATCAAGTGAGAGGAATGAACTCAGACGCTATCTTTACTTCAATGCCAATCTCTGAGTCTTACCTTAAAGATGTTGAAAATTTTAGATCTCAAAAAATTGAAGCTAATATTATTGAAATTGATAAAGAAGCGCTTAGAAAGAAGCTAACAATTTCAAATGATGAAATAACTAAGTATCTAGCTGATGAAACTAATGCAAACAGAGTTCAATCTCTATTCAATGAAAGAAAGCCTACTCTTGATCAAAAGGAAGAAGTTAAGGCCAGACATATTCTCTTTAAGACAGATGGTAAAAACGATAAGCAAAAGCTAAAAGCAATCACGACTCTTAGAGGAAAGTTAACAAAATCAAACTTTATTTCTCAAGCGAAGCAACACACTGAAGAAGAAGCTGGTAAAAGTACTGGTGGTGACCTGAGATGGTTTACAAGAGGTGCTATGGTTCCTGAGTTTGAAAAAGTTGCCTTTGAACTTAAGCCAGGGACAATCTCTAGACCTGTTAAAACTCCTTTTGGTTACCATATTATCTACGTTGAAGATAAGAAAGAAGCTAAAGAAGCAACTCTGGAAGAGTTTAAAAACCAACTGGCGTCTGAATTAATTAGAAAGACAAAGAATGATGAAGTAGAGGCAATGGCAACTGAAGCGAAGAAGGAAGTAGCAAGTGCAGCGAACTCATCTAGAAAGCTTAATGCATTAAAGAAAAAATATGGAATCAAGATTGAGCTTTCTAAAGAAATCAGCAAGCTAGATGGTTCAACTGGTCAAATTCAGCTTGAAGCGGCCAACCTAAATGATATCTTTAAGAAAGGTCTAGATCAAAGCGAGCTCTATACTTTTGATAGGGCCAGCAATATTGTCGTTGTAAAAACGTCTAAATTTGATAATAAAGAGTCTGTAAACGAAGAAAGTATGGACGAAAGAAATAGATCTCTTAGAAATATTCTTTCAAAGAAGCTTAAGCAAGATATCCTCAAAGACCTTGAAGCAAGTGTTACTGTAAAGGACTTTGGCGTATTATAAGGTAGGAGTTAATAATGGCAGACAAATCAGCAAAATGGGATTTAAACGTAAGTGGAAAATTCTATGTTGATGACCAGTGTATCGCATGTGATGCATGCATCATGGAAGCAGAAGACTTTTTTGAAATGAATGATGATGATGGTCATGCATTTGTAAAAAAGCAACCTTCCAATGATGAAGAGCTTGAGCTATGTAACTCTGCTCTTGAAGCCTGCCCCGTTGAGGCCATAGGCGCAGACGGAGAATAATTAAATATCCCAAGGGTAGCAATTGCTACCCTTTTTTTTTACCTAAGAGCACTTTTATTTTCATTCTTTTCTCTCCATAATAAGTTCAAATTCAATTTAAAGGATTAAGAATGAAAAACCTTATTTTCTTATTTATTATTGCATCACTTTACTCATGCTCAACAACTAAGAATTATCACGTTTCAAATGAGTCAAAGAATTCAAAAGAAAGCTTAAATGCTCCCTATGTTCTTCTTATCTCACTCGATGGATATAGATGGGATTATACCGACAAGTATAAGCCTAAATTCTTAAGTAACTTTAAAAAGTCTGGTGCCTCTGTAAAGAGCTTAAGACCTTCCTTTCCAACTAAGACATTTCCAAATCATCTCTCTCTAGCAACTGGAATGTATCCTATGAATCATGGAATTGTTGGAAATAGTTTCTATGCACCTACTATGAGAGAATCTTACTCTCTAAGAAATCGAGAGGCCGTAACAGACCCTAGATTCTATCTATCAAAACCGATATGGGTTCTTGCAGAAGAACAGTCACTAAAGTCTGCAACTTACTTTTGGCCTGGCTCAGAAGCTAAAATTGATGGAAAATTTCCTAGCTACTACCTCACTTATAATCACTCTGCACCTCACGCTGATAGAATAAAGACTATTATAGAATGGTTTAAGCTCCCTGAAAGTATTCGTCCCCACTTAGTTACTCTCTACTTTTCAGATGTCGATAGTGCTGGACACAAATTTGGTCCAAACTCCCCTGAAGTGAAGAGTGCCATTGAGAAAGTTGATCACTCTCTTAATACTTTAAATCAAGAGCTAAAGCGTCTAAAGCTTCCTATAAATATTATTATTGTTTCAGATCATGGAATGGACGATGTCTCAGAGGAAAAAGTTGAGCTCATTGCTAGTGGAGAGCTAAGAGAAGATATTGAATTAAGCTTTAAAATTGTAGGCTCAGGACCACTTATTCACTTCTATAGTAATGACAACCCACTCATTAGTTCTGAGGCGACGCTTGAGAGAATTAACAAGAATGCAAAGAACTTTAAGTGTTACGATAAAGACTCTACTCCTAGAAAATTAAACTTTAGAGAGAACGATCGCATCGGCGATATTGTCTGCATTGCTAAAGAGGGTTGGTCGATAGGCATAAAAGAAGGAAAGCTTCCAAAGGGAAATCATGGTTGGTCACAATTTGAAGGGATGAATATGCACTCGATTCTCTATGCCGATGGCCCTGATTTTAAAAAGAACACAGAGATTGGAACTGTTAACAATATTGATCTCTATCCTTTAATTGCAAAAATTCTCAATTTAAAAATTGAACACAAAATCGATGGTTCAATAGATAAGATTAAAGAACTCCTTAAATAAAAAAAGGCACTAGTATTACTAGTGCCCTTTTAATTATAAACCTTAGGAGAGATTAGGTTAAAAATTATCTTTTGATGTTAAGAACTTGTTGTAGCATTTCATCTGCCGTCGTCAAAGTCTTCGCGTTAGCTTGGAAGTTTCTTTGAGCAGTCATTAGCCCAACAAATTCATTTGCAATATCAACGTTTGAAAGCTCTATTGATTTTGAAAGAACTTCACCTCTTCCAGACTCACCCGGTTTCCCCATTGCGGCCTCGCCAGAGTTTCTAGATTCTTTCATTAAGTTCTTACCAACTTTGAAGAGACCTTCGTTATTCTCAAACTTCGCAACTGCGATTTGAGAAATATCTCTAGACTCACCATTGTCATATACTGCTGTTAAAATCCCTGCATCGTTGAAAGACATTGATGCTAAAGTCGCAGCCGAGAAACCATCCTGAGAGTGTCTTGCAATTGCAGAACCCGAACCATACTGAGTAGAAGCTCCAATTCCTTCACCACCTTCAGAGATAGACTCACCAAAGTTAAATGTTATTTTTTGATCTGGAGCTGCACCCTTATTAAAGTTAAAAGAGTTACTTCCTTCAACTTCTTCTTGAAGCTGACCTTTGTTATTGAAAATAATATTACCTTGGGCCATTTCAACAAATTGACCAGACTCACCACCTTCTACATCAGCACCATCAACTAATGCTCTATATGTCCACTGATTATCACCTGTCTTGTTATAATACATTGTTACTAGTCTAGCCGTACCAACGTTATCGTATACTGTTACAGAGTTTGAGAAGTTAGATGTTGCATCAGGATCAGCAATATTAAATTCTTTAATCTCTGCTCTTGAGTCTAAATTCAAATTAAAATTAACCTTCTCTGAGGCCTTAGCTGGAATCGTTGTACTTCCTAGCTTAACTGGAGCTTCTTTATTAGTAATCTTACCTGTTTCATCTGCTTCAAATCCAATCACTTGATACCCATCAGAGTTTACAAGCTCTCCTTCCTTATTGAAGTGAAACGAACCATCTCTTGTAAATCCTTTACCAAATGGTGCATTTACCTTAAAAAATCCGTCACCATTAACTGCTAAGTCAGTAATGTTGTCTGTTCTTGCAACATCACCTTGAGTCATTAGTGTTTTAATGTGAGCTAACTTTGTACCTGCACCAAATTGATCTCCACCGTCGATCCCTTTAAGTGAAGTTGCTAACACATCTTGAAATTCTGCTCTTGAAGATTTAAAACCATTAGTACCAGCGTTAGCAATGTTATCACCAATAACACCCATTCCCTGTCCTACAGCGTTTAAACCAGTTACACCAATGTTAAATGAACGTAAGATTCCCATTTAGTCCCTCCTAGACCTTGTATTAAATAAGAATATTTGCGAAGGGCGTTTAGTAACTACAGACTAAACACAAGGCTTCCGGAAAGGACCAGCCATCAATCACGAATACTTTAAACGATTACCGTCGAATCAATCTTGGTAAATACGTTTTCTAAAATATTATTTTTATCTATCGCCGTTACAATTTTATTTTTTGGAACGTCGACAATATAAGCGGCCTTATCTGTAATTACTAAAGAGTCTTGGCCACCCTTTTCTTTCAACTTAGTCATTGCGCCCTTCAACTTGAAGAACTCATCTGAATCCATTGATAAATTTCTTTCTTGAAGTCTTCTCGCAGCATGAGTTGTTAATTGAATCCCATGCTCTTTTCTGGTTTGTTCAACTTGGTCCTGGAGTAATGCTTTGAATTCATCACCAGACTTACCATTACCAATTTTATTTTCTAAGTTAACCTTCTTATCCGAAGGTATCTTCGATACGTTTGGAATTAGAATGTTGTTAACTTTTGCATTTGTCATTTATATTTCTTCTCTTAGTTTACTTGAGACTCTATATTATTATAGACCTTCGCAGCATTCTTTTTCAAGCTAGGTATATTTTGCATTGCCGCGTTATTTTTTGCCATTGAAAAACTTTCAACATCTCTTAAGAAGACCTTCTTCCCCTTCTCAAGCTCTAATACTGCTTCACCATTTTCAAAGTGAACACCTGTTACTAAACCAGTAGACTTAGTTTCACCTTTAAATTTATTCATTGATTCATCATAGGCCGTAACATCAATTCTATAATCACCTTTTACAGCAGGTGCACCGTCTAATTGTAGACCGTCCCAAGTTACAGATTGACTTCCTTGACCAAGAGATTCTTTTTCGATTTGAGAGATCAATTGATTCTTACTATCGTAAATTCTCACAAGGACATTTGTCGCTGGCTTATTTAAATGAAAAGGAAGTGTTGTACTTCTACTCTGTCCATCGTATTGAACAGAAGTACCTTTTGACATAATTTCCTTACCGATAAAACTTGCTGCCATAAATTTATTTTCAGTTGTATCGTTTTTCTGCATACCATCCATTTTGGTATTCATATTAGTAAGTTGCTCTAATTGAGAGAATTGAGCTAAGTCTGCAGCGAATTGTTTTTGATCCATAGGTTTCATTGGATCTTGGTTTGCCATTTGGTGAGAAAGAAGTTTTAAAAAACCATCTTTACCGAGTTTATTATGCTCTTTTGCATCAACAAACTTTTGATCTGGTCTAATACCAGCAATGTCATTTAGCTTGTCACCAACATTTTCTCTTTTCTTATTATTACTTGTTTTCTTGAGTGCGATTCCATTAAATGGATTTGCAACTTGTGGTCTACCGATCTCGGCCATTATGCCCCTAACCTTTCTCTATACATGTCCCACATCTGCTCTCTTCTGTCTCTTCTATTTTGTTCGTGACCAGAAGAAGCTTGTCCATTATGTCTAGAGTGTTGACTTGAGTGTCCTTGATTAAATTGACTATCCCCTTTATCAGAAGATTGTAAGTTAAAATCTCCACCCATCGAAATCTTAACGTCATTTAATTTTACACCAGAATTCGATAAACTCTTAATCATTTCTACTTCATTTGATTTGAAAAAGTGATGACCTTTATCAGAGTTGGCAACAATATCTAAATTAATTTGATCAGGTAATTGTCCCTTAGTGGCCGTCACTTTAATATGCCCTAAAGAATCATGCTTAACTAATAGCTCAACATGATCTTGATTCTCTAAACGACTTGTCGTTATATAATTAGAAATTTTATCAATTAACTGAGCTGAGTTTGTTGAATTAATATTTGAGAAATCTAAAACTTTAACAGCGTTATTATTTCCAAATAAGTTTTGCCCTTCACTAGATTGACCTTGAGTGTGCGCCATCATAGGAGCAATCACTTCAGCACTCTGATTAGTAGAGAGTATTCCTTCAAGAGAAGCTTCAGAACTTAGCTTTGCCTTACTCGTCGCAACTTCAGTATTTGTTGTAAAAGGATTCTTTCCAGCAAAGACATTATTATTAATTAAATTTTGTTCTTTATTAAAAGCTAATACTTTATTCTTGGAATTTGGAAAGAAAGATTTTCTCTCACCTATTTGTTGAGTTTCACCCTCTTTATTTTCTACAACTTTTGAAGCATCAATAAAGTCCTGTGAAGATTGGAAATTACTTTGAACTGGTTTCTTTGTCGCATGCTCTTTTAAAGAGATTAGCTTTCCATTTGTGATCTTTGGATTAACTACTTCAAGAGTTTCTTCTGAAGTGTTCTGACCAATAACTTTATTCTCTAGACCTGTTACTTCCCCCTCACTTGAAATATTCTTGAGAGTATTATTGATAACAGTCTTATTTACAGGAGTTTTAATTTCTTCATGACCAAGAATTTTTGCAAGTTCAGGACTACTCTTTAGAGTTTCCCCCGTAGGCGCTTTAACAATTTCAGCACTAGAAGTAGAAATTTCTGACTTAACTAAATCAGAGCCTTCAAGAGCATTCATAAAACTCTTTGCGAGTGTCTTCTTCTCTTCTGAAGATAGACCTAGATCTTCTGTTCCTAATGTTTCAATAAATTCTTGTGGTGATACACCTGACTGTGCCATGGCCTTAGTTTCATTTAATAGAGAAAGAAATTCTTTTGAAAACTCAGTAACTCCACCCTCAGTAGATGGAACAAGCATATTAGAACTCTCAGCAGTCTTTGCGACTTCCTGCCCTTGTCCTAAAAATGTTTGTATTAAGTTTGAGTTCGTTAGCATTCTATTTATTCTTCCTTTAAAAAACTGTTGCCACTATGCGCAACATATCTATCTTTTCATAGTTAGGTACTGTTTTTGAAGCCGGGCAGAAACTTCCTTATCCATCAAGTTGAATATTTTCGATACCTTAGCTGCTTCTAACTTTCCTAATATTTGAACTGAGAGATTCGAATCCTGTACTGAAAGTACATCTGCTGCATTTTGAGGCCTCATTCCAGAGACAACTTCCACCATGTGGTCAATTCTCTTAGTCTCTTTTGTATTCACATCATCCAAGCAAGAGATAAATTTCTCCTGCCTTTCATTAAATAATTTAACTCTTTTAACAAAGGACTTTTCATTGATCTGAAGACTTTGGCGCTCTTTTTGAAGTTGTAACTCTCTCTGCTCAAGCTCCTCTTCTTTCTTTAAGAGCTGGTTTGAAAACTCAGTCATCTTAGAGCGACCAATTTTTCTCATTCTCTTTTCCATCTCATCCATGACAGCTTTTCTAAACTCTTCTTTAGTAAAGGTAAGCTTACTCTCTTTAGGCTTTTCTTCCTGTGCACTTACTGTAGTAATGAATAGAAAAAATATTAAACCATAAATAGCTTTCATGATTTAGTCTCCTTAAGTAATCTTCTTATTTGAACAAGTTCATCTACATTTTCTTGAAATTTCTTTTCTACTTTCTTCTTATGTTCAGATGACTTCTTTTCTTTTAAATTTTCTATAACTTTTACTTCTCCTCTAGCGATTCCTAACTCTTTTTGTTTTTCATCAAACTTCTTTTCTAGAGCGTAGAGAAGGTTTTCTTTATTCTTAATATCAGCTTTCTTCGCTTCAATAAAACGGGGAAAAAACTTTACCATATCCCCACTACTTGGATCAGCTAAAAACTTTTCTTGAGATTCATAAGTCTCTTTAATATTATTAGTAAGCCTTGTGATATCATCTTTGGTGTTCTGTATTTGAGTAAGAATCTCACCAAGTTCTATCTTTAATCTCTTTTCTTTGAATTCACGAACCTTTAGTAGACCATCTAGCTTAAATTTGAACTTCTGCATGCCTACTCCTCTTCAGTTGGATTAAGAGAATTTTCAGCTTTTCTAGCAAGTTCAACCATCTGATCATAGAGGGCTTCAATTGTTAAATAGTCACTCATGCCCTGAAATTGCTTTAATAAGGCCATCAGGTCGTCATAAATGACAAGGGCCTTATCTACCTTTGGATTAGACCCTCTCGCATAGGCCCCAACATTTATAAGGTCCTCATTTTCTTTATAAGCTGAGAGTAAGTCTCTTAAGTGAGAGGCTACAATTTTATGCTCGTTTGTTGTCACTTTATTCATAACCCTTGAGAGGGACTGAAGGACATCAATTGCAGGGAATTGGTTTCTTGATGCAAGTTCTCTACTTAAGACAATATGCCCATCGGCAATTGCTCTTACAGCATCTGCGATCGGCTCATCCATATCACCACCCTCTACGAGAACAGTATAGATACCTGTGATCGTACCAGAGTTAGATTTTGTTCCGGCCCTTTCCATCAACTTAGGTAATTGTGCAAATACAGATGGCGTATATCCTTTTTGCCCAGGAGGTTCTCCAGCACTTAAGGAAATCTCTCTATTGGCCATGGCAAAACGTGTAATAGAGTCCATCATCAAAAGAACATCTTTATTATCATCTCTAAAAAACT
This sequence comes from Halobacteriovorax marinus SJ, assembly GCF_000210915.2. Lineage (NCBI taxonomy): Bacteria > Pseudomonadati > Bdellovibrionota > Bacteriovoracia > Bacteriovoracales > Halobacteriovoraceae > Halobacteriovorax > Halobacteriovorax marinus. The sequence goes on from NC_016620.1 coordinate 2,923,881, forward strand.
CTGAGATTGTCGTAGCAACATAGGCAGCTTTCATTCTAATCAGTGGAGAAGTATCTGATGTGGCAACAATAACCACAGATCTTTTAATTCCCTCTGGTCCTAAGTCAGACTCTATAAACTCGAGGACCTCACGTCCCCTCTCTCCGATAAGTGCAATGACATTAACATCAGCACTAGAGTTTTGAGCAATCATCCCAAGAGTCACAGACTTCCCGACACCAGAACCTGCCATGATGGCCATTCTCTGCCCCTTACCTGCCGTCATAAAACAATTAACTGCATGAACTCCCACATCTAATGGTTCTTTAATAGGCGGTCTCTCTAGTGGATTTAACGCCGTCCCATAGATAGATCGAGACTCTTCTATATCTGTTATTGGTCCCTTTCCATCAATTGGATTTCCTTGAAAATCAATAACTCTTCCAAGCATATTCTTTGAAAGTTTAATTGTTGTCGTGAGGTCTTTTAGGTAGACTTTTGTTTCTGAATTTATTCCTGAAATTTCATCATATGGCATGGCCATGCATTTATGACCGTTAATAGCGACGACTTCACCTAGACATCTCTCACCAAATTCAGTCACAAACTCAACATTACTGCCAATCACTGCACGTGAGAGATTTACTTCAAAGAGCATACCTTTATTAGCAAAAACTTTTCCAATTTTTTGATAGGGAGTTGAGTATTCATAAGCTTTATGAATAGCAAGTAAATCAAGTTCTTGATCTTTACTCTGAGTCACTACTTCCCTCATCACTGCTATTGCTCTCATGGACAGTATTCATATCCACTGGAGCTTCTTGATCGAGCCCTACAGACTCAAACAGACGATCTAAACTCTTGAGCTGCTGATTAATTGTTCCGTTTAAGATACCTTTATCACACTCTAAAACTATCCCTGGCCCTTCAATATCGTAATCAATTTCAACTCTAACATTAGAGAGTTGTCCAACCTTCTGCTGAACAATCTCAAGGACCTCAGGCATTTGCTCAAAAGATCTTTCATCTACATGAATGAGAAGGTTACTCTTTGTTTGCATCTCTACGATAAGCTTTTCTAAGAGATTTTCGATATAGGCACCATCGTCCTTAAGCTCACGTAATATAACCCATTTAGTAAGAACACGAACTAAAGAATAGACTTGCTTCTTTTGGTTAATTAAAAGTTCTGGTCTTGTACCTAGAACTTCAATAATCATATTTGTTAAATTCTGTAATTTCTCTTCAGAAGCAGCTCTATTTTGACTAAAGACTTCTTCTCTACCATTCGCAACGCCTTCATTAAAACCGTCGTTATAGGCTTCTTGTCTAATTTCCTGAACTCTTCTTTCAACTTCTTGCTCAATTCTAAGTTCTCTCTCTTTGAGAACCTGTTTCGTAATTCCTCTATGTTCTTTTACGATTGGTGCAATCTTGAAGTCATTCTTTTCAGCATGCTCTCTTTCAATTTTAATAATTTTCTGATGCTCTTGTGTCCTAGATGGGGCTAACTCTGATATTTCTTTAAATTCAAAGTTAGAAACATCTCCATTTGAAAGTGAAGTTGAAGAAAATGATTGAAACTCATAATCTTGTACATCACCAAATAGATTGTTCTTATCATTAGACATTCAAACTCCTAAAAAATTAATTATTAAACGAGAGCATCTCCGTCTCCACCTCTAGAAATAAAGGCCTTACCTTGAGACTCTAGTTCCTTACATTTTTGCACAATTTCAGATTGTGCTTTTTCAACATCAGATAACTTTGTTGGCCCAAGAGCATCTAAATCCTCTTGTAATAGCCCGGCAGCTCTATTAGACATATTCTTAAAGAGCTTTGCTCTAATCTCTTCAGGTGCTGTTTTAAGAGCAATAACGAGCTTCTGCTGATCAACTTCTTTAAGTAGAGACTGAATACCTCTATCATCAACGTAGACAAGGTCTTCAAAAACAAACATGAGTTTTCTAATCTCTTCTGCGAGTTCAGGATCTTTCTCTTCAACTCTACCCATAATGTTCTTCTCAGAGTTCTTATCCATAAGGTTAAGCATATCTGCAATAGGCTCAACTCCACCCAGTTGATTTGTATCAATAGAACCAAGAGTAGAGAGTTCTGTTTTAAGCACATCATCAAGTTGTGCAATAAGCTCAGGAGAAACATAGTCTAAATTAGAAACTCTTAGAACAACTTCGGCCTGTAACCCTTCAGGTAATCTTCTTAAGACATCAACTTTTCTCTCAGCATTTAAGTGAGCAATAATTAATGCGATAGTCTGAGGGTGCTCATTGATAAGGAAGTTTGCTAGAGTTCTTGTATCAACTAGTTCAAGTGACTCAAGAGTATTTGAAGCTCCCACATCAACAATCTGTCCAAGTAACTGCTTCGCTCTATCTTCACCAAGAGCATTGATGATGAAGTCTCTTCCCCTATTCTCAGAGAATAATAAATCATTATCTTCATTTAAGTGTGAGTAGAATTCTTCAAGAACTCTCTTGATCATCCAAATAGGGGCTTTATTAATTGATGACATCGCATTAATCATACGTTTAACATCATTATCTCTCATATATGAGAAGATTAATTGAGTTGTTTGAACACCCAATGAACTCAAAAGGATCGCGGCCTTATCCTGCCCCGATAATAGTGAGTATTCAATATCTGGTTCTAAACCTTGCTCTGCCATCTTTATTCCCTATCCTATCTTATGCTATCTGCTTATCTGACTCTTGAGCATGGATTATTTCATGGATAACTTGTGCTGCCTTGGCAGGGTTTCCTTCAACTAGTGAAATAATCTTCTCTCTCAACATATTCCCTTCGATCTTCTCAGGGTTTAGCTTCTCTTCTATCTGTGGAAGCGCATCTTCAAGCCCTGGTAACTTTTGATTTGCTTGAACTTTCTCAAGCTCTTCAAGAGTTTTAGGTAGGAAGTCTTCAACAGTTTCAACTGTATTATCAGTTACCCACTGAATAAATGGTCTAACAACTAGGAAGAAAAAGAGAGTTATCGCTAAACCTACAGTAAGATACTTAACGATATTCTTGATAAGTTCTCTATTTTCTTTCTCTCTCATCATCGCTTCAATAGATGCCATATCTTCTTGAGCGAACTCCATATTCTTGATAACAATTTGATCGCCTCTTCTAGCATCAATACCTAATGTAGATGAAACAATGGCTGAAAAATTTGCTAAATCTGCTTCTGACCATCTCTCGTATTGAGTAGAAATGGCTCCATCAGCACCCTTAACCTGAACTCTTCTTCCATCAATCATTACAGCGGCACTAATTTTTCTAATACCTGCCGTTGGGTTCTTTGACTTTGTTACCTTTGATGGAACATTGTAATTTCTAGTCGCAAGTGACTTATCTACATTATTTCTAGTCTCTGGGATTCCTGGTTGTGGTTGCTCTCCAGGAAGATTTGATCTCGCTCCAGGAATTCCCTGAGGAGAAGGTCTAGAACCATTTAGCTTCTGAGTATTTGAAACCTCTGAAAGAACGGCCTTATTCTCACCGTCAAACTCTGTTTTAGTAGATACACTCTCTGTAAAATCAAGATTTACTGTAACCTTAGCAATGACTTTTCCGGCCCCTACAACCTTTGAAAGGATATCTTCAATTTGTTTTTCATACTTTCTATTTACTTTTCCCTCAAGTGCCATTCTATTGGCAGTATAAGCGGTCATTGGATCACCAATATTCTCAGAAAGCTTCTTACCCCTATCATCTAAGATAACAACATTTTCATTTCTCATTCCATCGATTGAGCTAGAAACAAGTGAGGCAACACCTTTAATTTCATCAGGAGTTAGTGTTACACCTCTTTCTAAGTCAACAACTACTGAGGCAGATGGAGCTTTCTTTTCCGAAACAAATGGACTTGATTCTGGAATAGAGAGGTGAACTCTTGCTCTTTTAACACCTCTAATATATTTGATGGTTTTAACAAGCTCTCCCTCTAGGGCCCTTTGCTTATTAACTTTTTGAACAAAACTTGTCGTTCCAAATGACTGCTTATCAAAAACTTCGTATCCAACTGTTCCAGAGAAATTTACTCCTAGAGTTGCAATCTCAAGCCTCCACTTATTGATAAGTTCTTCTGGAATACTGATCGTTTTTCCATCATTAGACATTTCATAAGGGATTTTCTTCTCTTCAAGTAAAACAGCGATCTTTTTCGAATCTTCTCTATTTAACTCTGTGTAAAGAACATCCATTCTTGTCTTAGATGCCCAAATGACAATCCCAACAAAGCAGGCAACAATAAATGCCGCAATTGAAACAAGACCAATCTTCTTATTTAGGTCGAGTGAGTTAAAAAATTCTGTGAAATTCCTTATGATCTTTTCTAAAAAATCTTGCAAGGGAATCCTCCTGATAAATTGAGCTAGAACATCCTATTCCAGCTTTAGTTGCCCCCAACTATTATATTTGCATTCTCATTACTTCTTTATAAGCATCAATGACTTTAGTCCTAATTTGGTTCATAGTTCTAAAAGCAATATCAGCTTTTTCTACTGCCATCATTACCTCTGGAAGATTCTTCTTCTCTCCAGAAGCAAGTTTTTGCATGGCCGTATTGGCTTCTTGTTGAAGTCCATTTACTTGTGCAATAGAGCTGGCTAACATTTCACCAAAACTCTGCTTTGCCTGTGTACCTTCAACATCACCTATTGAAAGCTCATTGAAGTTGATGGCCTTTGCCCCATCGAGTTCAGCGCTCTTGGTCCAGTCCTTTGAACTATAATCATTCAAAATACTTTTCATAGATCCTACTGTTTCAATTGGCATAACCTACTCCCTCTTAGTTTCGACCAAGCTCTAGAGCCTTCATGGCCATATTCTTAGTCGTATTCATAGCATTGATATTGGCTTCGTATGCTCTCGAAGCCGATATCATATTTGCCATTTCTTCCATTACATTAATATCTGGATAAGCAACATAACCTTGATCGTTAGCATCAGGGTGATTTGGTTCATACTTTAAGATAGGAGGTCTGTTAGTACTAATCACCTCTGTTGCTTGAACAGTTTGTGCTTTCTCACCAAGTTCGCCTTCAAGAATCTCTGAAAAAGTTTCTCTCGCTGGCTCTGAACCAAAAACAACTTCTTTACGTCTATAAGGGCCACCTTCAGCCGTTCTCGTCGTTTGAGCGTTCGCAATATTCGAAGAAATCGAGGCCATTCGCTTTTTATTAGCGGCTAAACCTGAAGAACTTATTTTTAAAGAGGTTAATAAATCCATCTATTCTCCTTAGTTACTTGAACCAACTGCGTACTTCATGAGTCCAAATTTTTTATTAATTAATTGCACCGTTGCATCGTATAAGATCTTATTCTCTGCCATTCGTGCTAGTTCTGCATCTCTGTCTACTGTATTTCCATCCTCACTTACAATTCCATTAGGATCTTCGTATACCTCTGGTTGTAAATTCCCAAAGCCACCGCTTCCTACATCGAAGTGACGTGAATCTTCAGTATTAAGTTGTTGCTGTCCATCAACGTCCAACGCTCTCGCCAGGGCCTGCTCAAAGTCTACTCTTTTCGCTTTATAACCTGGCGTTTCAGCATTAGCGATATTAGAAGAGATAATCTCCTGTCTCATCTGTCTGAAATTCAGTGATGATGCTAGTGCTTTAAGTGTTTTATCGTTTACATCCATTACAACTTCCTAAGTCTTATTTGATTACAAATTATCTTAAGTTTACAAAGTATGCTGATCCATTATTTCTATATTCATTAATTTTATTTCTAAGAGTTCTAATTGAAACTCCAAGAATCTTTGCTGCTTGAGTTCTATTTTCACTTGTGTGAATTAAAGCCTTCTTAATTAATAGCTTCTCAGCTTCTTTTAAAGACATTAATCTGATTCCATCAGAATCATCATCACTCATCATACTTACAGCTTTCTTCTCACCAATTTCTAAGTCAGCTTCTGTTAAAACACCTGTAGAGTTATTTTCAAGTGCATTCTCAAGAACTGTTCTTAGTTCATTTACATTATGAGTCCAGTAGTGACCAAGAATTTTATCCATTGCTGAGCTATCTACTGATACTGAGTCTTCAGAGAACTCTTGTACAAAGTGTCTTGCGATTTCTTCAAGGTCAGTTACTCTCTCTCTTAATGGAGTTAGTGAAATTGCATTTGAAGAAATAAAAGTATAGAGACCTCTATAAAATCTTCCTGATCCAACTAACTTAGATAAGTTCTTAGTCGTTGTTGCAAGAATTCTTACATCAATATCGTAGTCTTCTAATTCATTTAAAATTTTGTGAAGTCTTTTTTGGAACTCATCTTCTAGACAATCAATATTTGCGAAAACAACTGATCCACCGTTAGCAGCTTCAAGAGCTCCCTTAACGAATCTTCCAGTCTCTTCTTCTCTATGTCCTAGAATTTGATTTTCTACAGTTTGAGCATCTGCTGAACAATCAACACAGATATATGAGCTATTTGCTCTTGTAGAATTTTCGTGGATATAACGACTTAAGGCCCTCTTACCTACTCCCGTTTCACCAACAACTAATACTGGGGCTTTTGTTACAGAAATATTCCTAGCTACCGAAATGGCCTTCGTTACCTTAGGATCTTTACCGAAAAGCTCAACTCTAACTGATTCCATTTGACCTCCTGTCAATGCTGATCCATTCCTTGGATCTAAAATTATAAAGTTCTTTCTTTTATTTTTAACATGCTCAGCTCACTACGAGCTAAATTCTTGATATGCTCATCAATCCCATCTTCAGAGATTAGCTTTTCAAGAATTTCTTTTCCTTCATCATTTTTCTTATTATTTAAAAGTGCTAAACCTAATAAGTAATTTACTCTTCCTAAATAAATAGACTTACTAAATTCCTCTTTAAATCTTTTAATTTTTGACTCCATTAGCATGAAGCTTGCGTCTTTCTCATCTCCAGCTAATAGCTCGATATTTAAGTAAGAAACTTTCTCTCTAACTGAGTCCATGTATTCATTTTTCTTCTTAAGACCTCTAGTATCACTTAAAAGAGCACTAGCAACTTTCTGATACTTCTTCGTATCTCCTAATTCATAAAGACAATCTGTATAGGCCTTAACTAATTCAGCAATTTCTTTCGGGTCAGTAATAGAGCTATCTTTTCCACTTGAAAGAAACTTCTCAAATGAGTCAGCGCCTTTTTTCCAATCTCCAGTATGATAAGAAAGTAGACCTTGGTAGTACTCTAATTTATCAATATTAGCTTTCTCATTTCTCAAAGTATTAAGCTCTTTTCCTACAACACTCCAATTCTTTAATTTAAGATTTCTAATAACTTGAAGTTCAGATAATAGAGTCTTTGTATCAGCGCTATTTTTTCTCTCAACCCAAATTGGAAAAGTTTTTGAGATATCGTATTTAGACTTAGAGAATTTCTCATAAAGCTCGTCAAACCCATCCATTAATCCAAGTCTGATGTAAGCATTAGCTACTAAGAAATTCATCTGTGGATCGTTTGCAACCTTATCAACATATTGATCCTTGTATATATCCCATGCCTTAATAACATTGGCATAAATTCCTTCTTCAAATGACTTCTCGATAACACCGTATACAATCTCAGCTCCATCACTTTCAAAAACTCTTCTATCAGTAGGAATCATCGACTTAAGAGGAAGAGCGTTTAAATAAGCAAGCGCTTCATCATATTTCTTCTCAACAATGAATGTTCTCAAACGAACTTGCCAAAGCAACTTCTTTAGATCACTTTCAATTTTCACATTATCAATACCTGAAGTTAAAAATACTTTAACCTCTCTATCACTATCATCAACCTTCTTCTTTCTTAGATTTCTAAGAGCAACATAACGGATTCTCGCTTCAAATCCTATTTCAGAGTTTTGAGATCTATTAATGGCATTCTTATAAAGCTCAATTGTTTCATCAAAATTCTTTTCTTGAATTTCCCAGCACTGAGCGATTCTGATTCTTGCTTCAGAACTCTTAGAGTGAAATGAGTAATCCTTGATAAAATCATCATATACTTTGGCAGCTTTTGAATAATTTGAATTTCTAAAGTACGCTTCAGCGACATTATAAAGAATAACTGGGTGAACTGGCTTTACTAGAGACTTCTCATTCGCTTCATAGAGTTTAATTACCTTCTCAGACTCTTCTAAACTTAGGTAAGTATACATTTCGTAAGCAAGCATTACTTGCTTAGGTAGAATCTTTTGAATCGTTTTCTCTTTTAAAAGTTCTTGAACCTTATCAATCTGCTTAAGCTTTGCAAGATTATAAAGAATTCCTTCTGCTGCAAAATTTGACTCTTCATAATCATGACTTTCTTTAGAATCAACATAGTACTTCTTAGTTAGTTCCAAGCTTTTAATATGATCGTTTGCTTGAATATAGTAAGGGATTAAATACTTATAGATTCCACTTCTAAGTTCATAATTCTTAGACTTTAAAAGGATGTTTTCAAACATACTGATACTCATTTTAACTGGTTCAGTATTTCCTTTTGAAAAGTTTTCTCTAAGAATTGCATTGGCCTTCATGAATTCATTTGTATCAAACTCAGTCTCTTCACCATACTTCTTATTAAATAGCTTAATAGACTTATACATTAATCCCCATTTCTTTTTTCTAAAGAGATTAATAGTTAATTGCATATGAGCTTGAGCTTCACTCTTAGAAACATCTCTATTTCCAACTTTGTAGAAGTACTCAGGAGTTTTTCTATCTAGATTAATAATTTTCTTAAGAGTTGGTGCTAGAGGTGAATAATCCCAGATAAATGAAGCACCATATCTGAAGTCTCTATAAGGAGAATTCATTTTAGGATTCACTGATTTTTGAACAATAACATTCTTAGCTGGCTTAGCTGCTACGACTTTCTTCTTTGCGGCTTTCTTTACTGGTTTTGCTACAGGCTTAGAAACATTTGCAACTGGAGCTGGCTTGGAATCTTCTTCAGTCCAAAAGTCTACAACTAACTTCTTATCTCTATCTTTATAGAAGCTAAATAGCTCTACACTTTCAGACTTAAGTTTAACTTCAACTTTTGAGCTATTACTCATTTCAGATGGACCAACAGTCTTTATAGAAGTGATGTACTTCCCGTCTGGATCAATCTCTTTAATAGCTTGCTCTAGTTTAATATACAACTCTGTGTTTAATGTTTTGAATTGAACTGTGTCTTTATTCTTATGTATTTGAACTAAATCTTTTGGTGCGAAAATATTCCACCTAAGATGTGTTGAACCTTTTTCTTGTACAATAATTCCTGCCTTAACATTTAAGATTGTTAAGAAAGCGATTAGTGTCAAAGTTTTGAGCTTGATAGGCTGCATAGTAATAGAAACTTCCTGTTTCAAGTTAATGCTACCGCGACTGGTTAAATTCAATGTTCATCCTAAACATCGTTTTCCATCGCACAAACCTATTCTACCTTTTTTTGAAAAATTTTAAAGGAAAATTTTTCCAATAGGACGATTTTTCCCCACAGAAAAATGACATGGGAAAAATCTATCGCATATATACATACTTAGGTGGAAATAGGGCCAAAATGCCCTAGCTAAAAACTACACTACTCCCGCACTGAATGTGCGGGAGACAAGTGTTATTGTTGGAATTCAATTTGCTTTTTTTTCATTTTTTCAATGAGTGTTGTTCTATTCATTGAAAGAAGTTTTGATGCTTGGTTCTTATTCCCAGCAGTCTTTGAAAGAGCTTGAAGAATTAGAGAGTCTTCAATATTTGATAGGGCCATCTTAAGATCTATCCCTGCTTCAGGAAGAGAGATTAAACTATCATATGAATTTAAATGCATTGGAGCTCTCTCTAAAAATTTAACAGGTAGATCACTTGGGCGAATTACACTTCCACCTCTTAAGATAACTAATCTCTCCATTAAATTTTCTAACTCTCTCACATTTCCTGGCCAATCATAAGCAAGTAATAGCTCAAGAGATTCATCATCAAACTCAATACTATTTCGTCCGTCTGCACTTACAAATCTTGAAAGAAAGTACGATATTAATAATGGAATATCTTCTCTTCTTTCACAGAGTGCCGGAACCTTAATTGGAATTACGTTAAGTCTATAATATAAATCTTCTCTGAAGTTACCATCCTCAACATGTTTCTCTAGGTCCCTGTGCGTGGCCGTAATGATTCTCACATCTACAGGTGTTGTCGTAGTACTTCCCACTCTTTCGATAACTCTTCCCTGAAGAACTCTTAAGAGTTTTACTTGAAGTAGTAGTGGCATATCACCAATTTCATCGAGGAAGATAGAACCCTTATTCGCTAGTTCAAACCTACCCTTTCGACTTGAGATGGCTCCAGTAAAGGCACCCTTCTCATGACCAAAGAGCTCACTCTCTAGGAGTTCACCTGGTATCGCTCCACAATTTACAGAAACCATTGGGTTATCCACTCTCTGAGAAAGTGAGTGAATGGCAGAGGCAATTAATTCTTTACCTGTTCCCGAAGGACCGTTGATGAATACTGTTGAACCAGAAGAGGCTACTTTTTCAATCCTCTCAAAGACTTGTTTCATCTTTGCTGAGCGACCAATCATTCCACAGAAGATATCTTCTTCATTAGGAGCTTCAATCTTAAAAGATCTCTCAATTCCTGTACTCTTCTTCGGGATAGTGACTTTAGGTGTTTCAACTTTAAAATCTTTTTCTGTGTATCCAAGCTTAGAAATTGCGGCCTTCATTATTAGGTCCGTAAGAACATCAAGCTCAAATGGTTTTGTAAGATAGTGAAAAACTCCCTTCTTAGTTGCTGCAATTGCAGTTTCAATAGAAGCAAAGCCAGTCATTACAATAGGAATAAACTTGTGACCCTTTTCTTTAAGAAGGTCAATCAGAAGTAGGCCATCGGCCCCTCCGTCATCAAAGCTTATATCTGTGATTAAGATAAATTGCTCACTAGAAGATCTTTCATTGATCTGGGCAATTGCAGCACCTGGATCAGAGTGATAACTAACTTCAAGGCCCAATTTCTTTTGAATAAATTTCTTAAGTGTTTTTCCAAAGATTAAATCGTCTTCAACCAGAAAAACTTCAGGTAGGCTGGGTTTATCTTCACTGCTTTCATAAGAATTGTGAAGAAATTCAAATTCGTTCAAATGACTCTCCTTAGTGACCAAAACAACTTCTTAAAAGAAGTTTTGATAGAAAAATCGTAGCTAAGAAGATCTTCAGTGTCAATTTTTCAACACCCTGGAAATACTTTCCAGTCCTAACGAAATCTTACATTTGAGGGTGTGAGTGCTGAAATTTTACTGTTGGAATTGTAAAATTTGCTGCACAGAGGCATCAGGACCTCCTGCAAATATCCAGTAGGCCAAAAAAGATAAGGATATGAAAGCAATTAGTCCAAAGCCTAGAGAGATAACTCTAATATCTTTTATCCAATAAATATAACTAAAGTACATAGCGATTAAGAGAACCGGCAAAGACCAAAAAGGAGTGTATCTAATGAGAAAGAAAATTAAATCCATTACTAAATACTAATCTCTAAGCAAAAAAAAAGCCAGTCCGCAGACTGGCCTTATATTTATTATTTTCTTCTTATTAGAACATTGCCTTGAGCTGATCTAAGTAAGTAAGCTTCTCCCATGGGAATGAAGTATTACTCTCTCTACCGAAGTGACCATAAGCAGCCGTTTCAGAATAGATTGGTCTTAGAAGATCAAGTCTTTCGATAATTGACTTTGGCTTCATATCAAAGATTTCATTAACAGCTTTATTGATTGCTGCAATATCAACTTTCTCTGTTCCGTAGCAATCAACTAGTAGAGACATTGGCTCTGCAACACCAATTGCATAAGCAACTTGAACAAGAGCTCTATCAGCTAAACCAGCCGCAACAACGTGCTTTGCAATTTGTCTTGTAGCATACGCTGCTGATCTATCAACCTTAGATGGGTCTTTACCAGAGAAAGCACCACCACCGTGAGCACCGTGACCACCATAAGTATCAACGATAATTTTTCTACCAGTTAAACCACAGTCTCCCATTGGTCCACCGATAACGAACTTACCAGTTGGATTGATGAAGTACTTAGTTTCATTATCAACTAAGTGAGAAGGGATAACTTTATTGATAACTTCTTCTCTTACTGCTTCTTGAACTTGCTTTAAAGTCATGTTTTCTGCATGTTGAGTTGAAAGAACAATTGTATCGATTCTAGATACTTTTCCATCAATATATTGAGCAGAAACCTGTGTCTTACCATCAGCTCTTAAGTCGCCAATTGTTCCATTCTTTCTAACTTCAGAAAGTCTCATTGCAAGCTTATGAGAAAGATCAATCGTTAGCGGCATGAAATTATCTGTTTCATTGATTGCATAACCAAACATAAGACCTTGGTCACCGGCACCCATTTCTGTATAAGTTCCTTCACCAACATTTACACCTTGTGCGATATCTGGAGATTGCTTATCAAGCGCAACCATTACTGAACAAGTGTTACAGTCAAATCCCTTATCTGAGTGATCGTATCCAATCTCTCTAATTTTATTTCTAACAACTTCTTGAAAATCAATATTTGCTTTAGAAGTAATTTCACCTGCAAGAACAACCATTCCTGTTGAAATCATAGTTTCACAAGCGATTCTAGATTCAGGATCTTGAGCAAACATTGCATCTACGACAGCATCAGAGATTTGATCTGCCATTTTATCAGGGTGTCCTTCAGTTACAGACTCTGATGTAAATACATAATCTTTTAACATATATACTCCATTAAATAGATTTTATTAAACAAATAATACACTAGTAACTGAAAGACTATACTCCCTTAAGTGTGTATTAACAATGAAATTATTCAGAATTAGAGGGGGTGTTCGAAATATCTAAAGTAATGTCTGTTTCTATACTTATAGAAGTGCTCACCTTGTTTATCTGTTACGTAGATATTCTTTTTAAACTTAAGAACTTGGAATAGGTTCCCCTGTGCGTCTGTGAAGTCATAGAGGAAAGTATACTTACCTTTCTTGTACAGACCTTTGATGTAATGGCTTCTCTTAACTTTTAGCCCTGGCCTCTCTGAGACAGGTGTGAAGTTCGACCAAATCTTGGCCATATTTACTCTTCCAAGCATAGATGCACGCGAAAAGTAGCGCAAGGCCCTAAAGTCTACATTTGGCTTTTGCAAGAGAGAGAGAGCTATCGAGACGTTTTCTCTTCTAAGAAACTTCCCCGTTCTCGTCATATCAGGACAATAGATTCGTAAGTTTCCAGGAATAAAAAAATAAGTGAAAGAGAATTCCCCCTCTTTAAACATAACATTGAGCCATGGGTTTTTAGCAATTTCTTTCTCACTTAACTTTAGATAATCAAAGATCGACTCATCGGGGTCAATTGAATTGTATTCCGGGTCCGTTAGACGATTAATTACCACTTGAGTAACATCTCTTCTTTCGAGCGCATCTCTTCCATCAAGACCTCCGACCTCATTAAAGAGAATCGTATCAATTACATAAATGGCCTGCATAAGAGTAGATTGATTCATCCAAAATTTATAAGAATCTGCTTCCTTCGATAAGACATAGTCTTTGAGAATATATCTTCCCTTTGCTCTATTTTGTAAAAGATTGTCTGTTGAAAAGGAGTGCCCTTCCTCTTCAACCTTTCCATCGCGAAGCATTTTATAAAATGTTATGGCCCTATCAACTCTCTCGCTCCACTCGCCCAATCTAATAAATTGTTTCTTAGGCTTTCCCTTTAAGTGCCATTTTATAGCATCGAGAGCGGCCTTTAGATCAAATCTAAAATCCTCACTAATAAAGTCAGTATTCTCATTGAGCCCCAAATAGATAGAGTCAATAGTCGCCCTTAGAAAGCGATCACTTCTTTTATGGTTTAAATCTTGAGCGCCATCTTGAACAATTTTTCGAAAGAAATACACTTCATTAGATTTTCTCTTCCCTACCACATCTTCAGAAGACTTGTATTTGTCATAACTCACTCTAAGATCAAAATGATCAACAGGAAATTTATAGGACTGTAGAAATGATAGTGACTCTAAGTATTTTTTTAGATCGTTTCTAAAAGCGATCAATTTATACTTTGATTTATTGCGAATCAAACTCCTCTCTTCCGGCTTAGAGCTCGTAAAGTACTCTTTCTTAAATAGGAGAAGAGAATGAAATTCTTTTTGTAGTTCTAAAAGCTTTTTATATTCGCTCTTGAAGTTCTTTCTTTTTTTGACAATCTCTCTTTGGGAGTCAATCCACTTCTTCTTTTGTTCAAGTTCAGGGATGAAACGATTCACTGTACTCTTATCTAGCTTTCCATCAGGTAGAAGAGGAATAAAGTTTCCATTGCCTCGAAAGTTTTTATACTTTTTCCAAAACTCCTCTTCAACTCCACCCTTACAATAGGTTTTAGAAAAGGTGTTCAGCTTGTTTAAATAGAGGTTCATTACCTTCTTTTCAGAAAGCTCAATCGACATGACTTGCGATGAGATTTTCTCAGTACTTCCAAAGCTTTGGACCGAAGTCATCAATGTGAGTAATAATAAACTTTTAAACATTAATTAATTTTTCAACAAAGTCAGATTGCCAAAGACCTAGGCAAGTTCCATTACTAAGTACTAATAGAACAGTGTCTTTATCCGCAATTTTATTAATTTCTTTTACCAAGTCTTCAAGGTTTGTCTGTATTGTTCCCTTTACGCCTATTTTCTCGAGTTCAGAGAGAATTTTGTGACCGTCTAAGTCCTTGGCACCTTTTACACTTGTATGTCTCTGTGGCTTAGCGAAGACAACATAATCAGCACACTTTAGGGCCGTTGCAAATTCACTTTGAAATATATCACTTCTAGCTGTCGCTGAATTTGGCTCAATTACAACTTTGACTTTCTTTTCAGGATATAGATTTTTAATTCCTTCAGTTGTTAACTCTACCGCACGAGGATGGTGAGCAAAATCGTCAATAACAATTGCCTCTTGATACTTTCCTCTCACTTCTTGTCTTCTGCGCACAAGCTTTAGATTTGTAATTGAACTTTTAATATTCTCATACTCAATGCCCTCACCTAAAGCAAAGAGTATCACTGAAGAGAGGTTTAAAATATTATGTTTTCCTACGAGATTGGTCTTGAAGTCTAGTTCCCCACCTTTCCAGATTAAAGAAAAAGAGGTTCCATCCTTAGCAACACTTTTAATTTTTGGATTCTCTTCTCCGTAAGCAATCAGGAAGTTTTCTTTAAAATCTTTTCCATACTCTGAAACCAATTCATTAGTGGCCTTGTAGCTATTATCGTAAATAAGTTTTCCCTTAAAGCTATCTAACATGGCCCTAAACTCATTTTTAATATCTTCTATATCGTTAAAGATGTCAGCGTGGTCAAATTCAAGAGAAGTAAGAATTAAATGATCTATTGAATAAGATCTAAATTTTGAGATTTTCTCAAAGTAAGCGCTATCGTACTCGTCGGACTCGATGAAAAAGTACTTACCATCACCAAGAGTTGATGACTTTCTTCCATCTACAACTCCGCCAATAAAGTATCCAGGATTGTGTCCAAGCTTCTCAAATACCTGAGTCATTAAGTATGTTGTCGTTGTCTTTCCATGTGTTCCTGCAATCCCTACAACATTCACATCATCTAGGACAAGGGCTCCGAGAGCAGAGGGAAAGCTTGTAAAGGCAACTCCAAGCTCTTCGACTCTTCTAGCATCCTCACTCATTCTAGGTACGACGTTGCCAACAACGATCAAATCAAAACCTCTTAAGTAGTCCATATCCAGCTCATCCAATTGATGGAGTGCTATTCCAGTACTCTCTAGATAAGTACTCATAGG
This sequence comes from Halobacteriovorax marinus SJ, assembly GCF_000210915.2. Lineage (NCBI taxonomy): Bacteria > Pseudomonadati > Bdellovibrionota > Bacteriovoracia > Bacteriovoracales > Halobacteriovoraceae > Halobacteriovorax > Halobacteriovorax marinus. The sequence goes on from NC_016620.1 coordinate 2,939,656, forward strand.
TGGATAGAATGTCGTATCTGCTCCCTCTACGACATAACCTTTCTCTTGTAGAAGACCTGCACAGGCACCCATACCTGTTCCACAGACTCGAAACATAAATATTTTCTTTATCTCATTCTTTTTAAGCTTTAATTCGTCGTGAGAAATTTTATTTACTAAATTCATAATTATCCTAATAAAAAAGGGAGCAATAGCTCCCTTCATTATACACAAGAATATACTTTTGTAGAACTTAGTTACTCGATGTTTATCCTTCTTGTAATCATCTCTTCAGTGACCTCTTCAAACTCGGACACCTTTGGATCTTTAACTACAAGTAGCTCGCTTGGATTCTTTGGATTTCTAAAATAAGAAACAGCAATATCTCCATCGTCTTTCAAAATTTGTACTACCATTACAGAGTCAGGGTCGGCCGCACCAATTCCCATAACCTCTTGTTGACGACCATACTTATAAGAGAACTCTGGTCTTACTTGTTTTAATCTTCCAAGATCAACATCTTTATTCGCTCTTCTCACACCAATTAAAACTCTTCCCTTTAATTGATCTTTTAATTTCTCAATAACATCTGGATCATTTTGCATACCGTATGTCACTTGAACTCTCTTACCGGCATCATCAGTAATTTGGAACTGCATTGCCCCCATAGCAAAGGCCTTACCAACCTTTCTATCTTTTGATGTTGAGTATCCATAACTCGTTCCATACTGAGGACCGGTCTCAGAGTGATCCTTTGCCATCTGTACAAGTCCGCCATGATAGAGATCATCGTTGTAGCGATCAAAGTCCGCTAGAACAATCTCTTTCATTTGCTTTTGAGACATATTACCTCTGATCTTTTTAGCAACATCATTGGAAGTCATTTGCGGATGAATTTCTCTAAATATTTTTAAAATCTCACTCTCTTCAACATCTCTTCTATAAGCAAGACCTCTCCATACAACACTGTCTTGATACCAAAGAGCCATTTTAGCATCCCAGTCCTGAGAGTTTCTAAATGCACCCTCTCCAAATGTTGCTTTGAAGTCTCTATCAACGAAAGCTAGATTAACTTCTTGGAGTCCTTCTTTCTTATGAGTAAAGTCCACCTTTACAGTTTTTAGAAAGCTTTCATACTTCTTATTAATACCTAGTAAAGTCTCATGGGGACTTTTCTCAATCTTAGCAATTAAGCTCGGATCTTCATCAACCATATAAGAGACGAACTCCATATATTGTCTAGGATCAACATCTGCAACTCGAGCATCCTCTTTCACCGCTTTAGAGCTATACTTTTTAGCATCTATACTTGCACTTCTTATTGTATAAGGAGAGAAAAGCTCAGGTGAATTTTCAACAGGTAAATTTAACTCTAGTCTATTTGTTATATCTTCATAGAGACTATTTGTTGATTCCATACCTTTAACAACTTGCTCTCTCCAAACTTCAATTGGTGAGTATAGATCCATATTTGGATCAGCAATACGTGACGGCGGAAGCCCCTCTTTTATTAGAGCGTAGTTTAAAATAAATTCCCTTGTGGTTCTTCCATTTCCATTTCTAAATGGATGAATAGAGACCATATCTCTTTGGAAATTTACAACCATCTCTATGTAGTCATTAATTTTCTCTTCAGTATCTAGGCTTCCAAGCGCTCTTCTTGTTTCATTAAACCAAGAGAACCTTTCCTCTGTCAGCGCTTCAACTAAAGTAGTCATTAAATCATTCTCAGAGATAGATCTATCTCCCTCTTTAAATGCTGTTATTTTTTCAAATGTTTCTGGATGAGTCGTTTCAATTCTAGCGAGCGCCTCATCTTTAATATTTGATGGAGTTGGATAGAGGATGGCTCCTTTAGATCTTCTAACCTCACCTTCAGTTGTCACACTCGTAACCTGAAATCCAAGGTAAGGATTACTATTAATATTCTCTAGGGCCTCATCTGTTACTCCGCGCCCTCTCTCATTACCAATTAATGCAACTTTTCTAATTGCTCCTAATTCACTATCTTTAATTTCTTCCACACCATTTTTCATCATCATAGTGTGAACTTCTTTAAAAGTTTCTAAAGAGTAGTCTGGTCTATTTGCAATAAGATACTTTCTAGCATCAACAAAGTTTTCAAAAGCAGCTTCATCCCACTGAGGAGTGGCAACGGCACCTCTCCCTCTAAGGAAGTTTCCAACTCTACCAAGAACTTCTCTTGCTTCTCTACGACCTTTATTAAAGGCATAAGGATATTCAACCTTAGAAAGTTCTTTATGCCCCTTGAAGACCTGATCAAGTTCTTTAACGGTATAGTTATAATCAATGAAGTGAATACTCTCTATTGCGTTGGTGATACCAATTCTTTCAGTCTCATCAAAGTTAGAGATATTTGTCATCAATCTCTCTCTTCGATCGCTGAAGCTTGATTTAAAGAATTGCTCAACTACAGTTTTACAAGACTCTGATGCAGCCGCTGGATATCTTAAAACATAGTTCTTTGGCTTACTCTTAACTGAATAAAATGTACTATTATGAGTACAACCAAAAGCAGTTAGCGCAACTAACAAGGTAAAAATTAAATTTCTATGCATTAGATAATCCTCCGTCTTGGAGTCTTATCGGGTAGTTGATGAATTTTCTTTAAGGGAAGAGGAACAAGCTAAGAGTCTGAAATTACTTAGACCAAATAGTGGTCCCTAATTCCTTTCTAAGCTCCGTGAGGCCTTTTCTGTCGTACCAATAGTTTTGAGTGGCATTGGTTAAAATCACACTGCCCCTACTCTTTTGCGTATCTATCCAAATTGATGTTCCGGTAAAACCTAAGTGACCAAAAGTCGAAGACGAACATCCTCTGCCCGCCAATGAATTTTGAGGATCAGAAACAGTATCCCAACCATAGAGAAAGCGATCAAAAGATGTATTTTTAAAAGCTCCATCCATAAAGTCTAGAAGAGAGTATTTAGAGTCTAAATTCAAGAGACTCTTACAAAGTCCATCGATGGAAGCAAAGAGACCAGCATGAGAGACTTTCTCCTTTAAATAAAAGGCATTGTCATCATGTACTTCCCCTTGAATTTTCTTTCCATGTCTAAATCCAGTTACAGGAGACCTGAGAGGATCTTCAAGCTCAGTCCAATGAAACATTTCTTCGTCAAAATAGTCAGAGCATATTTCATAGAGTTCTCTTTTAAAAGTGTCTTCTATTTCTAACATTGCCCTTAGTGCAGAATAGTCGGAGTAAAGTGTCGGCGCCTCTTTTACTTGAAAACTCTTTATATAAGAGCGCCACTGACTGGGAGATATTCTTCCTCCAGAGGTCAATGAACCGCGATGATTTAATAGAAGTAACATTTCATTGTTAAACTTCTTTGGAGAGGTAAGGTAAGTACTCGCTAAAGTTAGAGGCTTAGTAAGAGAGGCCAAATCAAAGAAATACTTTCCAGACTTATTTACAAACTCTCCACCATGCCACTCGAGAGATTCGTAATTCTTAGCTTTAAAATCAATCACTCCGACCGCTACGCAGTCGAAGTGTTGTTTAGGCATTAAATTCTCAATTATCTTTTGAATATCTTGCATTAATCCCTAAGGGCAGCTTGAGCTGCGGCCAATCTAGCAATTGGAACCCTGTACGGAGAACAAGAAACGTAGTCTAGTCCAATATCATGACAGAATTGAATAGATCTCGGCTCCCCTCCGTGTTCACCACAGATACCCATATGAATTTTTGGATTTGATTTTCTCCCTTCAACACAGGCGTGATTTACTAAGAAACCAACTCCTTCTTGATCGAGAGAAACAAATGGATCAACTGGAACTAATCCTCCATTTATATACTCTGGAAGAAACTTACCTGAATCATCTCTTGAAAGGCCAAAAGTTGTCTGTGTTAAATCATTTGTACCAAATGAGAAGAAGTCTGCCTCAGGTGCAATTGAGCCGGCCGTAATTGCGGCCCTTGGAAGCTCAATCATTGTTCCCAATTTATATTTTACTTCTTCACCAGTTTCTTTAAAGATCGTTTCAATTTCTTTAATACACTCTTCTTTAAGTAGAACAAGTTCTCCCTTTAATGAAATAAGTGGAATCATAATTTCAGGAAGTACTTCTACTCCCTTCTTCTTACACTCTAGAGCAGCTTCAATAATTGCTCTTGTTTGCATTTTATAGATCTCTGGGAAAGTTACTCCTAAACGACAACCTCTATGCCCTAGCATAGGATTAAATTCATGTAGCTGCTCACATCTCTCATCTATAAGTTGTACTTCAATTTCAAGATACTCCGCTAAGGCCTCTCTATCTTCTTTAGTGTGAGGGAGAAACTCATGTAGAGGTGGATCCAGAAGTCTGATATTAACAGGCTTTCCATCCATAGCAGTGAAGATACCGATAAAGTCTTCTCGCTGAAATGGTAGTAACTTAGCAAGGGCCTTCTCTCTTTCTTTAAGCTCTTTAGCGTAGATCATCTCTCTTACAGCTAAAATTCTCTCCGCTTCAAAGAACATATGTTCAGTTCTACAGAGCCCGATTCCTTGAGCTCCAAAGTTTCTAGCAGTCTCGCTATCCTCTGGGTTATCAGCGTTTGTTCTAATTTCTAATTTTCTGAACTCATCGGCCCAGCTCATAAAGTTTGCAAAGTCCTCAGAAATCTCCGCCGCAATTGTTGGAACCTTTCCTTCGATAACTTCTCCAGTAGCTCCATCAATCGTTAAGTGATCACCTTCTTTAAACTCTCTTCCATTAACTTTTAACGTAAGAGTTGCATAATTAATTTGAATCTCAGAACACCCAGCAACACAAGGTTTCCCCATCCCTCTGGCCACAACAGCAGCATGAGAAGTCATTCCCCCTCTCGCTGTTAAGATCCCCTCAGATGCAACCATTCCAGCAATATCTTCAGGACTAGTCTCTTGCCTTACAAGTAGAACTTTCACTCCACTCTCATTAAGGGCGGTTGCTTTTTCAGATGTAAATGTAATCACACCACTTCCAGCACCAGGAGATGCCGGCAGTCCTTGAGCAAGAACATTCTTAGTCGCACTTGGATCAAGCCTTGGGTGGAGAAGTTGATTGATATCTTCTGGGTTGATTTTCAAAATCGCTTCTTCTTTTGAAAGGATCTTTTCATTTACTAAATCCACAGCAATTTTCACAGCTGCCGCAGCCGTTCTCTTTCCATTTCTTGTTTGAAGAATAAAGAGCTTATCATTTTCGATAGTGAACTCAATATCTTGCATATCTTTATAGTGTTTTTCAAGACGAGTGTAGACCTCTACTAACTCATCATAAACTTTTGGCATGGCCTCTTGTAAAGTTTGAAGACCTTTATTGGACTCATTCTTAGATAAGTCATTTATTGGTTGTGGAGTTCTAATCCCAGCAACAACATCTTCACCTTGAGCATTGATTAGAAATTCACCAAAGAATTTCTTCTCTCCAGTACTTGGATCTCTAGTAAAGCAAACACCTGTAGCGCAATCATCACCCATATTTCCAAAAACCATAGATTGAACATTTACAGCTGTCCCCCAGCTATGGTCTATATCATTTATCTCTCTATACTTAATGGCCCTAGGATTATTCCAAGAACTAAAGACTGCCGAGATGGCCCTCCATAGCTGCTCCATCGGATCAGTAGGAAATGAAACCCCTGTCTCTTCAAATATAATCCTCTTATAAACTTCGACCAACTCCTGTAGGTCATCAGCTGTAAGCTGTGTATCGAGTTCAACTTCTCTGGCTTCCTTTAGATCTTCTAGTGTTGACTCTAGGATCGCAACATTGAATCCCATAACCACGTTGGCATACATTTGAATAAATCTTCTATAAGAGTCCCATGCAAACCTAGGGTTCTTTGTGAGTTCAGCTAGACCTATAACAGAATCATCATTTAAACCTAAGTTTAAAACTGTATCCATCATCCCAGGCATTGATACTCTTGCTCCCGACCTAACAGAGAAGAGCAGAGGGTTCTTAATATCACCAAACTTCTTACCAGAGTTCTTCTCCACTTCCTGTAAAGCGAGTAGTACTTCATCTTTAATTTGCTGATTAATCGTATTTGAGTTTTCCACGAAATCTAGGCATGCAGCTGTTGTTACAGTGAAACCAGGTGGAACAGATAGTCCAATCGAAGACATCTCTGCAAGGTTAGCCCCCTTGCCTCCGAGTAAGCCTTTCATTGTTTTATTACCTTCAGTCTTTTCAGAACTAAAGCCATAGACCCATTTATTTTTAGTTGCCACAAAACCCTCCCTGGGTGGTTGAAACTAATAAAAAATAAAAGGAGCGAGAAACTCGCTCCTAGAAATTAAAAACCTAATTTATCTCTTAAATACTTATCCAGTTGATCAATGGCGACTCTCTCTTGAGTCATTGTATCCCTATCTCTAACTGTAACTGCATTATCGTCAAGAGTATCAAAGTCAAATGTCACACAAAGCGGTGTTCCGATCTCATCTTGTCTTCTATATCGCTTTCCAATTGAACCTGCGACATCGTACTCAGCTTGATAATTTTTTTGAATTGTTTCAAATAACTTTCTAGCTGGTGTATCAAGTTTTTCTTTTTTCACAAGAGGAAGTACTGCTACTTTAATTGGAGCAATCTTAGGATGAAACTTCATCACTACTCTTTCATTTTCTTTATCGCCTTCATTTTCTAATCTATAGGCATCACAAAGAAGAGCAAGAACGGCTCTATCACAACCAACAGAAGTCTCTAGAACGTAAGGAAGGTACTTCTTATTTCCATCCTCAGTATCGAGATACTTTAAGTTCTTCTTTGAAAATTCTTCGTGTCTCTTTAAATCAAAGTCCGTACGAGAGTGAATTCCTTCCATCTCTCCCCATCCCATTGGGAATTCATATTCAATATCAGTTGCAGCATCTGCGTAGTGAGCTAAGCTATCTGGCCCATGTGGTTCCCAACGAAGTTTTTCAGCTCTTAGCCCATTATCAATATGCCATTGCCAACGAACCTCTTTCCACTTCTCCATTGCATCCAATTGAGTTCCAGGCTTCACAAAGAATTGCATCTCCATTTGCTCAAACTCTCTCGTTCTAAAAATAAAATTCCCTGGAGTAATTTCATTTCTAAATGCCTTACCAATCTGAGCAATTCCAAATGGAAGTTTCTTTCTCATTGTCTGCTGAACATTTAAAAAGTTTACAAAAATTCCCTGTGCAGTTTCTGGTCTTAAATAAACTGTTGAAGATGAATCTGTAACAGCTCCCATCTGAGTATTAAACATTAAGTTAAAGTCTCTTGGCTCAGTAAAGTCAGTTGCACCACATTTAGCACATGGTTTAGAAGTATCAATTTGATCTTCTCTATATCTCTCTTTACAACTCTTACAATCAACCATTGGATCGCTAAAACCATCCACGTGTCCAGAAGCTTTCCAAACCATTGGATGCATGAAGATAGAAGCATCAATTCCCACAACATCTTCTCTAAATGTCATGGCCTTCCACCAACTTTCTTTTACATTATTTTTTAATTGAATGCCGTAAGGAGCATAATCCCAGCATGAGCCTAGGCCACCATAAATTTCTGATGATTGAAAAATAAACCCTCGTCTCTTACACAGACTAACGAGATCGCTCATAGATTTTAAATTACTTTCTGACACTGAGTTAACTCCTACAAAATCTTTATTAAATTCTGCTCATTTTACCGAAGTTTTTCAGGGCTGTCTAAGCATCAAAGCCGATTTTTAAATGCTTTCTAGCTTTGACTCAGATCGTAAAGTTTAGCGTATTCCCCACCCTTAGAGATCAATTGTTCATGACTACCATGCTCAACTAAATGACCTTCATGAAGAACGTAAATTCGGTCAAAGTTTTGAATAGTCGACAATCTATGGGCCACTGCAACAACTGTCTTATTTCCACCAATTGAATCTAGAGCCTTTTGAACTAATTTTTCAGACTCATTGTCTAGTGCAGATGTCGCCTCATCAAAGAGAAGAATCTCGGCATCTTGCAAGAAGGCCCTAGCAATTGTAATTCTCTGTTGCTGACCTCCTGAGAGTCGAGCACCCCTATCCCCAACAACTGTCTCAGTGAGCTCGGGAAGCTTTTCAACGAATTCATTAGCGTAGGCAACTTCAAGGGCCTTATTAACTTGCTCCTGTGTGAAGTCTGAACCAACTAAAAGGTTTTCTTTAATAGTGTCATTGAATAGAAAGATATCCTGACTAACTAGGCCAAAGAGATCTCTTAAAGACTTGAGTTTAATATCATTTAGATCAATTCCATCAATACTTATACCACCGCGGGCAATTGGATAGAGACCTAGTAAGAGATTAATTAACGTAGATTTTCCAGATCCAGAAAGACCGACGAGTGCTATTTTTTCACCTTTATTAATTTCTAAATTCAAATTCTTTATGACATCACCTTCCCCATAAGAGAATGTAAGATCATTAACAATAATTTTTTCAGAAAAAGAATTTATTGCCACTTCTCCACTATCTGGTTCATCTGGTGTTTCTAATAGTTCAAAAATTCTATCCGATGCAGCCTTGGCCTGAGATAATTTAACATTTGCCTGAGAAAATTTTCTAAGTGGATCCATAAAGAGTGCTAGCGCTGTCGCAAAGGAAATAAAGTCACCAATCGTTGTACCATTCTTTAATCTGTAGTGAGCAAAAACAATAAGTCCCGCAAATGCAAAAGTTCCAACGATCTCAACTAGTGGATGGGCAAATTCCTCAATGAAAGTTGTTCTCATTTGAGCAGAGAAGAATCTCTCTTGCGCTTTTTTAAATCTTGAATTTACAAATTCTTGAAGATTGAAAGCTTTCGTTATTTTCTGAGCATGAATTCCCTCTGCGATATTGTGAGTCAGTTGGGCCTGCTCTTCTTGAACACTTCCTTGATTTGCTCTTACTTTCTTTCCACTCTTAGAGAAAATAACTGCGAGAAAAGGAGCAATAACAAAGATCACCAGGGTGAGTTGCCAATCACTCCAAAACGCCATACCAAGATAAACAACGGCCTTAAGTGATTCACGAATAACGTCAAGAGCTGCCTTGAATCCGTAAGAGAAAACTTGTGTATCATTTAGAATACTCGAGATTAGCTCACCTTGCTTCTTTTTTGCAAAGTATGAAACAGGAAGCTTCTGTAACTTTTGAAAGATCTCTTCCCTTACTTTTAGAGTTGCCCTATCAGACACGTAACGCAACCAGTAAAAATGAAAGAAACGACTTGGAAAGTGCATGAGCCCAACGGCCACTAAGAGTCCGGCCAAGAACATAACATCTTCAACAGAAGAGTAACCTTTTAGGCCAGTGTCAAATATTGGCTTAACTAGCCTTACTTGAGCCCCACCTAGACCAGCAATTAGGAAGGAGAGGATAAAAGCACCAAATACTTTTGTTTTATAGGGAATAATATATGGAAAAAGTTTATTCTTTACTAAGTCTTTCATTCCCAGAGAATAGCAAATAAATACTCAATTAGTACATCTTAATCACGAATAAAAGCTGAGCGATTAATAAGCTGATTTCCTTCTGAGCTCTCAATAATTTCGGCTTCACCATTTTTAGAAATCTTAATATGGAAAACTTCCTCATCGAATTGATATAGTTCAATTCTATCTGCACCAATTGCATAGGTGTAGAGCTTATCTACTTTTTCCGAAGCCTTCACTCTCTTAGCTAGATTCTCTAACATCACTTTCGATTCAGCAGAATTGGCCTTAATTGAATTTAGGTTATGGCCAAATACAACCCCACTTTCAATTTTAACTGGCTTATCTCCAATCTTGCTAAGTAAATCTTTTAAATCTTTACTTCTTCTCTTCTCATCTTGCTCAGTTTTCTTCTCTTCTAACTTCTCAGAGTTGTTAATTGCTTCTTCGATTAATTCATTGTTAACAATACTTGGAACAGAGTCATTATTTGACTCACTAGCAACTGGTGAACTGCTCTCATATGAAGAATTATCACTACTAGAATTATTTGAAGAAACGCTTGATGGAGCAGAACTTAGAGAACCTGATGAAGAAGCACTCGAACTCACTGGAGCTAAGGCTTCATCTTCAACTCCTCTTCTAGAGGAAGTAGCTTCATTATCCGCTCTAGCAATCTGTCTCTCGGCAGTAGGAGCTGCTTCTCTTGGAGTAATTTCAGAAGATGTAGTAGTACCTGCACCACTTTCAATGGCCTCTCTTTGTTTTGTTAAATTTGAAAGTTCCGAGCCGAGTGCATTAAGTTGATTTCTTCGACCAATATTTCTTAATTCCTCAGTAGCTGAAACTTTATCTTTTGCTTCGTAAGATGAGCTATTTTCTCTAGTAGCTCTATCCATATAATCATAGGCCTTATCAACTTGCGCCCTTCTATTATTAAAGATTTCTTCTGCTTGATCTCTAGATAAATCTTTATTTGAATTCTGAATTTCTGAAACAATATTATCCTTGTTTTCATCAGAGTACATTTCTTTTACGTTCTGTGCCTGAGTCATCGCCTGATTAGAAAAAGGGTTACTACTATCTACACCTAGAACGTTCTTTGCAGAAACTAAACTATTATCAAACTTCTCTCTTTGACCATTAGCTAGCGCTTGAATTCTTTCAGCTTCTCTCTCGGCTTGCTCATTTGACATGATAACGCCTTTTGCTGCTAAGTGAGTCGCTAACGATGCAGCAACTGCGCCTTTACTAACTTTAAACTCACTCTTCTTCTCTTCTGTTTCGCTATGATGTTGCTCTTGAGCTTTTCTCTGTTCTTCTTTTCTCTTTTGTTCAGCAACCTTTCTCTGCTCTTCTCTTCTTCTCTCTTCAGTCTGTCTTCTTGCTTCATCTCTAGAAGCGCGCTGATTTTGAGTACTATTATTTTGAGCTTGTTGATGTTGATTTTGCCCAGGGTGCTGATTAGAGTTTTGATGATGACTTCCCTCTTGACTTGGAACTCTCTGTCTATCTGAATACTTTTCATCAGTTGAATATCTTCCTGTACGATTTTCAGATCCATGTGTAGAGCTTCCACTTGTTGCACTAGAGGCGTGGCTTCCAACAGAATTACCACCTGAAGATCCTCCAATTGCCTGAGAAGAACCTGAGGCTCTCTCCCCTCTTCGAACAAGGGAAGTTGCCTTTGCATTATGTCCAGAGAGCCTACTCTTTTCGTGGGTTCTCTCACTTAGTACTTGTTGCGCTCTTTCAGAGTGTCTCGCTCTTTGTGCGACACGAACGAGCTTATCTGCATCGGCCTTAACTGCCCCACTTCCAACTTTAGAAACTGCTTTCGCTCCAGCAAGAACACCCTTCTCAGCAATTTTCTCACTAATTCTTCCAGGTATATTTCCTTTCGCTATTACTTCTGAAGCAACCATCACAACTTTATTTTCTGTAACAACTTTTGCGATTGAGTCCATCTTATCTTTAATTCGAAGTGCTTGTTCAGAACTCACTGAGTATATTTTCTTCGCAATCTCAGTAGACTTACTCAATCCTGTACCAACTACAGCAGCAGTCTTTGCCATAATTTCACTGGCCTTTGTCGTCTTGGTAGCTTTAGAAGATTTTGCAAAAGACGGAGCAACAGTCTTTACTTTAGAGGATACTTTAGTGGCCACCACCGCTAGAGTCTTGGCTCCGGCCCTTGCCGTTAAGCTGGCAGCAGTTCCCACGCCCGCAGTTAAAAAAGCGACACCAACCTCACTTGATATCGCACCAATAGCAACACAAGTAGCATTGATTTTATCATCACAGTCAATACAATCGTAATTTTCAAGAGGCTGTAAACATTTTGAAAACTGAGGTTTCCCTTCCCACTTTGCGCAGAAAACAGAAGTTCTAACCCAATCATCTACACCTTTTTTAATATTATCAATTAAGTTTGAGAACCACTTACCAGGGTTATCCCAAAAGTCTTCTACATCTTTTTTACTCTGAATGGCCTTTGCATGTAGCTTGTCTGCTTCGTCATCAAACCACCCACCAATATCAAAGAGAGACTTTGTACCTTTAGAAACTAAGTCCCAAACACTTGAAGCACTAGACCATAGATTGGCCGCAAAAGCGTAGACAAAATCTTTTACACAATTCGATCTACCGTCAGCGATACACTCACTATCATAGTTTTTTTCTTGAACTGTATTTCGAACATATTTTTGAATAGGATTTCTAATAACTCGAGGGAGCATTCCCGCGCCGTCTTTAATGGCCCTTAACTTATTACATTCCCATGCTTGTCCACAATTTTTCTCAAACTCTTTTTTCTCACTTTCATTACAGGTAACTTCATCAGTAGCTTCTTGTATTTCAGCTATAAATGGAATGACTTTTGGCTTATCCCTGTTTTCTACACAATCCTGAAATTGTCTATAGACATCAGGATTACTTGTCATTAGTTCTTCTCTTTCTTTGAACTCTAATTGTAGGTACTCCATAGTGTCTCTACACGAAAAGAATTCATCACTAACATAAACATCTTCTCTAAGTTCATCATTTTGATCGATACAATACTTTTCAAACCTATCTAATGTTTCGACAAAAGGATCAATTTCTCCATCTGCGTAGACGGATAAAGTGAGCGAGGTTAATATTATTAAGAGAATATTTTTCATTTACACCATTCGAGTTTTTTTCTTTATAAACAAATGAAATTAAAGGACTTTCCTTGCTAATTCATCGAGAAAAAATTAAGAATTCTTTAATTATTTTAAAAGAAAATCCGAAGTATAATGTGAAAAAAAGAGGAAAAAAATATTTTGAAAAACCTAAGAAAATTCAACATTAAATTAGAGAACGGTAAGTATAAGAATATACTTCTAATCTTAATTTTTTCCTTAACTTTTCAAGTTGCTAGCGCTACAGAAAAAGACTTTACACTTGGTAAAAATAAAATAAATTTACATTACCCAAAAGGTTGGCAGCACGCTTTTAACTTCCTAAATACACCTTTGACTCTCTTTGGACCGGTTCTAAATGGAAGAAGAGCAGTCGTTTCAATTAACAACACCAATATAAAAGATTTTTCATTTAATAAGAAAGATCTTCAAGACAATGAAGACAACTACAAAAATGGAAGACTTAAGTGGTTAAAGAAAAATAAAGGGAAAGTTGTTCGTTTTACGGGCTATAGAATTTCAAAGTGGAAGAATATCCCAGAAATTCATTCTATTGGTTACTCATATACAATTAAAAATGACCTCTTTTTAGAAAAGTCATATTTCTTTAATTGTAATAATGAACTCTTTAATATCTCAACACTCATGACATGGGAGCAAAATAAATCTCATGGAAAAGAAGTTAAGAAGATACTCTCATCATTTAAATGTTTAAAATAATAAACTCAGCGTTTTAAAATCATTGCGTGACATTTGAACTTGAAAACATAAGTAGTCCAATAATCTATTTGAATAGGATAGTGGAATCTCTTTAGTCTCTTGTAGCTCACTATATTTCTTCAAGGCCACTTGGCAGAGAAAATTCCACATTATCTTCCCCTCTTCAGCGCTAAAGCGTCCATCTCTCATATCTTGATTTAAGCAAGTTGTATCAGCAAATCCACCGTGCTCATCTATAAGAGTTAATTGTGATAACTCATGTAGAGAAACTCCACTTAAGACACAGTTATTTCTCTCTGGGAACACTCCCTGCTCGATCAATGTTTTTGATACAAAGTGAAAAAGATCAGCTGAGAACTGGTCTCTCTCTAAAGTATTTTTTTCAAGATAAAAAATTGCATTACTTAGAACTTTAAACATTGAATCTTTATCAACTAAATCTTGATAGTGGCCCTCATGTAAATCTGCATCGACAACCAGCTTGTCGGAAATTTCTAGAAAAGCACATAATAAATAGAACGCTTTGTGATTTTCTCTAATACTTTTATGATGCCAAGAAGGAGACCATTCCTTCACAGAGAAAATACTTACTCCAGGCTTGGCCCTAGTAAGTTCTACTTTCACAAGATGACCTAATTCTAAGAAAGAACTCTTCTTCTTATTTCCTCCACCTTGTCCTCCGTAGAAAATGGCGGATATCTTCTCACCACTTCGAAGAAGAACACGACACACTAAGTGTCTATCTTTATAAGGAGTCTTTGAGAGGATGATGCCCTCTACCTTTGTCATCATAGTAAAAACCTAAACCTAATGAAGTCTCGAATTAAAAGTATCAAAGTTTGATATAAATATCTAATATCTCGCCAATCTTTTTTCTCCATTTCGTAGACATGGTAACACGATCCATCGCGTCCGCCTCGTCCAACCATCTGTATCCAAAAGTCTTTATTCTCTATTTCATAGCTTAGAAAAACCTTGGAGATAATTGGAAGATTCACTCCGTGGCTTAGGGCCGAAGTTGAGAAAATACACCTTGGCCTTGGATTGCTTTCAAGATTATTTAAAAACGATTCAACCTCTCCACCTACACATCCAATTGCAGAAATCTTATGTCTAAAACAAAACTCTAACCACATATCGACTTCTGTTCTAAACCTACAAAAGTAAAGAATTGTTCCTTTTTCTTGCTTCTTAAGAATATTTATAAAATTTCTTTGAAATACCATTTTCCCGGCGAGATTATAATTTGTAATCACTGATGGATGATTAAATAATCTTTGATTGCCAAGATTAATAAGAAATCTCTCCTCTACACCAAGAGAGAAGTCCTCACTCCAAGACTTTAAAATCTCCTCGTCCATTGTAGCAGTTAGCCCCAGAATACTTCCCTGATTATTTGAGACTTCCATTGCTCTCTCCCAAAGCAGTGGTCTAAAGCTTTGACCCCAATAATAGAAGAGATGAAATTCATCAAAAATAAAGAGAGTCTTCTCCTTAGAAAATCTTTCTATAAGATCACTTCCTAGTCTCTCAGCGGTACAAACTAATAAGCCCTTCTTCTTGGTCGAAAATTTTTTTAGCTTTTCTTCTAATCCTTCTCTATCACTTAAAGACAGAACATTTCTTAAATGCGTTGCTCGATTCACGAATTCCTCCGCTAGGGCCCTTAACGGAGAGACAAATATAATTCTTCCATTAAATTTCTCATAGAGATCTAGCACTAGAGTTGTCTTCCCCCAACCAGGAGGAGCTAGCATTAGCGTGAAGGAGCTTTTTATACTTATAATTGGAAGAATATTGATAGATCGGTCCATATATTATACTTTGCAAATAGGATTAAAGATAAATCCACAAAGTCACCGAAATTATTGACACAAGTTGAGCTATGAACAGTATTTGCTTTTTCAAAGAAGAATTAATTAATCAAGACAGCATCAGCTTTTCTGATGAAAAAAGACTGGGCCATCTACACACCCATCTAGATTCAAAAGAGGGTGACCTCATCACTATTACCATTATTGGTCAGGGAATTTATAAAGCAGAAATTATAAAGTTAAATAACCTCACTTGCGAAATTAAAGTTAAAGAGCAACTCAAATCTCTTTCACAGTGGTTTCATCTCTTAGTCGGATTGAGCAGGCCACAAACAATTAAGAAAGTGCTCGAGCACTCTACAACTCTTGGAGCGAAATCAATTCACCTCTTCAAGGCCCTACTCTCAGAGAAGAGCTATTCCCAGTCCTCCATTTACAGAGACGAAAACTATAAGAGCTACCTCATAGACGGACTTGCTCAGTCCAAAACATACTTTGAACTACCTGAGTTCTCTCTCAAGAACTACTTAAACCTTGATCAATATAAAGCACATAAGAATAAGTTCTACCTATCTTTAAATACAGAACAGACCTTTAAAGAGCTAAGCCCCGGAGAGCGAGATGAGCCTCTTTTGGCGATTGGTCCAGAGAGAGGATGGACAAGAGCTGAAGAGGAAAAACTTAAAGAGGCAGGATTCTCTCCAATAAAGATAAGCCACTCAACGTTAAGAGTTGAACACGCTATTTATACAAGTGTTGGGCAACTTGAAATGTTTAGAGTTTAATACTTATAAACATAAGAGCTGATTAATTCAAAGAATGTTTTAAACTGAATTGGTTTTGACATGAACTCTACATCTTCAAGATCAACCCTTCCTTTGAGCTCATCCGTTAAGAAACCTGTCAGCATCAAGATTGGCGTCTTCATATTTAAATTCTTTCGAGTTCGAATTCCAGATATTAAAGCTGCACCAGTCATAAAAGGCATTTTATGATCTGTAACAATAAAGGAATATTCACTTTCCTGGCATAGAATAAAAGCATCTAGACCATTAGAGGCCCTATCAACTTCACACATATATTTATCAGTTATCAATTCCTCAAGAATATCAAGGATTTCCACTTCATCGTCTACGATTAGTATTTTCATAGCTAAATATTAGCTTAACTTTGGGAATTTTATAAGCCTATGGCCATTAAATTGTTATAATAGTAGAAAGAAAGGACTGAATAAGATTTGGAGATATTATAATGATTAGAAAGATAGAAAACCTCTTCGATGAACAAGTGAGACCTGCTCTGGCAGCTCATGGTGGTAATGTTGAGGTTATCGATATAGATAATGGAAAACTCTTTGTTAAGCTAAGTGGAGGATGCCAGGGATGTTCTAGCTCAAGCGCCACTCTCAAAGATGGTATTGAAAGAATGGTTAAACAAAATTTCCCTGAAATTGAAGAAGTTGTAGATCTTACTGATCACGCATCAGGTGACTCACCTTACTTCTCATAATTGCTTCATCATTCGAAGCCCAGCTTCTCGCTCATCAATAACCTTAAAGCCTTCATTTAAATAAATATTGAAGGCTTTTTTATTTTTTGGATCAACAACTAACCACAATTCACTCTTACTTAACTCTTCTCTAACAAATCTATAAGCGTCATCTAATATTTTTGAAGAGAGACCCTTACCTCTATATTTTTCATCAATAATAAAGAAGCAGAGATAGACAATTCCAGGCTTCTCTCTAAAGCTCTTAATTGCTAGGTGTGAAATAAACCCATCTTTATTTTCCCACAAGAGCGAGAAATTTTCGGACTCAGTTTTCTCAATCCAATCATGCCAGTCTTTCATATCAACTGGATACTTCGCACTTGGAAAGGCGAGTTTTAAATCATGTTTATTTTTATAGAGAGTTGCAATGGCATTTTGATTGAAAGATTTAGAGATTTTTAAATCCAAACCTATCTTCCCATTATCACTTGTGATCTAACTGCTTCAATTCTTTCGAAGTCTAAATCTTGAATAAAGATCCCTTCACCTTCCTTAGCATCAACTAAAACCTCTCCCCACGGATCTACTATTAGTGAGTGACCGTAAGTTGAGATGACTTCATTATTAAGTCCCCACTGGGCAGAAGCAATAACATAGCACTGATTCTCAATTGCACGCGCCCTCAAGAGAGTGTGCCAATGAGCTTTTCCAGTTGGTACAGTAAAAGCAGAAGAATAAGTTAGGATTTTAGCTCCACGCATTCTGTAATCTAGGGCCATCTCACTATAGCGAAGATCAAAACACACACCTAATCCAATTAGAGTATCTTTGAAATTTAGTAATTTCGATTCATTTCCAGGAGTGTAAATATCTCCCTCATCAATCTTCTTCACTGCCCCATCTCTTTTAAAGTTACATGAGAAGAGATGATTTTTATCGTAGAACCCTAAGTCTTCACCATCGGCAGAAAAGTTATAACATCTATTCATAACTTTTCCATCTATCATAGAGGCAGCAGTTCCACCGATAAGGGCCACGGAATACTTCTTGGCAAGATTCTTTATATTATTGTAGTGCTCATTTCCAGGAGCAACGAGATAAGGAGTTGGCTCTTTTCCATTAGACATAGAATAGAAGCACTCTGGAAGAAATACTGCTTCGACATCAGAATTCTCTACCTCTTTTAAAAGAGTTTCAATCTTTTGAAGATTGACCTGGTAGTCCAAGACTGATGTCATTTGTAAAACAGCAACTTTCATTATGATCTAGAGATCCTTTTTCCAATCGCAAAGTAATCAAACCCTGACTCAAGAACCTTCTCTGTCTTATAAAGGTTTCTACTGTCAAAGATGACTGCTTTATTTAGTCTTGTTTTAATTTCTTCGAAATCTGGACTCGTAAACTCTCTCCATTCAGTCATAGTCACAAGACCATCAGAATTTGTAAGAGCATCGTATTTATTATCAAATCTCTTTGTTCCCTCTGACATTCCCTCTAAAGAGCTCATCAATTTTTCAAAATTATCTGATGCCTCTGGATCGTAGTAATTTACTTTTGCTCCAGCTGCAACGAGTTCTTTGGCCATAGTAATCGCACTAGTCTCTCTAATGTCATCCGTATTGGCCTTAAAAGCAACTCCCCAAAAAGTAAATGTCTTCCCTTTCACATCTCCATAGTAAGACATGATCTTTTCAAACATTCTCTTTTTCTGCTCTTCATTCACTTCTTCAGTTGCTTCAACAACTTTTAAAGTCATCCCATTCTCTTTAGCTGTATACATGAGCGCCTTAACGTCTTTTGGAAAACAACTTCCCCCATAACCTGGACCAGGATAAAGAAAGTGACTTCCAATTCTTCTATCACTTCCAATTCCCTCTCTCACCTCATTAATATCTGCACCTGCAAGATCACAGAGTTTTGCAATTTCATTAATAAAAGAGATTTTTGTGGCCAAGAAACAATTGGCTGCATACTTCGTCATCTCTGCAGAGAGATTAGACATCATATAGATAGGATTCCCCTGACGAACTAGTGGAGCATAGAGTTCACTCATTGCATCAGCAGCAAATTGATCAGAGTGTCCAATAACAACTCTATCAGGTCTCATAAAGTCATCAACCGCAGTCCCTTCTTTTAAAAATTCTGGGTTATTTACGATGTGAAACTTTTTATCTGTATTTTTTGAAACAAGGTCTCTAATCATTTCACAAGTCCCTACAGGAACAGTTGATTTGATTACAATGATTGCACCGTCACTCATTTCCTTAGCAACACAAAGTGCCGCATCTTTTAAGTAATTAAGATTGGCTGAACCATCATCACTTGATGGAGTTCCAACAGCTAAAAAGATAGACTTTGCCGTCTTTACAGAGTCGTAGCTCGTTGAAAACTTTAATCTATTCGATTTAATATTTCTTTGTAGTAATTCTTCTAGACCTGGCTCATAGATTGGAGACTTACCATCTTCCAAAATTTGAATTTTCTTCGGGTCAATATCAATACATGTTACATCGTGACCGATTTCGGCAAAACATGTTCCACTAACTAAACCTACATATCCAGTACCAATGACTGAAACTTTCATAATTCCATTCCTTATTAAAATTCAAAGCCCTTTACAATAGCACTAAATTCATTAAATATAGAGGGAAAAGACAAATTCTTTGCACCGCAAGACTCAGGTACATAATGATAAAGACATTGGCAAAATTTCTCGTCGCAGCACTACTCATTGGTTGGTTAATAAGTAGTGGAAAACTAGACTTTTCTCTCGTGAAGCGACTTATCAGTGAGTCTAACAACTGGATTTATGCCATTATTTTCATGGTTATTCAGATCAATCTTGCAAGTTTTAGATGGAGGGCCCTACTAAAGACTAAGTCTAAAGAAAAACTCCCTCCCCTAAAATTAATGTCACTAAACTGGATTGGACAATTCTTTAATACTTTCCTACCAGGAGCAGTAACAGGAGATCTCATCAAGCTTCTCTATGCGAGAGATTTAGATAAGTCTCTACCTAAGACATTTTTAATCATGACTGCTTTTATTGATAGAATTCTGGGCCTTGTTGGTTTGATTTTTCTGACAGGGATTTTCACAATTCTAAACTACGAAGAAATGATTACTATTTCTCCTAAAATGAAAGCACTTCTTCCATTTAATGGATTACTCTTTTTAGGAAGTTTGGTCTTCTTAGCTTCTCTCTTTCTACCGCAAAGACTGCAAGAGATGATTCTTAAAATCTCTCAGAAGATTCCATTACTAGGAAGTAAAATAGCGACAACTTTTGAACAAGTTTGGTCAATCGGAAAAAGTAAGAGTACCGTACTTTTTGGAGTGGCCATCAGTTGTGTACTTCAATTTGGAAATATTTTCTGCTTCTGGCTAGTAACGGAGCCTTTTATCGATATCAAAGTACCAGTTGGTCAACTCTTTACTTTTATTCCAATTGGTATGATTTCGACTGCAATCCCAATCTCTCCAGCAGGACTTGGAGTGGGACATGTTATTTTTGAAAAACTATTTAAGCTTGTAAATATCAATGGTGGAGCTTCACTTTTCAACCTCTTCTTTGTCATTACTGTTGCGACTAATCTACTGGGAGCAATTCCTTACCTATTAAGTAAGAAGCACTCAATTAAAGAAGCGGATGAATTTGAACATAGTGAAGCTTAATTAAAAACGAAAATAGATTTCGCATCTAAGTGACCGTAGCGAACCCACTTTGTCTTTAAATTCTCAACTTTAAGTAGAAATTCCATTTCTTTCTTAACGTCATTTAGAGAGCGAACCTTCTTTCCCTCTTTTTTAAGAACATTTTTCACATCACCAGGAAGTAGGCATAATCCAGAGAGAGTATAGTACTCTCCTTCTGTCTCAATAACTCTTCCGATAAAGAGATCATTCTTTATAAGTGAAGGAATGATGGCCCTTTTAGAGAGGACAATTTTTCTATTGTGTACAATATCTTTTAGAACGTGTTGTCTACGTAGGTTGCGACCTTGATACTCATATATAGAATGCTTGATTGTCTTTAAGGCCTTAGAAACTTTTTCTTCAACAGAATTTTCAGATACATAATTCCAAATTGGACAACCATCTTCGGATACATATTGTAATAGATACCAATCATTAAAGGCAGACATTCTACTCTCGTAGTCCTCATCTTCTTCAAAGATTTGTCCAGTCATTGAGAAGTAGAGATTCTTAGCCTCTAACATCGTATCGTAGTGGTTTCCATTACTATATATTTTTAGAGCATTATTTAAATGCTCCATTACAACTTCAATCATCTAATCATCAACCTTCAATACTGCGAGGAAGGCTTCTTGTGGAATTTCTACACTACCAACCATCTTCATTCTCTTCTTACCAGCTTTTTGCTTTTCAAGAAGTTTTCTCTTTCTAGAGATATCCCCACCATAACATTTCGCTAGTACATTCTTACGTAATGCCTTCACTGTTTCTCTAGAGATAATCTTTGCTCCAATAGCAGCTTGAATAGCAATATCAAATTGCTGTCTATCAATAATTTTTCTCAGTCTCTCAACTAAGACCTTACCTTTGCTATAGGCATTGTCTCTGTGACAGATCAAAGAAAGAGCATCAACTTTCTCACCATTAAGTAAGATATCAACCTTTACTAAGCTCGAAGGCTCGTAGCCTTTAAACTCGTAATCCATAGAGGCATACCCTTTAGACATCCCCTTTAGCTTATCGTAAAAGTCAAAGACCATTTCACTAAGTGGGAGATCATATGAGATTTGAACTCTATCTTCTGTAATATAATTAAGATCAGTTTGAATCCCTCTTCTCTCTTCACATAACTTAATAATTCTTCCTACAAATTCATTTGGAACGTGGATAGAGATTTTAACGTATGGCTCAGAGATAGACTCAAACTCTCCTGGCTCAGGAAGGTCCGCTGGATTTTCTACATCGATCTGACCACCGTCATTAAGTTGAACTGTATAAGACACAGAAGGAGCAGTTGAAATTAAATTTAATTCAAATTCTCTCTCAAGTCTTTCTTGAATAATATTCATGTGTAGAAGGCCTAAGAATCCACATCTAAACCCAAAACCAAGTGCACCCGATGTTTCAGGCTCATAGGTAAATGATGAATCGTTTAGAGCTAACTTCTCTAAGGCCTCTTTTAAATTTTCATAGTCAACAGATTCAACTGGAAAAATCCCACAGAAAACCATCGGCTTAACTTCTGAATATCCAGGTAAATTTGGCGTGTCTTTCTTCTTAGCGTGTACAACTGTATCGCCGATCTTCACATCGCGCACAGCTTTAATTCCACAGATAAGCATCCCAACTTCACCGGCGCCAAGCTCAGTAACTTCTTCAAAGAAAGGAGTATTAACTCCCATTTTTAACACTTCATACTCTTGGTCTGAGTGCTTGAGATAAACCTTATCTTTCTTCTTAAGCTTACCTTCCATGACTCTAACAAGAACCACTACACCTTGATATGGATCAAACCAAGAATCAAAAATAAGGGCCTGTAAATCGTTATCGGGACTACCTGTTGGAGAAGGAATTTTCTCGATAATTGTCTCTAGAAGTTTCCCCATTCCGATTCCAGATTTGGCCGAAACTTCATCCGCATCCATTGCATCGATACCAACAATATCTTCTATTTCTTGTTTTACTTTATCTACATCTGCGTGTGGAAGATCAATCTTATTTAAAACGGGAACGATTTCCAGATCGTTTTCCATGGCCATATAAACGTTGGCCAGAGTTTGCGCCTCAACACCTTGGGAGGCATCAACTACTAGTAGCGCTCCATCACAAGAGGCAAGAGAGCGAGAAACCTCATAAGAAAAATCAACGTGCCCCGGAGTATCGATGAGATTAAGGAAGTATGTATTCCCATCTTCCGCTTGATATTTAAGTCTTACTGTTTGCGCTTTAATTGTAATCCCACGCTCTTTTTCAAGATCCATATTATCTAAGAGACGATCTTTTTTCTCACGAGCAGTAATCGTTTTAGTTTCGTCTAAAAGTCTATCTGCCAGAGTTGATTTACCGTGATCAATATGTGCGATAATTGAAAAGTTTCTGATGAATTTTTGATCCATTATTTTCTTGCCTACTTAGTCTATATGGTAATCTTAAAACACCATATCTTAACCAATTTTTAGGCATTTAAAAAGACTTGGGAGGAGAAAAAGTAAAATTATACTCCCCCCGATGCGTTACGCATTAAGAGCCTGAATTTATACGTGAACATCCGCGGAAAGAACCATTAAGTAATAGTCCATTGAACTTTCCTTCCCTCTAATAGGAATCACGTTCCCGTAACCACTAAATATATTCTCTTCCACTTCTACTTCACCATTCTCTAATTTAGTAGATTCATCTTCACTTACTTGAACAGGATCGACTTCGCTATCGGACTCTTTTGCCTTCTTCTTAGGAATAACAATATCAGCATTTTCAATCTTACTTCTTCTCTTGATGGCCAATTGATAAGTGGTAATAATTGACTCTGGAATAAGCGTGTCACTCATTGTTTTACCAATAACATCCTCAGACTGAACTTGAAGTAGAGAATAAAGTCTAGAGTTCATATAAATAATTTGATTATTTGCATTTGCCAGCAGAACAGGTTTTTTAACAAGGTTTGCAAGGGCGTCAAACTTTCTATTTTCAAGAGAGATTCGATCCGTTCGAAGTTCCTCAAATACCTTGAAGGAGTGAATCATCTTATTCATCTCTCTTGCAATTTCACCAATCTCATCATCTTGTGAGTAATAGATTGAGACGTCAAAGTTACAATCCTGTAGCTCCCTAATGGCATCTTTAATCTTTTTAAATGGAAGAGCAATTTTTCCTGGAACCACAAGACCTAAAATAATTGTTCCAAGAAAACTAATGATCAATGTGATCATCATATTTCTCTTTGTTTCATTAATAATTTTCTTTATCTTCTTATCTCTTTCTACTGATTGAAAATATTGAATATCTTGAAACTCACTAAAGGAATCTAGAATCTTATCTGCCAGATCTCCAATTGAGGCCATCCCGATATTATCTCGATGAAAAAGAGATGCTTTTCCAAGTACAACTTTTAGAGAATCTACATAGGACTGCATTTGCGCCACAACCCTCTTAACATCTGGGTCTCGGTAAAGAGAGTCTAGAGTTTGAAGCTGTGAGGTAAAGCTATCACAGAGATTAACTAACTTTTCTACTAACTCTGGTGAAGCTTTTTTAGAAAGAATTCTTCTTTGATACTTGAGAATCGAAACCGCCGAAATTCGAATCTCATCAGTTAAGAGAGAAACTCTATTGGACTTCACTGTAATAGATTCAATTTCTTTATTTAAAGAATTCAAATGAAAGAAAACAGTAAAACCGACAACTAAAACAACAAAGCAGGCGATTATAAAACTAGCTGCAACTCTATTTTTAAGCGATAAATTCACTCTATCCCTCCACTAAATCTGCAAAAAGCTTGTTGAAGTTCTTCTCACTTCCTACAAGAACAATAATGTCATCAGATTCAATTACGTCCATTGGCATTGGACAGTCATTTATCTCAACTCGATATGCAGATTTACCATCTTCTGCAATATATGGAATTTTCTTTTGAAGAGCGACAACGTTTAAGTTGTAACTTTGTCTGATCTTACTCTCAACAATAGTCTTACCTTCAAACTTCTTACCTAATTTTAATTCTACAATTGAGTAACCTGCAGAGAAGTTATATCTCTGCATAACGTGAGGAGCGACAATCTTAGAGGCTATAATCTCTCCCATCTCTTCTTCAACTTTTATAATTTCCGAAGCTCCAATTTCTTGAAGAACGTGCTCATGCAATGTCGAAGTAGCACGAGCAATTACTCTACCAACCCCGAGTCTTCTAAGCATTGTCACTGCGAGAATACTCATTTCAATATGATCACCGATGGCTACAACAGCAACATCAACATCAGAAATATTAACAGAACGAAGAGATCTCTCCTCTGTAACATCTAAAGATACTGCGTGAGTCACCCTGTCTTTAATCTTGTCGACGAGCTCGTCATTTTTATCAATAGCAATAACCTCAGCACCTTTTTCAAAAAGCCTCACCGCAGTTTTTGCTCCAAATGTTCCCAGTCCAATGACAGCAACAATCATAATACTTCCTTATTTAATATAAAATTAACCAATCATTATTCTACCATCAGGGTAGTCAAACTTCCCTTTATCTCTATTTCTTTGACCAATGGCAAGGATGAGAGTCAGGGGACCAATTCTCCCAATTAACATTAATAATGAAACAGCAATTTTCCCCACCATAGAAAGATAAGGGGTAATTCCCAGAGTCAGCCCAACCGTCCCTGAAGCACTAATGACCTCAAAGAAAATCGGCAGAAACGACTGCTCTGGTTCTAACTTCATTAATATCAATATAAAAGAACTCGTTATTAAAATTGAAATAAACATAAGAGCCGTCGCTCTTACAACCACCGGAGCAGGAATCTTTCTATCTAGAACAGTAACCTTCTTATCGCCCTTAAGCGTAGACTTAATTGAGTAAAATAAAATTGCGAGAGTTGTCGTCTTAACACCACCAGCTGTCGAGCCCGGACTTCCCCCGATGAACATAAATAAAGTCATCATATAGATCGTATACTTATGTAAATTTGTAAGTGGTATAGTATTAAATCCTGCCGTTCTCAAAGTCACTGACTGGAAGAATGATATCTGCATCTTTTCCCACAAAGTATATGAATCGAGGGAATTTAAAAACTCTCCAAAGAATATAAAAAGTGTTCCCGCAACCGTTAAGACAATAGTTGTAACCAGAACAATTTTTGAGTGTAACCCAAGTCTTACGAGCTTCTTCCCCTTAGTGATCACCTCTGCTAATTCTTTTAAAACAATAAATCCTAGTCCACCAAGAATAATTAAAATCGCAATCGTTCCATTAATTAAAGGTGAAGCCGCATAGCTCTCAAGTGAGTTGTTAAATAAACTAAAGCCAGCATTACAAAATGCAGAGATACTATGGAAGAATCCATAATAGATGGCCTTACCAAACTCAAAGCCTTCAAATGTGAAGGCAATTGTTAAGACAATCCCCCCCCAAAGCTCAATGAGAAATGTATACTTTATAATATTTATGATCATCGCAAAGAGCTCTTCTAGAGATGAAACGTCTAAAAGATCCTGCATAATAATTCTATCTTTCATCCTCATTGATCTCCCTAGGAGAATAGCCATTGAAGAATAGAGAGTCATAATTGAGAGACCACCGATTTGAATAAGAACAAGTAGAACAACTTGTCCAAAGACAGAGAGATTGTCCTGAACAGAGAGCGTACTAAGTCCTGTTACACATGTCGCCGAGGTCGCCATAAATAGGCCATCGACAAAGGATATACTATTTCCATCGGCCGAAGAAACAGGAAGCATTAATAAGAAAGTTCCTAAAAAGATAACACCTATAAATGAGAAGAGAACCATCTGCGCAGGTCTGAGCCTGAGTCCTTGAAAGAGGTTTTGCTCCTGCCTCCCTCTTTGTACTTTCACATCATTTACATCATCATAGAGTGCAAGAATTGATGAGAGCAAATGTGCCGATGCCAGCCAAAAGGCAAACTCAACATCCCCCCAAGTAATAAGAAGAGGAACGAAGACGACCATTGAGAAAATATATCTGCGCAAGAAGTCTTCTAGGCCCTTTGAGTTTTTAAAATTATTAACTACATTTATTAACAATATAACAGGGACAATATAGGCGCAGTTCTGGATGACAGAATCTATAAATTCTGGACTCCAATTTTCAGGCAATTTCTTAATAGATCTTAACGAGTAGAGAAAAATAAATAACCCGTTAAAAATGAATTCTAAAAGAAATGGTAATTTTTGCGATATTTTTCCCATAAGACTATGATAATACTAAAAGCGAAATCCTTTTATAAGTTACTTTTTACCCGTTGGATATTATGAAGAAAATAGAATTCACTATTGATCACATTGACCCTCTTGGTCAAGGAATCAGTAAAACTCAGGATCAAGTATGTTTTATTGAGAAGTCATTACCAGGAGAATCTGGAGAGATAGAGATCATTAAATCGAAGAAGAAAGGCAGACTTATTTTCTCAAGATTAAATAGTGCAGACCTTCATAGCCCTTCACCACTAAGGATTCAGCCAGAATGTGAACACTTTTGGCATTGCTCAGGTTGTCACTACCTCCATGTAAAATACGAAGATGAGCTAGAATTAAAAACTTCTGTAATTCAAAGGATGTTCCAATATCTTGACCAATATGATCAAGATATCCCACTTATTTCTGCCAGCAAAAGATTTCACTATCGCAATAGGATTCAACTTCACTATGACAAGAAGTTATCAAAACTAGGATTTATTGACTCTCTTAGAAATGAAATAAGAGAGGTTGCAAATTGTTTAGTTGCAAATGATGAGATATCGGCCTCGCTTAAAGAGCTCTACACTGCAAATAACTGGAAGAATCTAGTGAGAGACGAGAAAAATACTGGTCATATAGAGCTCTACAAGCTTGGGGATAAGGTTCAAATCTCAATCAATAAAAGATACTCAGAGGGAGGATTTACACAAGTCAATGAGGAGATGAATCAAAAGATGCTCTCTCACCTTGAAGAACAAGTGCGCCAATATATTCCTGCCGGAATAACACTTCTTGACCTCTTTGGTGGTGCAGGTAACCTAAGTTACAACCTAGAAGAATACGAAACTTACGTTGTAGACGGCTTTCCGCCAACTGAGATGAATTATCGACCTCACCAAAGTTTTGAGCAGATCAATCTGTACAAGGAAGGAGCAATAGATAAATTACAATCTAGATGCTCAGGAAAAGATATTGCCATTATTTTAGATCCGCCTAGATCTGGCCTCAAAAATATCAACGAACTCATACAAAAATTAAAACCTTCTTTTATTTTTATGATCAATTGCGAGCCCTCATCCGCTATCAGAGATATAAAATCCATTGAAGGAGATTTTTCAATTGAGAATCTTACAACCTTTGATTTATTTCCAGGTACAAGACACTTTGAGACCTTTTCTACATTGCGATTTGGTTGATTTAACATTTCCAAAGAAGTACAATTATTCATAACTAAGACATAGAAGTCTTTTTAATGGAGCATAGATGAAACTCAAATTTAATTCACTTCTTTTTATCACTCTTTTCGCACTTACATCTTGTGCCACAAGAGACAAACTCACAAAAACACCTGAGCAAAAGAAAGCTGAATTATTCTATTCTCACGGAACTTCAAAACTTTTACAAAAAGACTACCGTGAAGCTCTTAAATATCTAAAGCAAGCTTATGAAATAGATCCAAAAGATACAAAGATCTTGAATAATTTGGGAATGAGTTACTACTTTCTAGGTCAAACTAAGACTGCATTTAAATATCTCGAAGAAAGTTTAGATATTGATAGCAAAAACTCAGATGCGCTTAATAATATTGGTTCTCTCTATTTCAAAAATAAAGAGTACGACAAATCTCTAAAAAGTTATCAAGAGGTCCTAAGCAACCTGACTTACAGACACCAATATAGAACTCATTACAATATTGGACTGATTTACTTAATTAAAGGCGAGAAAGACAAGGCCAAGGAGAATTTCTTAATGGCCAATACTCAAAACCAAGACTACTGCCCTGCCAGCTATGAACTAGGGAAGCTCTACCTCGGTGAGTATAGATATAACTCTGCCCTCAAATGGTTTAAAGAAGCATCGAAAGGCGTATGTTACGAAAACCCAGAGCCTATTTATATGCAGGCAATTACACAATTACAGCTTGAGAACTACGCTCAGGCAAAAGAAAAATTTCAAGAGGTTATAGAACGTTTTTCCTCTACTAGATATTCAACTCTAGCTCACTTAAAATTAAAAAAGATTAATAGTGAACAAATTTTGGAAAAACAAGCTAAAGAGACTGTTCTTCCAAATAACTTAAAAAGTACTAATCAATTTGATAGTCCATCTTTTTAATTAAGGCCTATGAATACAGAACAGAGTAGTGAAGAAATGACTAATACTGAAAACCCAGCTGGAACAGAGACTCCTATAAGAATGACTATTGGCGAGTACCTCAAAGCTGCAAGAGAAGAGAAGACTCTCTCTTTGAAAGTGATTTCTCAACATACAAAAATTTCTGTAACAATCTTAGAAAGTATTGAAAATAATAATTTCGACAAGCTTCCAAGCAAGGCCTATGTAATAGGCTTTGTAAAAAGTTATTCAAAAACAATTGGACTTGATGAAGCGGAGTGCTTAAAGCTTTTAAATGAAGCCTATGGCAGTACAGAGCACACCATTGCTAAAACTGCACCAACTTCACTTGAAGGTGCTCCCCCAACAAATCCACCAGTAGAAGCGACTCCTTCAAAGGAAATTCCTTCTCAGTACTTAACGATTGCAGGTGTCTTTGTTGCACTTATTATTTTATTTGCCATTGTTATTAATAATACAAATACAAAGCCAGGCGAAGAAGTAGCCGCTACAGAAGAAACAATTGAGAAAGAAGTCGTACAAACACCACTTGTAGACGTTAAGCCTCAAGAGTTATCAGAGAAAACTCCACTAACAGAAGATAGTGATCCTGTTGTTGAAGAAGAAGCTGCAGAACAAACTGACGATGAGCAACCTGTTGCTGAAGAAGAGACCAAGCCAGAAAAAAAGGTTGAAGCTGCAGAGAAGAAAGTTGTAGAAGATCAGAAAACTGAAGAAAAGAAAAAAGAAGAAGTTAAAGAAGAGGAATCAAAGAAAGAAGAGAAGAAGATTACTCTAAGAGCGATTCCGATGCCACTATACACAGAGACGAGTGAAGAATCTTTCTACACTCACTTACCTGAGAATATTAAAGCTGCAAAAATTGATGGAAAGCAAAATATCTTTATCAATGCTGTTGATGGAGATACATGGATTACTTATAAGTCAGATAATGACGATATAAAGAAGTTTGTTCTCCATCAAGGAAGAACTCTCTTAATAAGAGGAGATATTGTTCGCATTTTCCTTGGAAATGTAAATGTAGCTAGAATCTTTTTAAATAATAAGGCATTAAAAATCTCTTCAAGATCAGGTGTTAAGTCTCTTGTCTTTCCTCAGGAAAATGCAAAAGACTATAAGCTACCTCTTTTTATCTATCCAAAACCAGGTCAAGTTATTACTTCATCTGAGTATGAAGAATCTCTTAACTAGCCCAATCTAATTTCTTATAGAAGTATGCACCGATGGAAGCAAGAATAATGGTCGGTGCAAAGACAACTACGTAAGCTGGAACAATACCTTTTCTCGCAAAGCTTACACCTAAGAAGAAAAGTGAGTAATATCCTAATAAGACAAAGAGCGCTCTTCCAGAAGAGTTTTTGCTCTTTCCCCTACCGTGTTTAATTCCAAGTGAGAAACCAATTAGAATAAAAACAAAGCAAAGTAGTGGAGTATTAATTCTTGACCACAATTCCAATTTTGTCTTGGCCATTGATCTCTCTCTATCTTTTCTTGAGAGCTTCTTCTTCACTGCCAGGGCCGTTGCTTTCTTAATTTCTGATCTAAGCTCGGCATTGGTTCTCATTCCATCTTTAGTCACAAAGTTATTTACAGCACCACCTGAGGCAAGCGGAAAGTCATACTCTTTAAAGAGAATTTTCTCTAAATCTTTATTTGTGTCTTTAAATCTTTTAACAATCGTTCCATCAGTTAAATGAAGGCGTACACTAGGAATAGACCACTCTTCATTTTTGATTTTTATTAGAGCACCTTCTTTTGCTGTAACAACCTGCTCCAATAAATTTCCTTTCCCCTCTTGCTGAATAAAGACGTTGTACATCTTTCTTCCCTTATCAATAACGGTATCAGCAAAGAGAGTCACTCCAGCAACTTCTGTAAAGAATTGTCCTTCTTTAATATCAGTTAAAACTCCCCTAGAAGTTAGTCTGATAATCGTATTTTTAAATTGGGTTTTTGAAGCTGGTATAACCTTATTATTTAAGGAATATATACAAGCACCGATAAAGAGAGCTGAAATTAGAAATGGTAGAAATAGTTTAGATTTGGTCATTCCAAATGAGCGCATAGCAACTATCTCAGAGTCATCACTCAATTTATTAAGCGTATAAATTGTAGCAAATAGACATGAGAGAGGAACGGCCATAGGAATAAATGAAATGGCGATGTGACCCATTAGCTCAAAGACCAAGCTCCACTCAACACCCTTACTAATGACAATTTTAATAATGCGAAATAACTGGAATGTGAGTAAAAAGGCCACGAAGAAGAATAAACTCATCGTAAACGGAGCAATAAAATTTACAGCTAAGTAGCGCTGAGTAAGTTTAAGCATATATCCTAATAACCTTCTTCAATTTTGGCATTCTAATATGATCATGATAGTTTAACTCGCGAAGATTTATTTCACAACTAATGACCCTACGGGTCGAACAATATAAAGGAGATTTCCATGAAGTATACTCTCAATCTTGGAGCGAAGGACTTTTCAAGCGATAGCCTAGTGCTAGTTTCTGCCTTTGAAAAGACTGTTGAAGCAAAAGGGAAAACTAAAGAGTCAAAGGCCATTGTTAATACTCACTGGTCAAAAGAACTTAAAACAGCTTTTGAAAATATTAAAACATCTGCTGATTTTACAGGATCACTAGATAGTACTTTCACTTTTCACCTTGAAAATGGAACAACTATTCTTGCTTACGGTCTTGGTGAAAAGAAATCTATGGACTTTGAGGCACTAAGAAATTCTGCAGCAAAGATCTATAAGTCAATCGCATCTAAGCACAAAGAAGTTGCCGTTCAATTTGATGGATTCACATTAAAGAATAAGGCCGAAGAAAGTTTAAATGCTATGGCCGAAGGACTATCTCTTGCTGACTATAAATTTGATCGTCACTTCGTAAAGAAGTCACCAGCAAAATTAAAAGAAATTACTTTTGACTCTGCTGCAAAGAAGACTGGTCTTAAGAAACTACAAAAGACTCTTGATGACACTCTTGTAGTTACTGAGTCTATTAATGTTGGTAGAAACTTTGTTAACGAAGCACCAAACATTCTAAGAAGTACAACATACGCCAAAGAAGTTCTTGCTGATATCAAAGGAACTAAAGGTGTTAAAACTAAAGTTCTAGGTAAAGCAGAATTAAAGAAAGAAAAAATGGGATTATTTCTTTCAGTTAACTCTGGTTCTGGATTCGAGCCACAACTTGTTCACTTAACTTATACTCCAGCAAAAATGACTAAGAAAACTAAGCACATTGCACTAGTTGGAAAAGGACTTGTTTTTGATACTGGTGGATACTCTCTTAAGCCAAGTGGATCAATGGTTAATATGAAATTTGATATGGCCGGATCAGCGACTGTTTACTCTGCATTTAGAGCAGTTGCAAAACTTGGATTAAATGTAAAAGTAACATGTATTCTAGGTATGACTGATAATGCGGTTAACGAGTTTGCAACAATGCCAGATGCAATCGTAAAAGCAAGAAACGGACTATCAGTTGAAATCCTAAATACAGATGCTGAAGGAAGACTAGTTCTAGCAGACTGCCTAGACTATGCTTGTGATCAAAAGCCAGACGCTATTATTGACTCTGCAACACTAACAGGAGCAGTACTTGTTTCTCTTGGTAACCAGGTTTGTGGTGTAATGGGAACTGATCAAAAACTAACTGACAGTCTATTAAAGTCAGCTAAGAATACTGATGAGTACATGTGGCAACTCCCTATCATTAAGGAATTCCATGAAGATATGAAATCACCAGTTGCAGACCTTAAAAATATTGGTGGATCAAGCTTTGGTGGTTCATCGAAGGCTGCAGCATTCCTATCGAACTTTGTAAGGGATGGTATCCCTTGGGCCCACCTTGATATTGCCGGAATTGGTGATAGCCAAGGTCACAAAGCTTATTGTCCAACTAAAGGTGCTTCAGGACTTATCGTAAGAACACTTGTAGATTTCTTAAAGAACTCTTAATACATTTGGCGCTCACATAGTTGGGCGCCAATCTCTCTCTTATGCAAAAACCTCTTTTTAAAATTGTTTTAAATGCTCCAGAGATACCAGGTAATACTGGCTCTATTGGTAGAACATGTGCGGCCCTAAATCTAGAGCTCATACTTATTCATCCACTTGGCTTTGATATCTCAGAAAAAGCCGTTAGAAGAGCGGGACTGGATTACTGGGATTCGATTAAAATATCTGAGTACAGAGACTTTGATCACTTTCTAGAGTCTGAGAAGCCTAAAGAAGAGGAATTATTTTTCTTCACAAAGAGCGCAGAAGAGACCATTTTTGAAACGACTATCACTGAAGGATCATATCTTATATTTGGAAGTGAAAGTGTTGGACTTCCCAAAGACCTACTTGCAAAGTTTTCAAATAGACAAGTATGCTTTCCAATCCTCAATAAAGAAATAAGATCACTCAATCTTGCCAGTATAGCGACTAGTGCAGCATTTGAAGGAATACGCCAACTCAAAGGCTATTAATAAAAAAGCCCCGCAGTAGCGGGGCCTAAGTATCGAAATAAATTTTTAAAATTTATTAGAACTTATAAGTCATACCAACTCTTGTCATTAAGTTATCAAGAGCAAGTACACCTTGCTTAGATTGAGTTGTTGCAGCTCTTGAAGCAGCAGTTGTCCCAATGAATCCATCTACAGTAAGGTTACCAAATAGAAGTGATGCACCAGCATTTACTGAAGTAGAGTTAGCAATTGATTTCTTACCATCAGTTGTTGAACCGTCATAAGAACTAAGAGCTAGACCCTTAAGACCAAAGTTTGCAGCAGCTGGGTTAGTTGACTGCTCAGAACCAACAACTGTTGCAAGGTTCTTAGACTCTGCATTTCCAAGTAGGTGGTAAGAAACAGATCCTCTAAGAGTTAACCAAGAAGTTGCGTTTACTTCATAACCAGCAACAAGTGGTAATGCTTTTCTATCAAGTTCAGCTTTTCCTGAAGCATACTTAAGCTCTACATTTAAAGCATCATATACTGCTCTAAAGAAAACAGAATCAGTTTCACTTAACTTATGAACTTTACCTGCACCGATGAAGTATCTAGTGAATGAACCATCAGTTTTAACACCAGCAGTTTGGTTACCACCAGTTTGCTCCCACTTAAATGTTTTGTAAGCAGCGTGTAGTTTAACACCTGAATCTAGCTTGTATGAACCACCAAGTAAGAAACCTAGCTTTCCATCAAATTTAGTAGGCGTAGTTAAGTTCTTCTTTTCAGATTCTGACTTAAGTGAAAGGTTTACAAAACCTTCCCAGTTTGAACCAAGAAGTCCAAATCTAGTCGCCATTGCACTATCTTTACTATTTGCAGCAGTGTTTGCTTCATTCTTGTCACTTGTCCAAAGAAAGTTCCATCCCCACTTAATTCCGTTAGACATAGTTGATCCAACAAAGAAGTCAGTTTGGTTATCAGCAGTTGCTAAGTAAGTTGACTGAAGGTTAGCTGCACTTGGAGAATCAGGAGAAGCTACAATTCTTAAGAATGAAGAAACATTTGATTCGTTACCAAGGTAAATACCATAAGTGAAGTTACCTGATTTCTTTAAGAAACCACCCATTGCTTTCGCATTGTCATTTTGATCTAAAATAGTGAATGCACCATTTCCACCCCACTCTAACATTAGAGTATCAGAGTAATCATTTACGTAAGCAGCGTTTGTAAAAATTGATCTTGAGTCTTCGATGAAGTAGTTATCTTCTACCTCTTCACCAAGAGCTAAAATTCTAGCCTTAGAAGCTAGAGCTGAAGTAGAAGCCAATCCCATGGCAGCAACAGCAGCAAATCCTAAAATCTTTTTCATCCTAATTTCTCCTGAAAAAGTTGATATAAATTCTTATTTTTTTGTAATGATTATATTGTCTTGCCTAAAAGTTTTTCTGTCAAATTTTATAGTTTAATTAAGTTGAAATATTCTTCCCTAAATTCATTTAGAAATTTAGAAATGCTTTTTAAAATTGCGTTGAAAAAATTAAGATTAAGAGAGTGTACTTCTCTTCGGTCGCATCCTGCTCACCCGACTCTGGGTTGTTCGGCGTTAAATAGCTTCGCATTTCAAACGCCCTCCCTTGCACACCCGACTCAGGCTCCTGCCTTCGCTGGGTTGCCGAGCGCTATATCGCATCCTACGATATAGGCGCACGCAAAAAGCCCCGCGGTTAAGCGGGGCCTCGATATTTAAATTAATTTATAATTTAAATTAGAACCAGTAAGTAACACCAACTCTAGTAAGTACGTTGTCAAGTGCAAGTGTACCGTTCTCAGTTTGAGTAGCAGCATTTCTTGCGTGGCTTGTTGTACCGATAGAACCGTCAACTTTTAACTTACCAAAGTTAAGAGTTGCACCAGCACTAACGTCTGTAGAGTTAGCACCTGTTCTCTTGTAGTTGTTAGTTGTCGTAGTTGCACCTTTTTTCTCTTCATTGTTAATGATAACATTTTGAGTTACAGATCCTCTAAGAGTTAACCAAGAAGTTGCATCAGCTTCGAAACCTAAAGTAAGTGGTAAAGTAGTTGAAGTTGTTTCACTTTCAGTTGCAGTTGCTGGCTTTGTCTCTTCTTTAGTTGAAACAAACTTAAGATCCATGTTTAATCTTGCTGTTGAAGATACTTCGTGAATTCTACCTACACCAACAGTAATAGCTGTGAAAGACTCTTCAGACTTTACTCCAGAAACTGTGTTGTCAAATCCGTCTTTGTCATAATCAGCAAAGATAGTAGTTCCGTTTAAGTTATAAGAAGCACCAAGGTTAAGACCGTTAGCTTCGAACTTGTCAGCAGCTGCTGCTCCACCTTTTGACTCGTCAGAAAGAATGATGTTTGCGTAACCTTCAATGTCACCCATCATCATACCAAGACCTAGACCAAAGTTAGAGTGTTCTTTCTTGAATGTACCTGTATTTTCAGTGTTTCCTGAAGCATAGTGAACTCTTGCTCCCCACTGAACACCCATATCTCCACCAAAGAATAGGTCAAGACCATTGTCATGTGCTTGGTAGTTAGTTCTACTAGAGTTTTGAGCATCAATTTGAGATCCCATGTAAACACCGTAGTTGAATGATCCCATTTCTCTGAAGAATCCACCTTCTGCATGTGGAGCCGCAGCAGAGTCATCAGTAGAGTTAGAAGCTGTTCCCCACTCAGTAGTGATGTAGTTCTTGTGTGTGTTTACTTTTGCAGCGTTTCTGAAGATGTTTCTAGAATCTTCTACGTAGAAAGAACCTCTGTCGTCATTTTGACCAAGAGCTTCTAGTCTTGCTTTCGAAGCGAAAGCACTTGTTGAAAGTACTGCTAAACCAGTTGCGATTAGGACTTGCTTTTTCATCCAATCTTCTCCTTGAAGTTTGAGATTACATTCCGTGTGTAATCTTTTTTATTAATATGCAATAAACTGCAATAAAATACTTTTCTCAGTTAATCTTAATTTTCATTGGCTTTAAAATATTTGTCAACACCCTAAAATCATTTGTTTTCAAAAAAATTAAGACAAAGAATTCTTCATTTGTGACAAAACCTTCAACCCTCTCGCGAGGTGAGAAAGCCCCACACAGGAATCTGCGCTACTATCATCCTTATTCTCTTCGTAATAAAAAGGTGCACTACTACTAACGAAAAATACATTCCCTAAGAAATCTTGCGATTCTAAAGAGAAGGTATCGTCAAAACTCAGACTATGCGTATTCTCTGTTAATACAATAAATTCTCTCGCATTTATTTCTTTAAAATTAGGATAAATTTTTTCTAAATTTCTTTTTAATAATCTAATTTTTTTGGAAATATCTTCTTCATTCGTATCATTCGTGTCTATAAAAGTTAAAAACTCTCCAGTTTGAACCTTTTTTTCTTCATCATATTCTGAAAATTCACAAATAAAATGACCCCATTCGTGCGTATAGCTTAGCGGAACTAGTAAAGTCTCTCTCTGATCAGTAACTTCCTTCTCTAATTCCAATTTTACGTGGAGGGCACAAGGTGTTTTCGTGCTTTCTACAAACTCAATGAACTCATTAGAAAGCTTTTCCTTACCTTTAAACTCCTCATAAAACTTCCAAGGAGAATCGGCCCAAACAAGCTTCTTAGTATATATTTGAGTACCATTAGTGCATTCAATAACCCAATTATCTCCGTCTTTAAAAACTTTGGAATAAAGAAGTTCGAGTCTAGACTCTGTTAGCTTATTGTAGAATTCATCACTCTTTATAAAAGGAAAGAGCTTCTCTAAATTGTAGTTTGCACCTGGACCTGTATAGAACTCCTCACCCCATTGAAGCTTCTCTGACTTACTTCTTCCACCAAAAGGTTTGAACTTCATATCCTTATAGAACTTTGGAGTCTCTGTCGTTTCTTCTATTTCAGCGTATTCAAAAGCTGACTTAAGAAAGGCAATATTGGCTTCACCTCTTAAGATATTTGGACCAAGAAACTGACTTGTTTCTTTAGAGAGAATGTCTTTAGTAAGAATCTTTGTAACTTGCTCAGGATATTTTCCACTTAAAAACTCAAAAGCAGACTGAGCAAATAGGTCTCCACCTACAACTAAGTTATCTACTTCTACTTTTGTAATATCTTTTATTTCTTCTTTCTTTAATTTTTTTAAATCTGAGTATGCCATCTTTCCTCGGGGGCTATTTTTATCAATATATCAATATTGATCGAATATTACCCCGACGAATTCTCTATTGTCATCCCTTAACGAAAGAAACCTGCTAATGCAGGTTTCTAAAATAAAATTCAATTTAGTTTTAAAATTATCTTATGGCCAAACGGTCACCAGCTCTAATTTGTCTTCGATTAAGAATTGATAAGTTTGAAACGATAAGTGTATCTAAGTTAGTTTTAGTTTTTCTAGCAACAGACCAAAGAGAATCTCCACGTCTTACCACATACCACTTCGATGGGTTAACAATTCTCTTTCCTCTTGCTTTAGCAATTCTGAGTCTCTTTCTATAATTCTTTCTTCTAACAACAACTTTACGCGGTTTTTCATATAAGTCAGCGTACATTGCATTCTTTCTAGACTGTCCCTCTCTAAAAGGAAGTAAGATCGTAGAGCCCTTCTTCAATCTCTTCGTTGCGCTTAGGCCATTTAATGAGCTTAGAACATAAGGTGCTTTTTTAATTTTAAATTTTCTAGCGACATCATTTAGATTCGTTCTCTTTCCTCTAATTTGATATTCTTGGAAAGCAACCGCTTTGTATTCTTTAGAAGAACAACATGCCACGTACGTATCTCTTAAGCCCGCAGGGATTCTTAGTGTATACTCTTCAGCATTTGGTGGTGTAAACCAGCGTAGAATCTCAGGGTTTAAATATTGAATGTCTTCAAAGTCGAGTCCCATATCCTTTGAGAATTCGACTAGGTCAGTTCCACCTGGAATTTTAATTTCTTCAAAATCAATTGGATCGTGGAAATCAATTTCATTAAAACCAAAAACTTTTAAGTTCTTTCCAATGATAGCTAGGGCCATAATATTTGGAACATAATTCTTTGTTTCAGGTTTTAGGTATCTACCCTTTCTTAAATTCCAAAAATTCTCAGTCTTATATCTTCTTATCGCTCTACCAACTTTTCCTTCACCTGCGTTATAGGCAGCAGCTGCTAGCTCCCATGATCCAAAGTCTCCGTAAAGTTTCTTTAAATATTTTGCTGCGGCAACAGTGGCATTAAAAGGGTCTCTTCTCTCATCAACATACCAGTCAATTTTAAGTCCATACCTTTTTCCTGTATACGGCATGAACTGCCAAGGTCCAACAGCTCTGGCCCATGACTTAGCTTTATTCTGAAATCCAGACTCGGCCATGGCCAAGAAGATAAGATCTCTTGGTAGTCCTTTATCTTCTAAGATCTTTCCTAAAAGAGGAGCATATCTTCCACCTCTAGCAGAATATCTTTCAAAGAAACCTCTACCACGAGTTAGAAAATACTTAATCCACTTCTTTGTTGCCTCATTATAAACAACAGGAATATCGAAGTAGTAATTATCTAACTTCAAATGTTCTGCACCATAGAGAAAGTATGTTTTACCATCGTAGTTAGAAGGATTAATTTCTGCACTACCGGCTATAAGAGTTTCAGTATCAACACTTCCTACAGACTTTCTTGCGTCATTGGCCCAAGTCTTATGTTTAGAAAGTTTCTTTTTTACAACTGGTTTCTCATCTTGAACAACTTCATTTTTAGGCTTTATATTTGAACAAGATACAAAGAGAGAGGCGCAAAAAAGTGACGTGTAAAGGGATTTACTTATCTTCATAATTCTCTTATTTCCTTAGTTGATAAATGGGCAAAAAGGCCCAAGTCTCGAGTTCATATATTGTCTAATGAACGGGTCTCTGAGTCAATCCAGAAGACCCGAACGTATTTCAATACATTTTGCTTAGTTGGCAGTACCTTCTATTAATGGGTTATCCTCGCTATTGGAGAACTCCTTATTATCCATCATTGAATCGACAACTATAGTACCCACACAGTCTCCAAAGACATTTACTGTAGTTCTGAACATATCGAGAATTCTATCTACAGCTAAGATTAGTCCGATCCCTTCAATTGGAAGCCCTACTGCTCCTAGAACAATACTCATCGTAATTAGACCAGCTCCTGGAATTGCGGCTGCACCAATTGCTGCTAAAGACGCTGTCATAAAGATAACAATCTGCTGTCCAATTCCTAGCTCAATTCCATAAACCTGAGCAATAAAGATTGCGGCCACTGATTCATAGAGTGCCGTACCGTCCATATTTATAGTGGCACCAAGTGGAAGAACAAATTTTGCTGTATCCTTTCTCACTCCAAGATTCTCTTCTACACATGTCATAGTGATTGGAAGAGTTGCCGCTGATGATGATGTTGAAAATGCTGTCAGTAATGGTGAACTTAAATTTTTCAAAATAAATAATGGAGACTTCTTCATTCTCCAAGATGCAATAAACATAAGAACGCAAGCATGAAGAAGCAATCCAATAATATAAGTCTTAGTGTCATTGCCTCAAGACTTTCCATGAAACTAACAATTGGTTGAGCTTTCTTAGGCATGTAGAGAGCAACAATTCCAAACATAATTGCGAATACAATAACCTGTAAAACAGTCGAAGTTGCCATCGCTTCAAATGGGTTTGTTGGAATCGCATTTATGATTACATCTAAAATCGTCTGATAGAGTCCTTTCGATTGCGTTACCTTCTGGTGCATGGCTTCGGAAAGTCCATGAAGTCCTGCTGTGTCTTGAATACCTTCAACACCTACACCTGGATTAATTAAATTCACCATGATTAAACCGAAGAAAACGGCCATTGCTGTAGTTAGAAAATAATAACCAACGGCCTTTCTTCCCATTGAGCCCAAACTCTCAGGAGTTCCCAAGTGATACATGGCCATAAAAATGGAAGAGAGTACTAGAGGAACAATAACCATTTTAAGTAGTCTTATAAAAACTGTTCCTATTGGTTTAATATAGGCGGCCAACTCACCGTGACCACTGAAGTAGAGCGCGAGCCCTGCAATTAAACCTGCGATCATTGCTATACCAATGAGTTTCGCTTCTTTCTTAGATGCTTCCTGCATTTATTTCCCCTTTCTGCTTATGTCTTTTAAAAGTTTGTTAAAATATAAAAATGTTAAATCATCCTATAACTTTCATAATGATTTCTCTAAGCATAGTCTTAATCATGTCGACTTTAATTCTTAGTCTCGGAAATCCTATGATCTTTCACTAAGGCAGTTATGCAACTTATTCAAATTATAGGTAGATTATTTGTACTAACTATTCTCGTTGCAAGTGGCCTTCTTGTAAACAGGGCATTTTCTAAAGTGGAAGCTCCTAATTATGACTTTACTCTCCAAAAGCTTGAGCCTTTTACTCCGGGAAAGGAAGCTTCAACTATTCCAAACACACTTGGAAAAGCTGATACTGTTGAAGATAACGGTGACACAAAAATTTTGAGATACTCGATCAGTCATGTCAGGTACAAATTCCCTGTCTATGTTCAAATAAAAAAAGGAATCATCTTAGACTTCTTTGCAAAGCTACCTACTTACTTTCTTCATGATACATTTCATCAATCTCTTATCAATAAATATGGAAAGCAGAGTAAGTATCATCGACAAGAGAACGATGCGCTCTATGTTTGGAATGATATCGAAAATATTAAAATCATCTACAGTGGCTCTTGCACCGTAACTTGTTTTCCTAATTATGTAAGCTTTATACAAAAGACAAATAAAAAGGGAGACTATGTCCCCCTTGTTCAAAAATTTAGTAATAATTTTCTAGGTAAGAAAACTAAATAGGATCTTCACGTTTAGAGTTTAGGTAGAGAGCTGCAAAGCCTCCAATTATCATAATCAGACATAGAATTTGTCCCATCGTAGTCGTTCCACCGAAGTAGTAACCTAATTGTTGATCGGCCTCTCTGAAAAACTCGATAAAGTATCTAAAGAATCCATAACCAATTACAAAAGAACATGCAATCACGCCGTGTCTTTTTACTTTTGTCATAATTAGCCAAAGGATCAATGTAAGAAGTATTCCCTCAGCGAAACCTTCATAAAGCTGAGAGGGATGTCTCGGGTAAGGGCCACCTGTTTTAAAAACCATTCCAAAAGGAGAATCAGTAACTCTTCCATAGAGTTCACCATTTATAAAATTCCCCATTCTCCCAAAGAAGAGTCCCGGTGTTCCAGCAAGGGCCGTAGCGTCCATAACCTGTGCCCAAGAAACTCCATTTTTTCTACCAAAATACCAACCTCCAAATAGTAGGCCGGCCAAAGCACCATGGAAACTTAATCCCCCCTGCCAAACATAGAATAATTCTCCGATGTGACCTGAGTAATAATCCCAGTTATAAATGAAGACATAAGCAAATCGCGCACCCAAGAACATGCAAATAAGCATAGTGGTAATCATTGAGTCGATTTTATCTTTTTCGATTTTATAAAAACCTTTTTCTACAAGTTTCTTTAATAAGATATTTGCGATTACAAAACCGATGACATACATCATTCCATACCAACGTACACTTACAGGTCCTATGGAAAAAATAATTGGATCGATATTGAGAGGGTTCATGAATACTCCTGCATAAATTTATATGCATTCATGCTACTCTCATTGACTTTGCATTACAATTTTTTAAATTTTAATCAAGCATGACAACAAAATTTAAAGATTCAAATTTGTTCTCGGTTGAAAACTTTCTGTTGGATAAATCAATCCTTCATAAGTTCTACAAAGTGATTGAATCATCTGTCTCGTAGGCACTGTCATTGAGCCGTAGCTAAAGTATGAGCAGTGAGCAGATAAGAAAGAAAGAAATTGCTCTGGCCCCATCTTGATTGATCTATCCTTTAAACTACTATCGAGTTTAAGAACTTTGAAAGAGCTCTTCATTTTCTTCTGACCATCTTGAGTATAGAGCCAACGCTTAAAGACATCGATGAAAACGACTTCACCACTGGCCTCGATCGGCTTTTGCACAACGATCCCCTCTTCCACTGGAACACCCCAAAAACCAATAATGCCAAGAGGAGCAAGTGACCATGAAAGAAATCTCATTAAAATAATCTTAGAGGCCAACTCAAATCTTGAAGTTGCGAAGTCATCCGTGCAACCCATTTCCCACTCTTTAAAAGAATGGCCATAGATCATAAGGCCAACGCCTCTGTAGCGATAAATATTATAGGTTTCTTTAGGATGGATACTCTCGCTACCAAATTTATCAGACTCACTATAAAGTCCTATTTGGCGCATAACACCAGGACTTGCTTCTTTAATGGTTAGTAACTTGCCAAACTTCTCTTGTGAGAAGTTTTCCATAGCAGTTTCTGACTCAGTGCTAGAGAGCTCATCAAATTTTAAAGACTTCAAAAGTTCTACAACTTCAGAATTAAAATGTGACGTTTGAAGACGGATATAAACTGGTAAATTCATACCCTTAAAATACTGAAAATACGTGTAGTTAGGCGTTTCCATATATCCCTCGCTCTTGCTATAAACTTTCTCGCAGGTAAGTACCTGTTTTTGTGAAAGTATCCCCACTAAACTTATCGTCAATCTTCGCTATTTAATTAATAAATTCCGCCTTTCTTAAAGAGGTTTTTCCCTCTAGAATTGCTATAAAATCTTGACATTAGGCCCCAAATTTTATACATCTTCTAGATTCTGAATAATAGTGACCAAGTTTAGGGTAACAAGATTCTCCAAAAAACTGCGAGGACCCCTGAGTTTGTCAAATACTAGGAGTATTAAATGTACGGAGTTGTTGAGATTTCAGGACACCAGTATAAAGTTCAAGCTGGAGATGTTCTTGATGTTGAAAAACTAAGCAACGAAGCAGGTTCAACTGTTGAGTTAGAAAAAGTTTTATTCATTGGTGGGGAAAAGCCATTAGTTGGTCTTCCTACAGTTAGTGGTGCAAAGGTTACTGCAAAAGTTATCAAGCACGACAGATCTAGAAAGATTATTGCTTTCAAAAGAAAGCCTGGTATGTACCAGAAGAAGATGGGTCACCGTCAAAACTATACTGCTCTTTTAATCACAGAGATTAACGATGGTAACGGTAACGTTACAAAGATCGATGCTGATTCAAAAGCTGCAAAGAAATTTTTAAAATAAGTTTTAATTAGGAGAATAAGTCATGGCACACAAGAAAGCCGGTGGTTCAACAAGTAACGGACGTGATTCAAACCCAAATATGTACGGGGTTAAGAAATTTGGTGGTGAGAAAGTCATCCCAGGAAATATTATCATCAGACAAGCTGGAAACAAGTTCCACGCAGGTCCAGGTGTTAAGCAAGGTAAAGACTG
This sequence comes from Halobacteriovorax marinus SJ, assembly GCF_000210915.2. Classification (NCBI taxonomy): domain Bacteria; kingdom Pseudomonadati; phylum Bdellovibrionota; class Bacteriovoracia; order Bacteriovoracales; family Halobacteriovoraceae; genus Halobacteriovorax; species Halobacteriovorax marinus. Next base: position 2,983,063 of record NC_016620.1, read on the forward strand.
TACTCTTTTCGCGGTAACAGAAGGTTCTGTTAAGTTTTCATACTATAACAAAACTAAGAAAATCGTATCAGTTGTACAAGGTTAATTGATATTTTCAAAACATCATAATAAAAGGGAATCCAAACGGGTTCCCTTTTTTTATATGGGGCTAAATATTAAAGTTAGTGAGATAGTTAATGCGGTTTATAGATGAAGTTGTAATCACAATTATAAGCGGAAACGGTGGTAATGGTTGTGCCAGTTTTCGAAGAGAAAAGTTCTACCCATTGGGAGGACCAGACGGTGGCGACGGCGGAGATGGTGGAAGCGTCTTTATTCAGGCCGATAGAGGAATAAATACTCTCGTTAACTTTCGAAGCAAGAGAATATTCAAAGCTGAGCATGGACAAGATGGGATGAACTCCCAGTGCCATGGCAGATACGGAGAAGATCTCACTCTCAATGTCCCAGTCGGTACTATTATTCGCTCAGCAGAAACGGGTGAAATCATCGGCGACTTAACAGAGCATGGTGAAAAAATACTCATGGCAGAAGGTGGTCGTGGTGGAATGGGAAATATACACTTCAAGTCCTCAATCAACCAGGCCCCTAAGCACGCTACTTTCGGTAAGGAAGGTAGAACTCTTGAAATAGAGCTAGAACTTAAACTAATTGCAGATATAGCATTAATTGGACTTCCAAACGCTGGTAAGTCTACTTTAATTTCAACAATTTCAGCGGCCAAGCCAAAGATAGCCGACTACCCTTTTACAACACTAGAGCCAAATCTAGGTGTTGTGACAATGGGTCCAGAGCAATCATTTGTAGTAGCAGATATTCCAGGACTCATTGAAGACGCTTCAGAGGGAAAAGGACTTGGTATAAAGTTCTTAAAACATATTGAAAGAACTAAGGCCTTTGTTCACTTAGTCGATGTTTCTTGGTGCCTTGATGAATTTGAGGCCTTTGAGCAATACGTAACGATTAGAGAAGAATTAAGAAAATATAATGAAGACTTACTCACTAAAAAAGAGCTTGTCTGCCTAACAAAAATTGATGCAATGACCGAAGAAGAGATTCAAAAGTTTATCGACTTCTTTGAAGAGCAAATCGATAGAAAGGTTCTTCCACTCTCAGCAGTCTCAGGAAGAAATATTGGTCTTTTAAAGTCTTTAATGCTAAAAACTTTTGAAGATTACGAGGAATAAGAGAAGAGTATGAGCGCAGAATTTATCACTAAAGAAGTTGAAAAAATTGTTAAGAATACAGAGTTTGAATATCCTTTAAATATCGCCATGGCCACGGCTTGGATTTTAGGTAACTTCAAAGGTATCAATCTTAAAGTCTTAGATGTGAAAGAAAGTAGCTCACTAACAGACTTCTTTGTTCTCGGATCAGCAACAAACCCTACAATGGCCCAATCAATGGCCGATGAAATAACAAAGCAACTTAAAGTTCATGGTTATGAAGTTATCTCGAGAGAAGGCTCTAGAAAGGGAGACGATTGGATTCTCTTAGACTTTGGAGATATCATCGTTCATGTATTCCTAGATGTTTCAAGAAGCGTTTATGACCTTGATAATCTTTGGGAAAATGCTAAAGAAGTAGAGATTCCAAATTCATACTACTTCTCTTCAGATGATGAAGAAAAATCAGAAGACGCTACAGGGAAGAGTTACTTCTAGTGAAAGAAGTTCACTTAATAGTCGTTGGAAAGTTAAAAGATAAGAATATCGAATCACTTGAAAACGACTACCTAAAAAGAATTAAGTCACCTAAATTCATAATTCACGAAGTAAAATCACACAAAGAAAACTTAGACCTTGAGGCCGGAGAAGTTGAAAAAAAACTTAATGATCTTGGCCCATGCTACCCAATTCTTCTGGCCGAAAATGGTCAGCTTTTTGATAGCCCCAAAATGTCCAAATGGCTATTTAACCTCATTGAAAACCGAAGTGAGAAGATTGTCTTCATCATCGGAGGAGCCAGTGGGCATGGAGTTAAAATTATTGAAAGGGCCAAAGAGAAGCTTTCGCTATCTCCACTAACCTATCCTCATAAGTTAGCTAGACTCCTTTTTGTAGAGCAAATCTACAGAGCTATTACAATTCAATCTGGGCACCCATATCATAAGTAGTTCTAAAACTAGAACACTTAACTCCTAGAAAATTCATTAAATAACTTGGCACTCTTATTGCTTTAAAGTGAGTAAAAGGAGTATTAAAAATGGGAAAACTTGATCGACTAGATATAGTCATCCTAACTTCAGCACTGCTGCCATTTCTATTCTTATTAAGTTCAGAAAAGAGTTCTGAATACAGCATTTTTATAACCTTAAATTTCATATTAATGATGATTATTTTTATTAATTTCAAAAGGAGTGATTTGAAATGAAAAGTATATTTCTATTTTTTCTAATATTACTAACTTCTAACTTTGCCAGCGCAAATGAAGATTTCTGCTTTGTAGGCTTAGAGAACAATAAGTCACTCTCGATAGATAAGATAAATAAGAGAATGAGCTGCCAAACAAGAGACTCACTCGTTGTTGCTCTCCAGGCCGGCACACTAACAATCGGTACAGTCACTGCTCTTTGTACCTGGGCGCCTGAGCCTGGTTTAACTAAAATCAGTGCAGCTGTTCTCGCGACGACGGGACTAATTGTAAATTATGCAACATTCATAATGAGAAATATTCCATGTAACTCTACAAGTGAAAGAGAATTAAATGATTATGAGAAGAGAGAATTTATGGAAAAAATGTGTAGGGCCATAGATAAAACTTTTAATCCCTACACTGAGAAATGTGAATAGAACTATTTTACATAAACTTCATACCAATAATCTTGGCTTTCATTTAGAACAAATCTATTTGAAAGCTTCAAATCTAACTCTTTAACTCTCTCACGGAGCTTTTCTTGAATTCCATTATTTTGAAGGTTATTTAAAACTACAACTTCTGTCTTATTACTGCATTCTAGATCTAATTTCTTTTTAAAGTAACCATGAACTTTCTGAGTTCCAGCATCAATTGGCCACATGAAACATATTTTTCTTGCTTGATAATTTTTCTCAATATGCTCAACTGAAGAAATAATCACTTCCTGCTTTGACTTTAAATAATTGTTTCTCCACCCATTCTCACTATTGTAAACCCCAAGAGAAAAAAGGATTAGTAACAATAAAAAGCAGTACTTATTTTTAAAGTAGCCAACTAGAGTGAAAATGGTAAAACACATTGAAAAATAAACTGGTAAAAAGTCTCTCTCTATAGAGTCTTCAAAAAAGATAAAGAATAGGAGAAAGAATAACGAATACAGCCCTTGTATGAGAAGAGAATCTCTTAAACGAGTATCCAACCTCTTAAAGACCTTTACTAGAATACAAGAAGAGATAAAGAATATAATTATAAAATAAAATCCTAGTGCATTTTCAAAAATATTAATCACTTTAAATAATGACTCTATTTTAGCTGTCCCTATAGAAAAGAAAGAAATATTCTCCTCTAGATGACTCAACTCCCCCAAGGCAAATGGATGGCTTGAAAGCTTTCCTCTAAAGAAGTAATTCAAAGAAAAGAAGACAATTAAGCCTAAGAACGACGGCAAAGTGATTAAAGCGTTTTTGATAAGGTTCTCTCTTCCTTTAAAGAAAGAAATTATGACCAAAGAAATACTTAGAGCAATGGCTGACTCTCGAGTTAAAACAAGGATCAACATTGTGAGAGAAGCGGCCCTATTCTTGACCTTGTAGAGAAAATAGAGAGTCAGGAAAAAGAGAAAGACTGCCGGCATATCAGCCTGACATTCTACTAAGTAATTAGAAATCCCTGGTAAGAAAAAGGTCAAGAGAATTGCTAATGATGCAATAATTTTTGGAATAAATTGCGATAGATAATATAAGAAAATTGCAAGAGTAGAAATTGAAAGAGAAATAGAGAAGAGATGTGCATTTGAATGAGAGAGATCAAAAATTGAAAACCACCCTACCGCCATAATTCTATAAAAAGGAGGATGGCCAAGAAAATCATAACTTTCGTGAAATGGATTTATGGAGGAGATCTTATTTGTCACTATTGAGTCTACGATGTGATAGAGCTCATCTTCCATTAAGATTAGAGGTACTCTCTCACCAAACATATAGTAAGAGAGAATAAATAAGAGTGCTAAAAATATGTAATTAGCTGATTTTGTATTAATTCTTTCCATCACATTAAGTTTTCACTAAAAAATATCTATAACTAGAGTTCGTTGACTCTGAATCATCCAATCTATATACTTTTAAAATGCTAGGTATCATTGGTAAAAATGTCAAAACTGAAGATCATTCAGAAAGCTCTCTATTGGGCAAAGACTACTTCTTTGTGGCCAATAAGAAGCTTTACGAAAATGAGCAATTCTCACTACTGCTTTGCGGAACTATTACAAACTTTCTCACTGAAGTTAGAAGCGAAGACAATTTTTCAAACCTTTTAGAATTATATCAGAGGTATGGCAATTTCTTCTACAAGTATATAGATGGGCCATTCTTTATCATGCTCTGGGACAAGAGTACCCAGAAGTTAATTCTTGCTAATAATAGACATCAGACATCTAATCTCTACTATTCATTTGAAGATAGCACGCTTTACTTTAGTGACTCGCTTGAGAAGATTAACTCCGCTCTAAAATCAGATAATCCTTTCATGCCTAGTATAAGAAGTTTTCTCTCAAATGGTTTTACTTATTCTGATAAAACTCAAATTCAAAATATATCAAAGCTACTCCCTACATTTTCACTCATCTTCGAGAAAGGTAAGTTAGAAGTGATCAATCATTGGGACGAAGAGATCAACTTTACAAAGAGAGAAATTACAAACTTAGATGATAGATTAAATGAGTATGAAAATACTTATCAGAATGTGCTAAAGAGTTATCTCACTAAGAATGTTGGAAAGAATATTGGATGTCTTTTAAGCGGTGGGCACGATACAAGTTTTGCGGCCATTCAGCTTAGTAAATTGAATCTAAGTAAAGTAAGTGCTTACACTGTTACCTTTCCCAACTGGGCCTTTAATGAAGAAGAGCATGCAAGAAATATTGCAGAGAAATTTGGAATCGATTTTTGTCCTGTTCCCTTCTTACCTAAACACCTAGATGATATTGTTGAATTAATTCACGCTGTCGAAGAACCTGTTGTAGGTGTTGCTCTTCCGCTCTTTATACTTTCAATGAAAGCTAAGGAAGACGGGATTGATATTATTGTTGGTGGCGATGGTGGAGATACGATGTGGGGGGAATATTACCCCGTTGGAGAAATTCATCGCTATATAAAGTTCCTTCCCCTTCCTTGCAGAAAGCTACTACACCTATGTAGTAAAGCCCTAGCAAAAATAACAGACTGGGAGAGGTTCTGGGAACTCGAGCACGTATTAAGTATTTTTGCGCAAAGAGATTATTACGATCAATTCATGAGAAAACTCTGCACCTATAGGCATTTTAATGACCCTGTACTTCGAGATCTTTTTTCACCAGAGTCTTACGGTGGAGGAGAGATTTCAAGAAGTATACTAGAGGTGCCATTTAGAAGAGATAATTTTAATGAAGCTCTGATAGAAGGAAAATTATTCAATGCCTTCTATACATATATGGGATTCTCTCAAACAAAACTAATGAAGTTCTTAAAGATTGATTTCTTTATGCCGACTGTTCAAAAACCTATAATTGATTTTATTACAGCTCTTCCTAGTCTCTGGATTAATGGTGGAAATACATTTCAACGTCTCACAAATAATAAGAAAATAAATAGAAAATTTCATAAGAAGGCCTTATCAAGATATTTATCTAAAGATGAGATATATAATCGAAGCTTTGATATTCCCTGGCATCTTATTTTAAGGCCGAGGGAAGATATCCTAACAGAATTAGAGCACGCTCTCATAAGACGAGGATGGTACAACAAGACCTATCTCAAATCCCTTTTTAAAGAGTTTAAAGAGCAAAAAGTTAAAGAAGATGAGCTTCTTGAACTTAAAACCCATGGTTATAGGATATTCACCCTATTAAGCTTAGAGATATGGTGCCAATTATTTTTAGATAAGAAAAGTTATTCAAGTTTTGACGGTAACGTATCTAACTTCCTAAGAGGTCACAATGAATGAAATTTGTATTCACGGCCTAGGAATTGTTGGATTGGTTCAGGCCCTTAAACTTTGTGAAGATGGGCATAAGGTCGCCTTATACGATATAAACTCTGAAACAAAGGAATCGATCAGTAGAGCAAAGATTCCTTTTTATGAAAGAGATATTGAAGGGCTTCTTGAAAAATACCTAAATCAAAGTTTAAGGCTCATCGACGAGAGTGAGATTGCTAATTACAATATTCATTTCATATGTGTAGGAACACCTTCTAACTCAAACAATACAGTTAACTTAGACCACCTAATAAGTTCTATAGAAGGCATTGAAGAAAAAGGAATTAAAAACGCTACACTCGTGATACGCTCAACTGTTCCACCCAATACAATCACTGAATTAACTCATAGTAAAAATAGCTTTGATAATATTATCTACTTTCCTGAATTTCTTAGGCAAGGAAGTGCATGGAAAGATCAGAAAGATGAGAAAACAATCATCTACTCCGTGAATAGAGGGTGCGATAGTACTTTCAAAGGTCTATTCAAAGAAGGGGTAAATTTCAAATCAATAGATACCAAATCAGCAGAGTTTTTAAAGTACGCTAATAATACATTTCATGCACTGAAAGTTACATTTATTAATGAGCTATCATCACTAGCTGATGCAATGGATGTAGATTTCAAAGAAGTCTTAGATCTTTTCACGAGTGATACAAAGCTCAATATCTCTAAGGCCTATTTGAGTCCAGGGTTACCCTACGGAGGTCAATGCCTAACCAAAGAGGTAAAAGCTTTAAGTAAAATTTCAAAGCTACAAAGTATACAGACACCATTAATTTCATCTATAGAAGAGAGCAATGATGAACATTTACAAAGATGTATCGAATCATTGAAGAAATATGAATCTGCTGGATTTATAGGGATTGGTTTTAAATCCAACTCTGGCGATATAAGAAATAGCCCCGTCCTCAGTATATTAAATGCTCTTACTAACACTCACTACTTCCATCCGGTAGATCATTCAACAATGATTCAGGCTAAAAAGCATTTGAGTATAGAAAGTTTAATTGAATTTTCAAAAGTCATTATTATTTCCACTAATGATCTCTCACTAGAAGATTGGGAGAAATTATTTAAAAGCTCTAGAGATATCTTAATTTCCTCAACTAAGATTAAGTGCCCTTTACCTAATTACAAACCGAGGGTTATTGGAGAGACAAAGAGATGAGTCCAAAAATTACTTTTGTCCTCCCTACAAAAGATGAAGAAAAAACAATAGGAAATATCATAAAGGAGATTAACTCACTTTCAAGTGAACTTAATTTTCAGATCTCAGAGATTCTTGTCTCTGATGATTCAAGAGACAATACGAAAGAAATTGCTCTATCGTTAGGAGCGAAAGTTCTCTTTGGAGGAGGCAAAGGTTTAGGCGAAGCCATGTACCGTGGGCTAAAAGCAGCCTCAAATACTGACTGCGACTTTATCATTTCTCTAGATACAGATGGACAGACAAATCTTGCAGAAATTTCTGATATGACTCAGGCCATAAATGAGCAAAAGGCGGACCTCGTTCTATCCTCACGCTTTAAGCGCAAAGATCTCGTTTCTTATAACTATCCATTAATAAATAGAATTGGAGTTCTCATTCTAGTTAAATTCTTAAGGTATGGGAGTAAGTCTCCTCTCACCGACTCCCACGGAGGAATTAGAATTATGAAAAAGGATGTTGCCTCTAGACTTGAAATGCTTGGTACACATACATATGTACAAGAAACAATTTTTGATGCAGCAAAGAAAGGATTTAAAATTGCTGAGATTGAAGGTAGATGGTTACCTCGAAATGGTGAATCAAGAGTACTTGCCTCCATTCCAAAGTATGTGGCGTACACTCTGCCTGTCATCATTTTAAGACTTGGACTTCATATGAAGTTATTACTACCAATTTTCTGCACACTATTACTCTTATCGATAGGTTATTTAATCATTAGTTTAAGTACTACAGCTGTTGTTTCTATATTGATTTCAATCTTACTTATTTTCCAGGTATATCTATTTGAATACCTACAAAGTGTACTTATCCAAAACAGAAGATATGAATAAATACTATCTCAACGAAGTCTTATCTTTAATGCCTCGTCTTCTTTCCCTACTTGATAGAAGACCCTTCAGTTCAACTCGAGGCTCCTTTGATAAATCCTACTGGCACTTTAAAACATCTGATTTTTCCAATGCAGCAGCTCAAATGGGTATGGAAACGTTGGCCAGAGTTTGGAATATAGATGATAGTTCAAACCCTTATTACAAGAATGAAAATATACTAAACCTAACAAAATGCTCTCTCTTATATACTGTTAGCATTCAACACAACGACGGGTCTTATGATGAATGGTATTATAACGAAAGAGGATGGGCTGGCCCTACCGGCTATGTTCTTCAAAGTGTTTGTAAAACCTATCAAATAATCAAAGATCACCTTAGTGAGAAAGAGAAGTCTATCGTAATAGATTCAATTAAGAGATCTTGTCTCCATCTTGATAGAAGAGATGAGAAGAATATCTTAGCAAATCATATTGCTGTAACGATTATGTCTCTCACTAGCTCCTATGAAATTTTGCAGTCACCGCAGCTAAAAGATTCAATAATAAAGTGGTGGAAGTTCTTTCAAGATTACAGTTTTGATGAGGGATGGAGTCTAGAATACGATGGGATAGACTTTGGCTACAACTTTGCTTCAATTAGCTTCCTATCAAGAACTTTAGATTCTATTCACTTAGAAGGTCTTGAAGATTATATTTATAAGAGCTTTAATTTCTTACAATATTTCTTCTATCCAGATGGTACATTCGGAGGATCTCTTGGATCTAGAAATACTGAACATCTCTACCCATTTGCCATTGAGTTTTGGAAAGAGAAATTAGATATTGCTTCAAGAATAGATTCACTTCTAAAGAATAAGAAAATTAAATTAATCCCTCCAAGTACCCAAGATGATCACTATATTATGTATAGAACTAATGATTATCTTGAAGCTTACGAGTTGCACGCTTCTAAAAAACAAGAGACGTCATACCTACTCCCTTTTGAAAAAGAAGGACATTGGACTAAAGAATTTAAAGAAAGTGGAATTATTATAAACAAGGGAGTTAGTAGTTATTTTTTGAGTAATCTAAAAAAAGGTGGCGCGTTCTATTACTTCAACTTAAATAATTCTGAGCTAAATAGAAAAGACTCCGGACTAATTGGCAACTTAAACGGAAAACTCCTTACGAGTAGTTATAGCAGTAATGATTGGAAGGCGACTTATCATGAAAAGAGTTTTTCAACAGAGAATAGACTGGAGAAGGTAGATAACAAGCTCTTTAACCCTCTTACATCAAGTATATTTAAAATTGTAGTAATGTTTTTGGGCAGTAGTACTTTTCTAAGTTATAAATTAAAATCTATCATTAGAAGTCTACTCATTGTAGGTAGAAACCCTGAAAAGAATATTCATTATCGTAGAGAAATTACCATTCAAAAAGATAATATAAAAGTAGTTGATTCTCTTAAGGGAAAAGCTTCTGGAAATATCATGATTGAAGATGACTTCACATTGCGCTATGTCCCTCAGTCACAATACTTCACAGAGCAAAAGCTTTCAAGCTCGCCTAAATTTCACTATAAGAATAAGAATAATGACTTCTATCTAGAGAGAGAGTTTGAGTTATAATGTGTGGTTTAGCTGGCATCTACAATTACTCTAACGAACAAGATATTAAAGAAACTATTGAGAGCTTTGATTCTCTTCTTAAGCATAGAGGTCCCGATGGTAAGGGGAGCTACTTCGATGATAAGTACTTAGTTGCTCACAGAAGATTAGCCATTGTAAACTCAGACTCCAACTCTGATCAGCCCTTCTACTCTAAATGTAGAAGATATAATCTCTCGTTCAACGGGGAAATATATAATTACCTAGAGCTTGCACAAGAACTGAAAGAAGAGGGTATTGTTCTAAGTACCACTTCAGATACAGAAGTCTTACTTGAATCATATCTTTTTTGGGGCACTTCATTTCTAGATAAAGTAAATGGAATGTTTGCCATCGCTATTTGGGACAGTGTGGACAAGAAGATCTTCATTGCTCGCGATAGACTTGGAATAAAACCTCTTTACTATGCTCACGATGGGAAGAGCTTTGTTTTCTCATCGGAAATAAGGCCTATACTTAAAGTCATAAAGAAGTGTTCTCTAAATTATGAATCACTGTCGGACTACTTTCGCTTTCGCTACATACAAGGAGATGCAACTGCATTTAAAGAGGTGAAGTGCCTAAGTCCAGGTAGCTATATGATCGCTTCAGGCACTGAATTTACTCATAAAAAATATTGGTCACTACAAGAGGCAGTTAAGGGCCCTCAGTCTCTCAATCTCGAGAAACTAGAAGAAATATATAAATCTTCAATTCATCTTAGGATGAGATCCCACTCTAAGATTGGGAGTTATTTAAGCTCGGGAATAGATTCCTCTTCTCTACTCTTTGCAAATTCAGAGACTCAAAGAATCCACTCCACATATACCTTTGACACAGAGGATTCTAAAAGTGAAGTCAAAGAAGCCAAGCAAATCTCTACTCAACTTAATATAAGACATACAGAAGTAAAGAAGAAATCCAATTATAAAAACCTCTCTACTATCTTAAAAAACTTAGAAGAGCCTATTGGAGACAATATTATTTTAGCGAGTAACGACCTCGCACATATGGCATCTAAAGATGTTAAAGTCATACTCTCAGGAGAGGGGGCTGATGAGATACTCAATGGCTATGCTCATCACTATGTACTCTACATACTCTCTAAATTTAAGTTTTTAACTAAAGCCATTGGACATATTATTAATTTCTTACCACTAAAGTTTATAAACTATATTCACCCCTACCCGAGAGAATTTGATAGACGAACGATTCAAAGTATTTCTTCCAAACTCACTCGATTTGAGAATTCTAAAGAGTATATACAAAGTTTCACTGAATTATTTTCAAACGAAGATCTATCAATCTTCTTAAAGAGTAGCTTCTACAATAAATTATCAAATAGAAAGATCTCCACTAGCAATGAGTACAAAGAGAGCAATTTTCTTAACAAGCTCACTCTCCACGATCTTGAGAATTGGAATGTTAAATATACCTTATTAAGAAGTGATAAAATTAACATGTCTCACTCTCTAGAAGCCAGAGTACCATTTATGGATCATCGCTTAGTTGAGTATATCTATTCTTTAAAGATAGAAGATCGTATTGGCCTAAGGGAGCAAAAAATCCCATTAAAAAGACTAATGAAAAGATTAGGGGCCCCTAAAGCAATTTGGAATAAGAAGAAAGCCCCCTTCTTAGTATCTCTATCAAATGAACGGGAATACATTGAATTCCAAACATACTGTGAAGAAGAGCTTACATCTACAATGCTTAAAGACTCCCCCTTTTGGAATTGCGAAGAAGTCCTAGAGCTAATTAATAAAAAGAGATCGAGAAGTTTCGTTGAAGATAAGCAATTATTTTCAATTCTTGCATTTCAGTCTTGGTTCAATGAATTTGAAGAGTTTGGCCTTAGTATTTAACTAAGTACACCCACTGCTTTTTTAACCTCTTTCAAAAAGGCCGCTGCTTTTGGACGAACTCTTTCAGCACCTTCAACAAGTACTTTATCAATTTGAGATTTATCGGCCATCAATTCATTATACTTCTCTCGAGGGCCTTTTAAATGATCATTGATAACGTTGAATAGCTCAAGCTTGGCCTCTCCCCAACCAATTCCTCGTCTATACCAAGCATCAAGCTCAGTGACTTGTTCTTCAGTTGCAAAGAATTTATAGAGGTCAAAGACTAGTGAGTCATCTGGATTTTTTGGATCTTCAGGTGCAGATGTATCCGTAGTAATCTTATTAATTGTTTTCCTAAGCTTCTTTTCTGGTAAAAAGAGTGGAATATGATTCCCATAACTCTTACTCATTTTTCTACCATCTAAACCAGGAACAAGAGCACCTTCCTGCGCCTTAGCTTCAGGAAGTGTAAAGACATCACCGTAGACATAGTTAAAGGCACTTGCAATATCTCTTGCAATTTCAATATGCTGAAGCTGGTCAGCGCCAACAGGAACAATATTTGACTTTAAAAATAAAATATCACATGCCATTAGAATGGGGTAAGTATAAATCCCCATATTAACACCGTGGTCAATATCCTTTCCGGCCTCTTCATTATTTTGAACAAGGGCCTTATAAGCGTGAGCTCTATTCATTAGACCTTTAGCTGTGAAGCAAGAAGTTATCCAATTTAATTCTAAAATTTCAGGGATATGACTTTGTTGATACAGTGTCACTTTAGAAGGATCAAGTCCTAGGGCCAACCAAGTTGCTGCAACTTCGTAAATATACTCTCGTAAAACTTCCGGCTTATGGATTGTTGTAAGAGAGTGATAATCTGCAATAAAGTAATATCCTTCATACTCAGATGATTGCGCCATCTCAAGTGCAGGCTTTATTGCTCCTAGATAATTTCCTAGGTGTGGTACGCCAGTTGGCTTTATTCCAGTTAAACTTATTTTCTTGTCGCTCATGATGATATGCCCAAAATTGGATAAATAATCTAAAAGTTACAATAAGAGAGCTTTGATAACAAGACTAATCTTTGAACATCTCTTCCATCTTCTTATTCATATCATTCATAGTCTTAATATTCTTATTCATTTCCTTAAGCGCAGCATTTTTCTCTAGGAATGACTTCACTTTTTCCGACTCAGCACTCTTTTTACCTGAGTGTAAATCCTTTAACCCTTCCTGAATATTATTGGCAGCAGGAGTTCCATCAAATGCAGCACCTGAGCTAGCACCAAAAGTCGTACAATCTTTTATAGCGCCATCTTTATCTAGGGTTAAATTTAATTTTAAAATTCTTGTATAACCTTTCGCTCCGTAAGAATTTCCAATCTTATCTAGCTTAAAGCGAAGATCCATTAAAGCTGAAAACTCAGTATCTTTCTCATAATTTGCTGTTGAAATTGAGGTTAGTCTCAGCGATTGGTTCAGAATTTGTCCCTTTTTATAAAGGGTCTTTCCATTAGATTTTAATATATCCTCTAAAACGAACTCATCACCTTCACCCACCTTAAGTCCATTGAAGTTTTTCTTACAGTAGCCCGGTCTTGCCATATAGGCCTTAGCTTCTAAGTAAAAACTATGGGCCTGAGCGGAGGATTTAATTGCATTAGCTGATTTTCTTTGGTTTTCCATGATCTTCATTACCCCCAAAGAGAGTAATCCCATCATTCCAGCGGCCATCATAATTTGAACCATGGAAAAACCAGAATTATTTAATTTTTTCATAAATCAATTATATGAATCTCTAGGCAGTAGCGGAATCGGAAAAGAATTCCGTAACCGAGTAAATTAATCAGCATTTTAAGGAAATTTGAAGTTGGCCCTACTAAGGACAGAAGGGCCATAGGAACTTTATTTGATGCTACAATTTAACTTAATTGTCCCACCATAGTGATCATCCATATATGTCATGATTAAATATGAAGTAAACGATGAAGGTTCACTAGACTTAAGATTTTTAGCAGGAACAATTAAATCTAAATATCCAAAGCCATAATATGGGCTTCCAGCAATTTCATTAACCCACACTGGGAACTTCATATGACCAAAGTACTTTCTTGGTCTGTAATCAAGCTTATTAGAAAAATTCTCAAGCTCTTTTAGTCCTGCAGACCAAATATATTCTTCATTATTATCTTCGTAGATAGAATACTTAAAAGTAACTTTTGAGAACTTCACTTCTTTCTCAGATACAACTGAGAAATCTCCATTGATTTGAGCACTCACAAACATTCCATTATGCTCGTAGAAAGATTGCTCACAATTTAAAGTCGCCCCTAAAATTGATGAAGAAAATAGTATACCAATAATTAATCCAATTAAAGCTGACTTCATATGCTTCTCCAAACTTTTTAAATTCATCTAATTTTTTGGATATTGCCATAAACGATATGTATTTTAATGTAAGTTGAATTTTTTATATGGAAAAAGGATGGTTTTCTTTAAATAAGTACGTGATATCCCAAATGAAACTTTCTGCCCAAATGGGAATCACGTACATAGAGTAATTCTTACTTTTTCAATAGATCAATTAACTCGATAAACTCTTCACGATAATGGTGCTTGTCCTCACCTTTAGATCTATCTGCCATAGATCTAATTTCTTCATAACTCATATTCTTCGTCAGCTCATCATCTCTAAGCTTCAGTCCAAAACTTGCAACCGCAAGGGCAAAGGTAAAGTCATTATCAACAAACTCAGAACCACCCTTAAGAGATTTCTCAAACTTATCACTCATAAAAGCATTTGGTTTCTTGTATCTAACCTTTACGGTTAATAACTCATCAGAGTTAACTTCAGTCTTTGTTGAAGATGAATATTTCAATTTATCTATCTTAGGTAAATCAATCCCTCCACCCTTTGGAACAATCTCATAGATAGCAGTTACAGTGTGTCCAGCACCAATATCACCAGCATCTTTTGTATCATCATTAAAGTCTTCGTTTGCAAGCTGTCTATTTTCATACCCAATAAGACGATAGGCCTCTACTTTAGAAGGATTGAACTCAATTTGAATTTTCACATCTTTCGCAACTGTTACGAAATTCTTTTCTAAATCAACATTTAAGATCTTATTGGCTTCGCTCAATGAATCGATATAGGCATAATTTCCGTTCCCTTTATTAGAGATCTCTTCAAGCAATGAATCTGAATAATTACCCATTCCTAACCCGAGTACCGTTAGATATATATTCTTCTTTGCTTTCTCTTGTATGAGGTCTACTAATTCATAACGACTTGTTGTCCCGACATTAAAATCCCCATCTGTTGCTAAAATGACTCTATTCACTCCATTTTTTATAAATTCTTCCTCAGCTAACTTATAGGCTGCAACAATACCGGCTCCTCCATTAGTTGAGCCCCCAGATTGGAGTTGATTGAGCGCTTTATGGATTTTAACTTTATCTGAAACACTAGTCGGTTCTAAAACAACACCTGAAGAACCAGCATAGACTACAATTGATACCTTATCATCGCCCTTTAAGTTTCTAAGAAGAAGCTTAATTGACTCCTTAAGAAGAGGTAATTTATTTGGGCTACTCATTGAGCCAGATACATCTAAAAGAAACACTAGATTCTTTGAAGAGTTAATAGCTGTTTTTGGAGTATCGGCTTTAAGTGCGACCCTAACAACTTTTCTGTCTTTATTCCAAGGACTATTTGTTAAATCTAACTTTAAATCAATTGGATGTTCAGGATTTGAAAAAGTGTAATCATAAGAAAAGTAATTGATTAATTCCTCAACTCTAACCGCTCCTTTATTTGGCCTTACTCCGTTATTAATAAACCTTCTAACGTTTGCGTAGCTTGCTGTATCGACATCTATAGAGAATGTTGTAAGAGGGTTATCGCTTACTCGAGAATAGCTACTCGCTTCAATATGATCATATTTTTCACGAGAGAGAAGATTAGTTGAGTGAACTTGACTATCACTAAAATTATCAGCAAATCCCTCATACTTTCCAAAAAAATTATCATGAAAACGATCTTTCAAGTTTGAATTGCTAAAATTATACCAAATAGCGACAGTAGCAATGAAGAGTGTAAATACACTCGTTGTTAAGGAGAGACCTAGAGCTATCTTCTTAAAAATTTTCCATTTCTTTTTCTTTAAAAGCTCTTCTTTACTGGCCTTAGATAAGTTTAAAACTTGATCCCTTTGGTATTCACTTTTTATAGCTGCTGAAGTTGCTCTAATGGCCTCTACTTCAGCATTAATTTCTTCTTCAGAAATATCTTTGCTTAAAAGATCATTTCTATAATTACTTCCTTCTTCAATAGTCATTTCATCAAGGGCAAATTTTGTAAATAATGGATCATGATTCATTTAAAACCTCCTGTGAGTAAATAACTTGTTCTTTTAAAACAATAGCGCGAACTTTCTTTACACAGTCATGGATAATAAAACCAACATTTGAAACACTTAGGTTTGTAATAGAGCTAATCTCTTTGTAGCTTAAGTCATTTGCAAACTTTAAAGTCATAACTTCGACCTCAATAGGCTTTAACTTTCCAATCTCTTGCAAAATAATACTGCTATCAAATACAGACTCACTAATTGATGGGCAGCTTATCAACTCTTCAACTTCTCCATCAAAAACAAGCCTCGTATCCTTTCTAAGAATATCTATGGCCATATTTCTACAGACTCTATAGAGCCAGGCCTTTGGATAATTCTCATACTCTTTATTAGGGAAAACTTCTCTCCATAGTTTTAGAAAGCTTTCCTGAGTCACCTCTTCACTAGTCGCTCTTTTACGTAGAATTTTAAAGACATAACCAATGAGAGGAGCTTCATGTTTAAGAACAACTTCCGTAAACCACTTCATTTTTTTAGACATAATAAATCCCCAACAAATAGTTTCTAAGTTAGATACGTTTGAACTCACATTTTCTTAGAAAGAAATTTCTATAAACTAAAGATTTTTCTTTAATTACGGACACTTAGGAGTACAAAAGGATAATAAAAGTTATTTAACTATTCGATATATCTAGGGATAATTTGATAAAAGATTTCTTGAACTTAGGTGTAGGCAAAAAAAAAAGCTCTTCCGTAGAAGAGCTTTTTTATGGTGCCCAGAAGAGGACTTGAACCTCCACGCCAAAGGCACTAGATCCTAAGTCTAGCGTGTCTACCAATTTCACCATCTGGGCATATATTCGTGATCTGACGTTCTGTATTTTTAATAGTTCTAGATGGAAATGACAAGGAAAATCTTCTCTTTTTTGAAATTTCAACAGGATTTTAGATGATTATCTTAAGCGGCTTTCTTCTTGGTTACTGCTAATTTACGCTCAGACTCAGCTAATTTTGTTTTTAGCAGGTTAGCCTCTTGCTTGTACTTTAAGATTTCTTTCTTCTTTTCAGCAAGCTCACTCTTAGCATTCTGAGCTTCTGTTTTAAAGTTCTCGTTTAGCTTCTCGAGGTGCTTAATCTTGTGCTGTGACTTAGCATCAGCACCTGAGCGAGAACTACCTCTACCAGTGCTGCTCTTTCTCGCACTTTCTTCAACTTGGGCCATAAGAAATTTATTCTTTTGCTCCAATTGCTTTATCTTTAAGCCTAGGGCCTTGCTTTGATCAACACCTTTCTTGACTTCGAGGTTAAGCATTTCTATTTCTTTCTCTTTTTCAATTAACTCACTAGCATCATTTGATGTGCTTTGCTCAGGAACAATTGTATCCAACTCTCTTTGTAAGGATTGTAGCCTTTCAACTTCTTCAGAAAGTTCTTTATTTTCTTTTTGAAAAGAGTTGATGACTTGCTGGCTCTTCATCATCTTTGTTCTAAAGTGAGCAGTATCTTCATCAGATTTTGTAAGAGCATCTTTGCGCTCTTGCTCAAGCTTAGTATTTAGTATTTCGCTTCTCTCTCTAGCATCTTCTAGCTGTGCCTCTAAAGTTTTTACTTTTGCTTCAAAGGACTTAATTTCTGCATTATTTGGAATCTGTTTAACTATATCTTGAACAAGATCATCTTTATGTCTCTGGGCCTCGAGAGCCTCAGACATATTCTCTCTATTGGACTTTAATATCTCAATCTCTTTTTCTTTCTTACTAAGCTCATCTTTAACTTTAGCTAGCTCTACTTCTGCAACAGTGTCCCTTTCAGGGTCAGCATTTCTCTTTTGTATAATAAGCTCTTTTTTCATAGCGTCGATCAACTTCATCATTCGACTTATTTGAGCATCTTTCTTAGCTGCTGAGTCTCTTAGATGAGTCACCTCTTTATCAATAGAGCTCGTACTTTCTTCTTTAGTAACTTCAAGAGAGTTAATCAAGGTATCATCAAGTAACCCCTTAACTAGTGCATTAGATTCACTCCCTTCAATATTTAAATTCTCTTGAAATAGACTTGAGATCTCATCTTTTATATCCAGATCTTTAAGTTCATTATCAGACTTAACTCTTTCTCTAAGCTTAGCAATAAGTCCGTCTTTAGCCGCTCTCCACTTGGGTAAGTGTGCTTGTACATTATCGTAATTAACTTCTCTTCTAGAATTGCTTTCACTTTCAGAAGAATTTGAGTCTCCACTGATAACAAAAGTTTCCTCAGTTAAATCTTCCCTAGACCCCTTAATGAGCTGAGTCTTCTCTCCAATATCTTCACGACTACCAGAAACAATCGTTTTAGAATTGTCAGGTTTATCAACCCATCCAGACACTCGCGTTACGGCTTCACTATAGTCTTGAAGCCCAAGACTTACGATTTCGTTGGCCTCATCTATATCCAGATTTTCAATTTTATTAATTAGTTTTTCTAGAACTTCTTCATTACTAAGAGAGGTTTCCTTTTTAGAAACTGAATTTTCTATCTCTTCTATTTTTTGACTACTTTGCAGTACTTTAAGAATCTCTTCCTTATCATGCTGAGTAATACCTTTTATGATTTTTTTATTCGGATAATTCTCTAAGAACTCAGATAGATTGGAGATTGTAATATCATCAGAGGATTGCATTTTTACAAAGTCTACTATCCTCTTAATATTGCCTAATTCTAATGTTCTACTTGAAGAACTCTTTAGAGAAAAACTCTCATCGAGAGTATCTTTAAGTTCAAAGTTTTCTATATCTTCTTTCTTTGAAATTCCATTGAAGTTAAACTTCTCTATATCATGAATGTAGATTGCTTTATTCTCAGAACCTTTAGACCAAGCACATGTTAGAACCAACTTATCCGTACGTGAGAGTTTATAAATATCTAAAGAATTCACATTTTCTATAATTTGACCAATAGACTCTTTATCACTTAAGAAGTTATCTACTAGGTACTCAAGATAGAAATTTTCAACAGGAAAGTGAGCTTGAATAAAGAAGTCATCTCCACAGACCCCAAAGTCTATATCTAATGGAAAGGATCCTCTATCTGAAAGAATAATTTGAGAACTCAATTCAAAGAGATGAAATAGAGTTTTCTTAACCTTAAAGAAATCAAACTCTCTCTTAGCCGCCTTAATTGCAATTGAATCGCTATAGAAACCTGAATTTAGATGATCAGATACTTTAAAGCTACCAATCCCCTCAAGGCCATTACTCATTGACTCAGAGGTTCTTAGTGTTGAATCTTCTCCCAAAAGTCTTTTAAAAAATGTTCTATCAACTTCACTCTCTCCAAGTTCTGAAGGAACAATGGAAACCACTCCCTCTTTAAAGAGAGATGCATGCTCTTTGGACTCACCTATATAAATTATTTGAGCTTCCACTAGGTCAGTAAAACTCTCTCCTGGACCCACGAGTGTAAACTTATATTCTCTGCCTTCTTTTCTCTCTGTATCAAGAGAAAAACCAAGCTCCTGAAGAACCTCAACATAAGACTCGTTAAGAGAGTCTCCTAGTAGATTAAGAATGTACTTTTCTTGCACATCACTCACTAGGCGGCCTCTTCTTTTGTAGAATTATCATTGAATTTTTGAAAGAGATATTCTCGAAATGAAGCCATCACTTCATTTTCATTCTCTTGAGCAGTAAGTAAGTTCCAAAGAAACTTATCTCCATCCCCACGAGTGTATTCATACTCACCTCTAGAGAGAGTAGACTCAAGGAATATAGAGATCTTTTCAAGCTCACTCAGCTCATTGATATTTAATTGATAGCTTCTCCCTTCGCCCGAAAAAGACTCATGGTGAAACTTTATTAATTTTGAGAGTTGCTTATTTGTTAGATTGTAATAGCCAGATTTTTGGAAATCCTCAAATGAGTTTTCGCTGTGATCAATTTCTATATGCTCTTCTGATTTATATTCTCTTTTAGAAAATGAGAAATCATTAAAGAAGCTAATATTGTAAATATCTTTTAAGAGGCTAAAGTGAGTATAGCCGCACATATATGAAGTTAAGGCCATTAGACTTGCATAGAGTGAAGCCCTACGGTGTAGCGAGAATGCTTTCTCATCCATATCTTCTGAAAAAGATGGAGCGATTTCATAGAATGCACTATTAAATAGAATGACTAAATTTAATAGCGAGGCAGATGACTCTCCCCTCCAGAATATAGGTAGAATTAGCTCTTTTAACTCTTCCCTTAAATTTAAGCGAGCCAATTCACTTTCTTCTACTTTAAGTTGATTTAGAATTTCAAGTCCACGCTCAATGAATTCGCTTTCAGTATATTCATTAATGAATAAGTGATCTGTTACTTTTTGAAAGCGCTTAAGCTTGGAGAATTCTACAATATCTCCACTATGTAATAACTTGATGAGCTTCCCATCTCCTTTTTTCCAATACAAATCCCCAGAAGAAGTTTTCATCTTCTCTAAGTTTTCAAAAGTAATAGGCTTCAGTTCACCGTCGTTTTGTGAACCTTGATCATCTAACATGCATTTCTCCACAAAACTTATCGGAATATGGCCTTAAATTCTTAGTATTTAGAGATAAAAAAAAGCCTCCCAGAAAGGGAGGCTAAGTTACTGAAATTTAATAATTTATGATAAAGATCACTTTCCTTTAAGCTTTGGATCTAGAGCATCTCTAAGAGCATCCCCTAAGATATTCAAAGAAAGAACAACAATCATCATTGCTAGAGTTGCGGCCCCTAATTGCC
This sequence comes from Halobacteriovorax marinus SJ, assembly GCF_000210915.2. Lineage (NCBI taxonomy): Bacteria > Pseudomonadati > Bdellovibrionota > Bacteriovoracia > Bacteriovoracales > Halobacteriovoraceae > Halobacteriovorax > Halobacteriovorax marinus. The sequence continues at coordinate 3,003,827 of NC_016620.1, forward strand.
ACCAAACACCTCTGGCAAGCTCAAGTTTAGCGTCATCAATCATTGTTCCCCAACTTGGTCTTCCCTGAACACCAAGACCTAAATAAGAAAGAATAACTTCAGTCTTAATTGCTGTTTGAAACATTAAAGAGAAGTTAATAATTACTAAGTGAGATACATTTGGAAAAATATGCTTAATTAATTTTCTTGAATGACCTCCACCTAGTGCAGATGCCGCTTGAACATAGTCTCTATTCTTATGTCTCATAACTTCGCCACGAATTAGACGACAAAGGTTTACCCAAGAAGTTAACCCAAGAGCAACGTACATTGAAATTAAACCTCTTCCAAGAACAAAAGAAAGTGCAACTAGAAGCATGATTGTAGGAATTGATTGAAAACAAGTGTAGAACCACACGATTAATTCATCAACCTTTCCACCGAAGTATCCAGCAATACTTCCTAATACAACACCAATACATACAGAGATAAGGGCCGCGACAAGTCCTACTGACATTGCAACTTCCGTCCCTTTAATCATTTTAGTAAAAACACTTCTACCAAAAATATCTGTTCCGAAAATAAAGTCTGTACTCGGAGAAGCATACGAAGGTCCGACTTCAACTGCCCAGTCTGAAGCTATGATACCAGTAGCAGACAGGACTGATACTAATGCGTAAATCCCAACAATAAAGAGAGACGTTACGGCCATTTTGTCTTTGAAGATATTTTCTAAAGCATGATCCCAAAGAGACTTTGATTTATTCATTTTCTTTTCTGTTAATTCTACACCCTCAACGGATTGTATATTTGATTGAGACACTGGTCTTCTCCTACTTTAAACGTACTCTTGGATCTACAACGGTATATAAAACATCTGTGATAACACTAAAGATGATATAGGCCATTGCTGTTAAAATCGTCATGGCCTTAATCACTGGAAAATCAGAGTTATAAACACCATTTAATGTAATCCCACCTAGACCTGGAATACTAAAGAAACTCTCTAGTAGTAGAGCACCTAGAATCAGGAAAGGAATTTGGATAACAACAAAAGTAATAATTGGAATCATTGCATTTTTAAGAACGTGCTTAAAGAGAATAACTTTCTCTGACAACCCTTTGGCCTTAGCTGTTCTCACATAGTCTTGGTAAATTTCATCTAACATTACTGTTCTATAGAACCTTACGTCTGGACCGATTGAGAGAATAATCCAAATGATAACTGGAAGTACAATATAAGGGATAAAGTCTGGGAAACCTGATTCGTAACCCGAAATCTCAAACCAACCTAACTTATAAGCAAAGAACCATTGTCCAAATAAGATATAAGCTAGAGAAGTAATACTCATAAGTAGAACACAGAAAAATACTGCACACTTATCAATCCACTGACCTCTAAAGAAAGAGACGATAAGAGAAATTGAAATCGAAATAATTGTCGATAAAATAAATGCTGGCAGAGTTAAAGTAAGAGATGGTATCGCACCATTCTTAATCATCTGAAGAATCTCTTGCTTAGTTGTCCAAGACCTTCCGAAATCAAAAGTAAACGCAGACTTTACAATATCAAGGTACTGGGCCCATAAAGGCTTATTAAGTCCAAGTTCATTTCTAAGTTCTTCAATCTGAGAAACTGTTGCGTGTTTTCCTAGCATAATTAATGCAGGATCCGGTGCTACAACATTAAAAATAACGAATATAATTAATGCCACACCTAAGATCGTAGGAATGATGTAAAATAATCTTCTAAGGATGTACTGCCACAAATTCAAAATTAACCACCTGATTAATGTAAAAAGCCCTCTACAAGAGAGGGCCATAGTATTTTAGATAATCTTAAAGCTTTTTAGTCACTTTAGCTTTTAGCTCTGTATCAATATTTAAATATTGAGCCTGACCTGTTTCGAAGTCAGTAGACATGTAATTCTTTAAGAAAGAATGTCTAAGAGTAAAGTTTTGTCTGTGTACTCCATAAATCCATGGAGCTTGCTCAGCTGCAATTCTATTCATTTTCTCATAAAGAGCTGTTCTCTCTGGAGAATCTTGCATTACAGAAGCAGTCTTAAATAGCTTGTTAAACTCTGGGTTATCATATCCAGAACCATTTGCTCCTGGAGCTTTATTTGGTCCGTATAATAACTGTAGGAAGTTCTCAGCATCTGGGTAATCTGCTCCCCAAGCAATACCGTAAAGCATAACTTGTCTCTTAGTGATCTTCTTCTGAAGCTCTGGCCAAGGATTTGTTACAACTTTAATTCTTACTCCAATTTGAGCCATTTGTTGTTTCATGTAGTCACCAATCTGACGAGAAACTGTTCCAGATGGACAATCGTAAGTAATTTCAGGAAGCCCTTTTCCTTCTGGGTAACCTGCTTTCGCTAATAATTTCTTAGCTTCTTCGATATTTGGTCCTCTATATGGAGAAACATAATTTGGAATATTACCTGCAATCCCTGGAGGAACTACAGATTGAGCTGGAAGAGAAGTGTTATTGTAGAATAACTCATTTGACTTCTTAACGTCATACGCTAAAGACATCGCTCTTCTAAGGTCTGGGTTTTGAAATAATTTTAGGTCGTGATTAAACGCCGTGTAAGTTACATCTAAAGAAGGAGTGATCATTAAAGAGATACCCTTATCTTTATATTCTTTAGAAAGCTCTCTCTCTGGTGTTACAGCAGAGTCAAAGTTATCTTTTGGAATACCGATATAATCAACGTTTCCTTTTAGGAAGTTTAACCATCTTGGTTGAGACTCGATGATAACGCTAACAACAACTTTATCTACGAGTGGTAATTGCTTACCAGCGTCTTCTAAGAAACCTGCTGCTTTAAATTCGTCACTCGCCTCAGTTGGGTAAAGCTTCTTTCTAAAGTTAGGGTTCTTTGTATATACAACTTTCTTAGTTTGCTTAAATACTGGAAGAACAAATGGTCCTGTTCCTACAGGGTGATTTAAGAATTCTTTTCCATACTTTTCAACAACTTCTCTAGCTGTTGCAAAAGTAAATGGCATTGCTAGTGAGTAAAGGAACTGTGGAAATGGCTTCGTCAGTTTAAACTCTAGAGTGTATTTACCAGTAGCTTTTAAACCTTCAACAACTTCGTCGTAATCAACTTTGTCGAGGTCAGCATACTTCTCTCTCCACTCATTTAAACCTTTAATCTTTCCGTCAAGTAACCACCAACCAAGGCCCTGAAGCTTAGGGTCAGCAAGTCTCTTAATAGAGTAAACAAAGTCTTCAGCTACTAACTCTCTTCCCTTACCGTTAGGAAAAGCTTCACTGTCATGGAAGAGAACTCCCTGGCGAATTTTAAAAGTATAAGTAAGCCCATCTTCAGATACAGATGGCATAGACTCAGCTAAATTTGGAACTAGTGTGTATGGTCTCTTTAAGTAGTGATACTCGAGTAAACCTTCGTACACGCGCCCAACTTCATTACTTGAATAACGATCGTTTGCGTAGATTGGGTCCATACCTTTAATTTCAGCCGAAACTGCAATATTAAGAGTCTTTCCCGTTTCCTTTTCTTTCTTAGTACAACTTGCGAATCCAACTAGGACTGCTGCAGTTGCCAAAAGCGTTGTAAACTTCTTCATAGTAAACTTCCTCTGTTTAGTTTTATTCCAAAACCTAGCAATTTAACTTAAAATCTATACAAAATTATTTAGAGAATATCTAGAAATTAAAGGAAAAGACTTATTAGCTTCGCGTTATTCGCATTGATTAAAAAATAATTCTACTCTAAATGAGTTAGAGGAGGACTTGTTTTCAATAGGATAGATAGAGAGCCTCTTGGCCCCTTCCTCAGAGAGGTTTGAAAAATCGAATCGAAGTATCTCTGAAGAATTCCCGTCCGAGGAGTAATCAAAGAAGAGATGCCCCTCGCTAGTCTTCCAAGAAAGCACCGAGTCACCAACCTTACAATACTCGCTTTGGCAGAGGTTCTTACCTTCTTTATTCAATTTTTCACTCAAGAAGATCAGCTGACTAAAGCCATGAGCAAAACCTTTGAGATAAGAGATATTTTCCTTTGAGTTATTTTGATTGCGAATAGTTGTATAGATTCTTCTGGCAAAGTTTCCTTTGAATCTCGCAACAGAGTTTTCAATTTCTCCCCAATAAAGACTTAAAAGCTCTGAACCATGTAAGGGAATATCGACACCCATCTTCCAAATCTTTCTTGAAGCATCGTTGGCCGATTCATAGGAGAAGAGAGTTGTGCTCTTTAATAGCTTAATTCTCCCTCTGCCCTGTGAGCTTAGACAAAGGTTCCCCAGCTGATTTGTCATCAACTCAAAATCATTCTTACTATTTAAACTGGTGTGGGTACACGAAAGAAGTGCTACTGAGACGCAGGCAAGCGAAGCTTTTCTAAGCCACTTAGCTCTTTGAGTACATCTCTTCTTTCTGATTCGACTTTGCAATTTTTAAGCGCCTCCACATAGAATTCCTTAGCTTTCGTAAACTTCTTTAATTTTGCATACGTCATTGCTAAGTGCTTAGTAATGACAACATCTGTGTTTACTAATGTCCACGCTTTTTTGATTTCGACTAATGCTTTTTCGTATTCTCCAATCTTGTAATAGTACCATCCAAGGCTATCTCTGATATAGCCATCATCAGGTCTTAACTCTACAGCTTTTGAAATCAAGTAGAATGCTCTCTCTAAGTCCTCTCCTCTTTCTAGTAGAGAATAACCCAGAAAATTTAGAGCATGAGGATTTTCAGGGTTTTTAACCAGTATGCCCTCAATGACTTCTTTTGCTCTATCGAAGCGATTGATCTTCTCCAGTAAAGCTGCAAAGTAGTACTCATGACCTTCATTGAAAGTCTTTTCATTCTTTATTTTTTCCATTTCATCCACAGCACTTTGTAGCGCTCCTTCATTCTCATAGAAACCAGCAAGTAACACTCTCAGCTCCACTCTTAAATTAGTGTGCTTGTCCGCTCTCTCGTTAACAAAACTAACGAGCTTATCTTTTGCTTCCTTTTGCTCAATCGCACTTGCCTGCAGTAACTGAGCAATTTGGATATTGCTTTCGTGAAATAGAGAACTCTCTTCAGGAACTCTAGAATAGTATCCAATAGCAGAGTCTAACTCTCCCGTTTGTTGGTAGAGTGTTCCAAGGTAATAAAGAACTTTGTCAGACTTTGGTACTGCCACTAGGATTTCTTTGAAAATTCCCTTGGCGTCTTCATATCGCTTTGAGTCCGCATAGAGAATTCCAAGCCTAACTTTTAAGTTTAAGTCACTAGAGTCAATATTAGATAATCTCTCTGCATATGGAATGACTTTGTCATACTTCCCTAGTGCAAAATAGATCTGAATAACATTCTTTAAGATTGCATATGCATGAGGAGATTTCTTAAGAAACTTCTCATAAACCTCTAGCGCATTTGCAAACTTCTTCTCTTCTTCATAAATAGCACCTAGACCAATAGCGGCCTGCTGGTACGTTGGATCGACTCGCAGTGATTTTTTAAAATTCTTCTGCGCCGATTTAATATTCCCACGAGCAATTTCAATCTTCCCTCTATAAAAAGAGTAAATTGCTTTTCCCTTGGAAGATCTTTCACATTTATTTAGAAGCGAAAACGCCTTTTTAAATTTTGATTCTAACGAATAAGACTTCGCTAGGAAGACACAAGCCTCCTCAGAAGAAGGAAAGTTTTTTAAGATTGAGAGATAAACCAATTGGGCCTCCCTCTTTTCTTTTAACGCCGTATGAACACCGGCCAAAATCAGTCCAACCTTTTCAGAGTTTTCGCTCTTATATAGCGAGGCCAGAATCTCTTTGGCCTCACTCAATTTATTTAATCGAATTAACTCAACTGCATATCTCTTTTGAACATAATTATCTTCTTTCTTAACCTTCAAGACATATTCAAAAAATAGTGCAGCCTCTTCACTATCTCCACGAAGAGAGGCATCTGAGCCTTTCATATAGAGCTCATCAGCAAAGAAAGCGAGCTTGGTAGTATCACTAGGATCAATTGAGGCATACTCCCTCTCCAACCTCTCCTGTATAGAGAGTTTATCCAATCCCTTTTGCTTTATAGATACTGCCTTTAGAGGATCGATCGTTTTGACCTTTGTTTTCACAATACTCGAACATGAGCAAAGGCCCGCAATTAAAATTGAATAGGAAAGTTTTTTAAGCATGATATTCCTTTAAGTCGTGGGGCCCTAAAAATGGAAAGACCCTTCCTACTTGTCGTAAATGCTGAGAAAATATTTAAAACTTTGTCCCATTTTGCTTATCAGGTATATTTTACCGAAGCTTGCGCCACGCACCATTTATTATACCATTTCAAACCTCAAGATATCTTGACTTTACTCCCCTCTAAACGACTGATTATTCGATTTTCATAGTAAAAATAATGCAGTGTAAGAATTTTGTCATGATTTTCAGTTGACACCCTTTTGAGGTTCTTGCTAATTCATTGAGTCGTTAATCGAAGCAAGGCATTAAACAAAATGCAAACAGAGCAGCAATATAGACTAAAGTGCTGATATTGCGTACTTCTTTGCTTTTCTTAACTTAACGACGCTAAGCACTGAAAAATATACAAAAAGGCTTTCTTTTCGATATTTTGATGCTAGAAGCAAAAAATAAATTTATTTTTTAATGAGACTAATATCTCATATTCAAATAGGGGAAATAAAAGATGAACGACGTAAGAATTATCAAGAGATACCAAAACCGTAAGCTTTATGACACACACCAAAGCTGTTACGTGACTCTAGAGGAAATCGCTCAGATCATCAGAGAAGGTCACGAGATTCAAGTAATTGATAATAAAACAAAAAATGACATCACTTACATGACTCAAATTCAACTTCTTTTTGATCAAGAAAAGAAATCTACAAGAGCTGGAGACGTTGAGCTTCTTAAGAGAGTAATTAGATCAGAAGAAGGTACTTTCACAGGGCACATCAGAGCTCTAGAAGGAACTTCAACTACTGAAACAACTGTTGAGCCATCTTTAAGTGAAAACTTAAACAACTTCGTACAAAACACAGAAGTTAACTCAACTGTTGAAACACCAAATACTTTAAACTAATATAAGGGGGAGTTTAATATCCCCCTAAGTTTAGAGAAAGAAATGAAAAAATATCTATTTAGTTTTTCAAAATACGTTCTTCCTGCTGCTTTTTTAGTAGCAGGTCTAACGGCCAACGCAAAACCATCAATCAAGAAATTAACATCAGATGAAAAGTCCAAGAACGTAGACTCAGAGATTCCTACGTCTAGAAATATGAGTACACTGAATAAGCACAGTGTAGGAATAGGAATTGGTCAAACTTTTCTAATGAGTGAATTTGCGGATAAGGGAGAGGACAAGATTACTTGGGACCTTTTCTATAATTATTCAGCAAGCCACTCTTTTGATTTTATTGCTAACTTTCACACATCAAAGCATAAGCATTTAAATCAATATACTCAGTTAACAGGACTGGCCCTAGGGATTAAGGCCAAGGTGTTTCACTTCGATAACTTTGCACCATTTGTTACTGGTGGTTTTGGATTCTATCAACCAAAGATGAGAAGAATGATTAACAACGAGTTAGTTACTTCTAAGACAAAACTTACTTTTGGATATCATGCAGGAGCTGGAGCGGACTTAAGACTTAATGATAAGTTTACAGTTGGTGTTCTTGGAGCTCTTCACAACCCATTTGATGTAAAGCAAGAACTTCAACCAGAAGTTGAAGGCTCATACGTCAAATTAATGATGACTGTTTTCTACACCTTCTAATCATGTCACACCGTCTTTATATAGTTACAGGAAAAGGCGGTGTTGGAAAAACGTCCCTCGCCATTGCCCTAGCAAAGAAATTAAAAGCGCAAGGAAAGAAAGTTCTCTACAATAGTTTTGACCAAGAAGATCAGACAAAGATTTGCTCTGAACTCGAGACACCATCTCTACATTTAGAATTAGAAAAATCAGCTGAAATTTATATGGGCAAGAAGCTAGGTTCAGAAATGGTAGCCTCATGGATAATGAAGACACCATTTTTTAAATCATTATTCAATATGATTCCTGGTCTCGGTCACATGATTCTACTTGGGCATATTATAGATTTACTTGAAGATGACCCAGAGCTCGTTATAGTCTTAGACTCACCTTCTAGCGGTCATGCTATGACTATGTTTGAATCATCCCACAACTTCAAAGAAATTTTTGGCTCGGGTCTTCTCGTTGAAGATATCAATAGAATGCATCGTTTTATCTATGCACAAAATGTACTAAAGAATTACATCGTTTCACTACCTACAAAGATGGCCCTTAATGAGGCAAAGGAAGTGAGAGAACATTTACAAAACTTAAATTTTACAAGTACAGAAATTATCATCAATGATTGTCTCTCCCCAGTTCTCGCAGCTAAAGAGGACTTACCTGAGTTTTTAAAAATTAAAAATGATCTAGAGAATGAAGTCATTTCTGAATATCAAGATATTACATCACATAAGATTGCTCATTCGCTAGGTGAAGACTTTCAAAGTGTTATAGATGATCTATCAGCAGAAAAGATAGGAGTGCTAATATGAGTATTCCAAATAAGAAAGTTGAAATCTTCTGTGGTACAGGTGGAGTTGGAAAAACGACTCTTGCAACATCCAGAGCAGTGAACCTTGCACAAAATGGTAAGAAAGTTCTTCTTATTACAATTGACCCAGCCAAAAGACTTAAGCAACTTCTTGGACTTGAAGATAACGACACAGGAGAGATCACACCTGTTTCGACTAAGAACTTCTATCCTGAAGAGGAAGTATCAAAAGAGCTCTTTGCCCTTCTTCTCTCCCCTTCAAAGACATTGGAAAGAATTGCAAAAGCAAAGGGTTTAACAAATGACCTGAATAATAGGATTCTAAAAGTCCTTACCAAGCCCTATGGTGGCATGAATGAAATCATGGCCGTCATTGAAGTTCAATTTCATTTAGAACATGGTGACTATGACACTATCATTCTCGACACTCCTCCAGGTAAGCACTTCATTGACTTTCTACAGGCAACAAGAAAGATAGAGCAATTCTTCGATAAGAGCTTTGTTGAAATTTTCAAATACCTAGGTAAAAAGGTTGGAACAAAGAGTTCTCCAAAGAAAATTTTTACGAAACTAGTTTCAACTGGAATAAAGAAACTTCTTACCTACTTAGAGAAAGTTACTGGCTCTGATTTTGTTGATCTATTTGTAGATGCTATTAGCTTTCTTTATCAAACAAAAGATCACTTCACATCGGCCATCGAGTTCCAAAAAGAGTTAGGACACAAAGAGTTCTCTAATTGGTTCCTCGTGACATCCGCAGAGCATCATAAAGTTGGTGAAGCCCTTCATATTATGCAAGGGGCGGGTAAGTTCATGCACGATGATAATTTCCTATGTGTCAATAAATGCCACAAGCCCTTCTTAGACAATTGGCATCCTGTTGACACAGAACTTAAATTACTGAAATCCACTATGCTCACGAAGGAAAATGAGTTAAAAACATTTGCAGGAAAGAATTTTCAAAGAGTACTCGAGTTTTCAGAGATTCTATCAGCAAAGCCTTGTGATCACGTCACAAGTCTAGCGCGAGGTTGGAATCTACTTCAGTCCTAGGAGCAAGTAATGTCATTTAAAGTAAATACTAAAGACGAATTTGAAAAATTTGTATCAGAACATTGGAACGATATAAATACATATTTTGATACTAAGTTTGAAAAGAGAACGACACCAATTTACTCAAGCGTAGACATCAGAGAGAGTAAAGATAAAATCGCTCCCGTTGACCACAACATGTATCCAGCAGGTTTTAATAATCTCTGCCAACTTGATTTAAGTTATGCGACAGAGGTTTTCGAAGAATCTTTAAAAAGCATTAATAGCGAAATTCAGCATATTGGAATTATTCCAGAGTCACACACAAAGAATTTATTTTACCTTGATCATTTAGCAATGCTTGGAAAGGCCATTAGAGACGCGGGCTTTGAAGTCACCTTCTTAAGCTTTGATAATAATCTCTTTCAAGATGAAAATACACTTAACCTTATCTCTCATTCTCAATTTGATTTACAAATATCTAAAGCAGAGCTTAAAGATGGAGAGATATATGCAGCAGATCAAAAAATGGATCTCGTTGTTTTAAATAACGACCAATCTGACCCTATTGAACTCGATTGGAAGGCCGTTAAGACTCCTATCAATCCAACTCCACTAATTGGGTGGTTTGCTAGACAGAAGAATAAACACTTCACTTATTATAAGAATTGCGTTGAAGAGTTTTCAAAAAACTTCGACATCAATCCAGATATACTACAAGCGAAATTTAGAACAGTAGAAAATGTCGATTTCTCCTCAAAGGAAGGACTCGATAAACTAGGTAGCGCTGTTGATGATCTAAAAGCAGAACTTCCAGAAGATAAGAAGATTTTTGTAAAGGCATCACAGGGTACATACGGAATGGGAATTTCAGTAGTCTCTTCAGGAGAAGAGATTATTTCAATGAATAGAAAGGCCCGTAACAAAATGGACATAGGAAAGAATAAAATTAAATTCACTTCACTACTTGTTCAAGAAGGTGTTGATACAATTATCCAGTATGATGACATGCCTGCCGAGATTGCAATCTACCTCGTTTCAGGAAAAAGTGTTGGCGGATTTATGAGAGCAAATAGTGAAAAGAAAGCTGATGGAAATTTAAATAGTAGAGGAATGGTTTTTAGAAAATTTTGCATTAGTGAAATTAGACAAAACCAAGACCACAAGGCCAAAGAGGCCGTGTATACAGTTATTGCAAGGCTCGCAACTCTTGCAAGTACAGAAGAGATTAAAGAAGTTTTAAATTAAGGAGAGAGATATGATGAAGGGATCTAAGGCCAATGTAGTAGAGGCCATTGGGAACACGCCAATTGTAAAATTAAATAGCTTAGCTAAAGATAGTATTTGCGACATCTATGTAAAGTTAGAGTTTATGAATCCAGGTGGATCAACTAAAGATAGAATTGGTGCCTATATGTTGGATCAAGCCGTCATTGATGGAGACCTTAAACCTGGCGGAACTATTATCGAAGGAACTTCGGGTAATACTGGAGTAGGTCTTGCGATGTGGGCAGCCGTTCACAAGTACAAATGTATTTTTGTTCTAGCTGATAAGCAATCACAAGAGAAGATCGATAACCTTAGAGCATTTGGGGCAAAGGTTGTTGTTTGTCCAACAAATGTTGAGCCTGATGATCCAAGATCGTACTACAGCGTTTCTAAGAGACTTGCTCAGACTATCCCAAATTCATTCTACGTGAATCAATATGATAATTTACACAATAGAAATACTCACTACACTTGGACAGCGCCAGAGATGTTTGAGCAAACTCAAGGTGACTTTGATGTCTTCATGGCCGGTGTTGGAACAGGTGGAACGATTACAGGTTGTGGTAAGTACTTCAAAGAGAAAATGCCAAATGTTGAAATCGTAGGAATTGATTGTGAAGGTTCAATTATTGCACACTACAAGAAAACGGGAGAAATTTGCGAAGCAAAGTCTTACGTTCTTGAAGGTGTTGGAGAGGACTTTATTCCTGAGAACTATGACTTTGACGTCATTGATGATTTTGAAGTTGTTGGTGATAAAGAAAGTTTTCTTATGACAAGAAGGCTTCTAAAAGAAGAAGGTATCTACGCTGGTGGATCGGCAGGTGCTGCGATTTGTGGTGCTTTAAAGTATGCGGCAAAACAAACTAAGAAAAAGAAAATCCTTATCCTATTACACGACTCTGGAAATAGATACGCTTCAAAGATTTATAATGATGATTGGATGAGTGACAATGGTTACTTAGACTCATCATTTAATGTTCAGATTAAAGATGTTCTAAATGATATTGGGAAAAAGAGTGATCTCCATACAATTACTGATAGTGCAACGATCGGTGAGGCTATTAATATTATGGACTCGAAGGGAATTTCACAGCTTCCAGTTCTTAACTCTCAAGAGGAGATCGTTGGTCTTGTAACAGAGAAGAACTTAGTTAAGCCAGTACTTATGGGAGAATTCCAAAAAGATGACAATATCTCTCTCGCCTTCTCAAATAAGTATAGAGTTGTAGATAAGAACCTTCTACTTGAAAGCGTTGGGGAAGCCCTTCTGCAAAAAGAAGTTGCTCTAATTACAGATAATGGAAAATTAACAGACATTCTTACAGAGATTGATGTTCTTCAATACTTCTCTAAGAAGGGTCACGTTTAATGAATAAAAAGAAGCTTAAGGGGCTAAAACTAGCCTCTAAAGTTATTCATGTCGGGGGACATCCCGATCCAGAAACGGGGGCCGTTATGCCCCCTATCTATCAAACATCTACCTATGCTCAATCAAGTCCAGGAAAACATAAAGGGTACGAATATACTCGCTCTCATAACCCTACAAGAAGCAGATTAGAAGAATGTCTGGCTTCCCTTGAAGATGCTAACTACTGTGTTGTTACAGCTAGTGGAATTTCGGCGGCGACACTCGTTCTTCACTCTCTGCCCGCAGGATCAACAATTCTATGCGGAGATGATGTTTACGGTGGTACCTACAGACTTCTAACTACTGTCTTTAATGAAATACATAATATCGTTTTTATAAATACGACAGATATTAAAGAGGTTGAAGGAAAGATCTCTGAACATAGACCGAGCTTGATTTGGTTAGAAACTCCCACTAACCCACTTTTAAAAATCACTGATATTGAAAAAGTCTCAGCTATAGCGAAGAAGTATAAAGTAAAAACCCTCGTAGATAATACATTTATGAGCCCTTACTTTCAAAATCCGCTTAAACTTGGAGCAGATATAGTACTTCATTCAATGACAAAATATATCAATGGCCACAGCGATGTAGTCGGTGGCGCATTAATGCTCAATAACAAATCTCTTTATACTAAGTTGTGGAAGCTTCAAAACTCTACAGGACCAAGTCAGTCTCCCTTTGATTCTTGGCTAGTTTTAAGAGGAATTAAAACACTTGCCATTAGAATGGAAGCACACCAAAGAAATGCATTGGCCATTGCTAAATTTCTTGAGTCCCATCCTAAGGTGGAGAAAGTTCTCTACCCAGGGCTAAAGAGCCATCCACATCACAAAGTGGCAAAGAAACAAATGAGTGGTTTCGGTGGAATGATAACATTCTTTTTAAAGGGTGATATTAAGACATCTAAGAAGTTTCTACAAAGAGTTCAACTCTTTTCTCTAGCAGAGAGCTTAGGTGGTGTTGAGAGTTTAATCGAGCATCCAGCAATTATGACTCATCACTCGATTCCAAAAAATGTAAGAGAAGAAATTGGTATTACGGATAACCTTATAAGATTATCCGTTGGAATTGAAAGTATAGATGATCTAATTGAAGACTTAGATAATACTTTAAATACGCTGAACTAGAAGTCAGCTGGCCCATCTTCAAGAGGCTTACTTACCTCACTTGGTTCGTTTGCCTCTTTAACATCACTCATGACATTTGAAGTATTCATTTTTACTTTTACAGGAGAGAGAACACCTTCGTATTGTCTTCCTCTATTAAAGACAATTCCCTCTCTTAGATATTTCTTAGTTAAGAGATAAGCGCAGTAAATTTTTCCGTGATCACTTGAAATATTCTCTTTTTCACCAGTGGCAAAGATTAGCCCATCGTCTTGTAGAATCTTTTCAATCATAGAGAGTTCTTTACAAAAGTCACTAGAACCTTCTTTGCAACCATTTCCTCTTTTTATGACATTTACTCCACCCTCATCCTTTTTAATATGAACAGGTGCTCTACAGACATCAATATTCCAATTATTCTTCATAAACTTTAGCTTTGAATGACTAATTGAAATTGAACAATCATTTTTTGAAACAGTTAAAATATTCTTTGATAATCCAAATGGTGCTGCCTTATGTTCAACGACAGCATCAAAGCTTCCCTGAATACAATCCATATCGGAGAACATATTCATGGCATTGATATTTACATTTAATAGAAGAAATAAAATACTAAATTTGAATAATTGCATTCTTATTAACCTCAAAGATAATCATAGTTGCGTCATGTGAAAGGAACATAGACGATTTTTCTTTTTTTAGATTATAGAAGACTTCATCTAATATTTCACGTCTTGATTTAGAAACATTTTCCTTAACAGTACTAAGTAGAGAAACTTTCCCTGGAGCATTTTCTAAGAGTCCACTCGAGAGTACAAAGAGCTTTTGCCCTCTCTCAATAGAGAATTCACTCTCCTCCATTTTTTTTCCATCGATTAGAAGTTCACAATTACCCGACTTCCACACTCTAGAAATCATCTTCTTCAAATCTACTCTTACAAAGAGTATGTCTAACTTTCTCTTGTCTTCTTTAACCTTTGAGTTTTCAACTTCTAGATTTAAGCTCTTAATAAATTGGTCGATTTTTTCATCTGAAAAAGTAGAGTTAGATCTTAATTCATCAAATTGATTCATTACTATACTTGAGACAAGATAAGATCTCGACCTTGCAAGCAAGAGTAACATTTCAGTATCTGAGGATATAATGTCAAAGAACTCTCCCCCAGCACTTTCTCCAGCTGCAAACTTGCTCGTTGCACTCATTCCTTTAAAGGACTCTTCACGTATAGGAACTAGCTTTTCATGGATTTCTTTTACTCTTTGTAATTCATTAATTGCGGCACTCATAACCTTTTCAATACTCTGACCAACTTCATCTAAGTCTGTCGTATCAATACTTTCAATTTGAGGGTTCACCAGTAAATTAAACCAAGGTCTTTGAAGATAGCTGGGCTGATCTATATTAATTGTTCCTTTAATAAAGCGGTCCAATGTACAAAGAGTTGAGATCTTCTCTTCTCTAAAGCTCTCAGTATTTCCCACCAAGACAATAGTGCCGTTAATATCCATTTTATATTTAGTGTAGAATTCATCAAATGAGCTCCAGTCACTAATGGAAATAAGCAAAAGGGCCTGATCATCTCTAAGGAGGTTTTCAAAGACACTAGATTGATCAAAGTTAAAAGTAATCACTTCACATAAGTAATGATTTTCTAGTTCGTTGAAAGAACTCTTGAGTTCACCTTCTTTTGATAGAACAACTATTTTCTTCATGGGCCTTCACTTGTTTAGAACTTCGTATTTGTATCCAAATAGAGTAACAAAAAACAATAATTCAGAGTAGTTAGGGCAAAATTCTCTGTCAAAGTTCAAAGGGTGGCCGACATCAATTATGGGCACTAGAGATCATTTATTTAAGGCCATAACTCTCTGAAAACATTATCAAAAAAGTTAATTCTAAAGGTTTTTGGTCAAAATAACGATAAATGCTTTGCACGCTATTACAATAAATAAATAGCTAAGCATTGGGCTAATTATGGATAAGAAAAAAGATAATGTTATTTCACTTCAAACGGTTATTGCTAATGTAGCAATGCTTGACCTTGTAAAACAAGTTCGAGAGCTGCGTGAGCAACAACGAGAAATGTGTGAAATGGCAGTAAAAAGTATGTTAAGAGCACTAGATGCTAAAGACCACTATACATATGGTCACAGTACTCGTGTTGCTTATTATAGTGTTACTCTTGGTAAAGAGCTTGGTCTTAATGATGAAGAAATGTATGAGCTAGAAATGTCTGCTCTATTTCATGATATTGGTAAAATTGGTGTTCCCGATGCTGTTTTACTTAAGCCTGCGAGACTAACAGAAGATGAATTTCTAAAGATGAAAGAGCATCCAAGTATGACAGCAGAAATCCTTCAAGATTTTGATTGCTTCACTGACATTGCTACTTATGCCAAACATCACCATGAGAGATATGATGGTCGCGGATACCCAGACGGGCTTAAAGGCGAAGAAATACCTCTATTTTCAAGAATCATTTTAATTGCTGATACTTTTGATGCAATGACTTCTACAAGACCATATAGAAAGGGCCTACCTTATGAAGTTGCCTTTAGTGAGCTAGAAGAATTTTCAGGTTCTCAATTTGATGCTGAACTTGTTAAGCACTTCATCAAGGCAATGACTAGAGAAGATTCAAAAGGTGAAGATACTTTTGAACTTACAATTATCGAAGGGAACTTCGCTAAAGACGCTGCTTAATCTACAAAGAAATTTAATATATAAAAAAAGAGAAACACTATGTTTCTCTTTTTTATTTTCATTTTAGAGTTCTGCTTTATTTCTTACAGAACTCTGTCTCAGTGATTGTATTGATATTATGAATCTGAATTGTTCTACAGTCTGTAAAACTACTGTAGACATTGGATGGAAAACACTCTGGGTTCTTCTCGTTCTCTTTACTCCAATCATTATTCTTCTTACAGTTAATGTAACTTGTCTGATCTACGCAGGCCCAATGTTTCCCCGTACAGTTGTATACCAGTCCTCTTCCTGTCTCTAAGTAATTAGGAGGTTCTTGATACTCTAGTTTTTCCTTTACGACTTTTTCGATCATCTCGGGCGTATCAGCTTGTGTTAAATTATCAAGAGCATTCGACATATCGTCGTTAGAGTTTGCACTATCTGATGAACCTTCTCCAAGAGTTGGAGTTTGCGCATCTTGATTAGATTCAAATCCATCTTGCCCTAGAGGCTCTACTGCTGCTGCCTTCTGTTCTTCATTAGAGTCATCATTTAATTTTAGTTCATTTTCAACTACAACTTCCTCTGTGCTGGTCTCACTCGGTGAAGTGCTTTCAGCCTCAACATTTTCACTAGGTTGCTCATTTACTGTATTCTCACTTGGGACCTGTGCCACAGGAGTCTCTTCAGCGGGAGACTCATTAGTAGGAGCAGCTTCTTTCTTTGCCACTTGTGCCTCTTTCTCCGCGTTTTTTTCAACATTTTTCTTAACGGGCTTCTTCTTTCGCTTAGGTCTCTTTCTAGCAATTGGAGCAGGAGCCGGTAGCTCATCTTCCTCTGCCCCGTCATCCATTAATATACTGGCACCGAGAACTAAGACTATCGCCACTAGCCCAAGGCGCATCATCTTTTGCTTCTTCGCCTTAGCTTCATCCTCATCGTCTTCTTCGTCTTCGTCCTCGTCTTCATCGTACTCGTCATCAGACTCATCTAACTTTTCAGAGACATCTATTTCTTCAGTCTTTTCATCAAACTCTTCGTCTTCATACTCTTCATCATCGTCATCAGACTTTGATCCAGGTAGTTTAGATTTGACAGAACTTACCAATCCATCGATTTTCTCTTTTAGGTCGTCGAACATTCTTCTTTCCTTTGAAGGTTTCAATAACTTATAATATGGGTAATCTTATAACTTATCGAAAATTAACAAAAAAGGTTGAGAAAAAGTGATCGATGACGGTGTAATCAAATATGATAGGTCAAACTTTACCCATACAGGGCCACTGGATAAAAGTTTATGGGGCGATTTAGAGCTATGGAGAGAGAAATTATTCGAACTCAACCTCATTGGCGAATACCCTATTGAAAAAGTTGGTTTTGGAAATATTTCAAAGATCGTTGAGTGGCAAGATCAAGCACACTTCATAATCACTGGAACTCAGACTGGAAAGTATTCAAACTTAACTGGTGAGCATTACACGCTCGTCGAGGGTTATGACCTAGCACAGATGAAGCTAAAACAAAGAGGTCCCTTAGAAGCATCTAGTGAGGCCCTTACTCATGCTGCAGTCTATGAAGGAAATAGAAACTTAAATGCTGTCTTTCATATTCACAATACAATAATTTGGGAAGAGATGATTAAGCATCAATACGACTCTACTCCCAAGGATGTACCCTACGGAACTATCCAAATGGCAAATTGCGTAGGTGAAATTATCAAATCAAAGAACGCAGGCTTAATTGTAATGAAAGGACATCAAGATGGTGTTATCGCTTATGCTAGAGAGATGGATGAGTGCGGTCAATTGATTTTAGATTTGGCCAATAAATTCCTCTAACTTGGAAATTTCATTAGAAATATTTAACTCCTTCTCTGATAAAAGAGCAATGGAGAGGAAGTGATCTGCAGGAGAAAGTAGTACCGTCTTAAATGGATACTTTTTAAGTCCTTCTTGAATATCTTTAAAAGACTTTTTCTTTTTATTAGTCATTAATAGCCAGTAAATATTTCTTTCATCAAAGTATCGCTTTAAAGAGTAAACCATCTGTCCCATTGTTCTTCTATAATTAACTTCTACGAATGGATGAAAACCTTTATCAAAAGTAAATGTATCAATCTGAACGGAGTCAGTGGCCCCTAAGTCTTTTAATTTATTTCTTATAAGAATTAATTTTTCTAGATTCTTCTCTCCGATACTCTCATCCACCGAGCGAAGCGTTCCACCTTTAAATTGCCCTCTTGAGTCAATAAAGTTTTCAACAATAAAGAAATCGTCATGGATTAAATCAAAGGTAATTCCATAGTCTCTAATTTTTTTCACATAACTAGAGAAGACACTACGATTCTTAACACTATCAAAGTCGCGTTCATCTCTAATAATCTTTACACCACGTCCCGAAAACCCCCACTCGTCTCTAGCAATAAGAGGAAGCTCAAACTCAGATCTCGCTTGTTCTATATCAATGGTACTTTGAACCGGAATCCACCCTTCACGGAGACCTAATTCAGTCATTGTTATCTTAGAGTTAAAATATTTTTCAACAGGAAGGTCTATTTTCTTCCCCCACCAATTCGTTGGGTTGTCAGCTCTTCTAATTTTAGTTGAAACAACTCCAAGCTCTTTTAAGTAGTTTAAATAGTCTTCGTCAAATGGATAGGTAGAGTTAAGAGAAGCATTAGCTTCTTGGTTAATAAAGAAGAAAATATGATCAAACCAATTAGAGCCCTTAAGTTTAAAACTCTTTCCTGCTAAGGATGATTCATAGTCAAAGTTCAATATATAATTTACTTCTTCCATTCTTTTCTATTTGTTACGACAAAATCATCTTCATAATTTCTAACTTTATCAATGAAGTCTTGATCTAATCCAGCTCTTAGGCGAGCATCTTGATCAAACATCATCGCCTTCGCTCTGGCGGGTGTCACATTCTCAGGAAGAAGTTCATTATAATAGGTCCACAAAGACTTATCTTCTCTCCACTTATTGAGCCAATTTCTTCCATAGGCAACGTGGCTGATTTCATCTTCATAGACAATATTCATTATCTTCTCTGTTTCGAAATCCTCTACTTCATTAAAGATATTCTCGTAGAATTTCGCAAAATCTAAATTCGCGGCTTCAAAGGTAAGTGAGACAAGCGCAAAGAATCCATCTAAGTTATCTACCTCTAAAAACTTTTTCCAAAAATAGTCATTTAAAGAGACCCCTCCAAACTCAAGCCCTAAATTCTCCATTCTCTTTTTATAAAGGAGAAAGTGCTTTTGTTCATCAGCGATAGTCGCAAGGAGCCCTTTCTTCGCTTTTAGGTCTAGTTCATTTCTCGTTGGTAAGCAAAGTATTGCCGCGGCCATCATCTCTATTGCAAGCAATTCATGATTAGCGAAGAAGTGTAGCGCAGTAGCTCTTCTCTCTGGAATATGAAGCGTTTTAGGCTTTGGAAACTTTGTCTGCTTTGTAGAAAAAGAAATTAACTTATCTCTTCCAGGAGAAAGCGGACGGTCTACAATTTCAAAACTATTGAAGCTAGAAATAACTTTAGGACTTAAAAGCTTATCCTCTAAGTTCGTAGAAAAGAGAAGAGTTCTAGCGTACTCGTCAATATTCATTAGCTAGTTCTTCTTCCCACTAAACTTTCTCTTCTTCTTAAAGCCAGTCTTCTTACCACCTTTTCTTGGCGGTAATCCTTTCTTAAAGGCTTGAGCTTTAGAGTTCCCTCTACCTTTTCTAGGTCCACCACCTCTTCGACTAAAACGTCTTTGCTGAAAACAATCTTCACAGATGGCGAATTTATGCTTCTCTCCTAGTTTCACTCCACAACTTGAGCAAGTTGGAACAATTTTTTCAGAGAGTAAGGTATTAAGTCTATCAACGGCCAGCCCTTTATTTTCAAGAAGGTCTGATTCATTGAAGAGAAAATTCTTATTGCTAAAATGTCTAGCAAGCCACTGATATAGCTCCACACACTTAATTGATGTTTCAAGATAATCAATGTCACTAGATTTAGAGTCTATTGGCTCATTTAAA
The DNA here is from genome assembly GCF_000210915.2 of Halobacteriovorax marinus SJ. Classification (NCBI taxonomy): domain Bacteria; kingdom Pseudomonadati; phylum Bdellovibrionota; class Bacteriovoracia; order Bacteriovoracales; family Halobacteriovoraceae; genus Halobacteriovorax; species Halobacteriovorax marinus. Next base: position 3,023,899 of record NC_016620.1, read on the forward strand.
ATGTCTTGAGACTTAACATAATGTGAAAGTATCCACATATAGTATTGAACATGTTCCAACAGCCCTTGATTAACTGGAGCACAGGCGAAACCAAAGATTTCAGAAGATGAAAGAGCACCCTCTGTATCCGTATCCTCAACCATCTCAGCGAGTTCAATCATCTCTTTTAATTGCACACAGTAGAATGGCTTTTTAAAGTCCATTGTGTGGAAGAGTCGTAGGAATTCAGAAAGTTTAAGGTCTGGAAGATTATTATCAGCTAGCGCATTGTTAACTTTATTATAAATATCTAAATCTGGTCCAACCATACATTGAGTTGATTGAGATAACTCTGCACTTAGAGCATCATTAATTTCTTTTATTCCGTTTTCTACTTTTGAAAGTGTCGTCACAAAACCAGTTGGGAATCTACCGAATCGGCCAGCTCGCCCAGCAATTTGCTTAATTTCACTTTGAGAAATTATAAACTCATGACCATCAATGAACTTTGAGAGTGTTGAAAAGACAATACGTCTAACAGGTAAATTCATACCCATAGAGATTGCATCAGTAGAGACGATAATATCAGTCTCACCCTCGTCAAATTTTCTAGCCTGCTCCCTTCTTACCTCAGGACTTAATCTTCCATAGACAATGGAAACTTTAAATCCAACTTTTTCAAGATCTCTTTTAAAGCGAAGAGCATTTCTTCTAGAGAAAACAATAAGAGCGTCATTTTTTTCAAGTTGTCCAACAACTATTGGCTTAGGCTGAACATTGAGTTCAGTCATTCTAGTATATTCTTTGACGACTAACTCATCTCCACATAGGTCAGCAATTTGCTTTACCAACTCATATGCAGAAGGGTCACCACAAACATGAATCTCGGGAGAGAATATATTTACAAGAGCACGAGTCCAGGCCCATCCTCTTTGCTTGTCGGTGATCATTTGAATTTCATCAATGACACAACAATCGAATACTTCACCAAAGCGGGCCATCTCAATTGTAGATGAGAAATGAGTTGCTCCCTCATTCTCTATTACCTCTTCACCTGTTAGTAGAGTTGTCTTCGCACCCTTAGAGTTTAGCGTATCGTAGAGCTCTCCAGCCAAGAGTCTTAGTGGCGCAAGGTAACAACCAGTCTTTGCCTTACTAAGAGCTTCAATTGCATGATAAGTCTTTCCTGAATTTGTTGGCCCCATGTGATAAATAATTGTTCTCTTGATATCTCTCGCATTAGAGTGAAGCCAGAACTCTCCAAGATAATCATTTAAGATTTTGGAAGAGACATCTTTCTTCTTCAAAACAACAATGGCCCTTACAAATTTTCTAAACTCTCTTTGTAAGTACTTCTTTCCCTTCCAAAGGTTTGAACCTAGTTGAGAGAAAAATTTCTCGTATTCCTTATCTTCAATAAGGTCTTCTGAGAGATCATTATTATTAAGCCAATCTCTTAGATAAGGAATGATATTTCTAGAATGATCTTTAGCAAGATCACTTGGATAATCAAATCTATCACTTAGATTATTTTTAATTTGAGACTCTAATCTATTAAGAGATGATCTCTTAAGTTTATTTCGGGCCTTAAAGACAGTCTTATCCAATTCTTTTTGAAGTGAATTATATATATCCCCGATCTCTTCTATAGGTCTGTTTAAAGCACCTTCAATTTTCTCGTAAGACTTTTCAATATTTTCGATACAAGATTCAAAAATAAATTCTCTTAGTCTCGTTCTATAGTTAGCGTTACAAGATAAACATTGGCAGTCTAGATCAGACATCTTTAAAGAGAGTGAGAATTTCTCCAGTATCTTTGCCTGAGAGTTTAAGTGGTTATCTTTAACCTTTTGCATCCACTCAAAGAAAGCTTTTTGGTGAAGAGAGAGAATATTTAAACTAATCCCTCCATCTTGACCAAAGTAATATCTCTCCTGCTCAGGAAACATACAATCATCTAGAAATATTAAATCGAGAACATTTTCTCTTTGAACAAAGTCATAGAATGTTGTGTACTCTTTTCCAAAAAGAGGTACGAGTGAAGGAAACTCTAAAAAGAAAGTGTGAAGGGATTGTTGAACTTCTTTTATAAAGTCCAAAATTAGAGCGGCGTCCTCAGTTGAGCGAACATACTCTTCATCATCACTAAAGCTATTAATTTTAATTATTGTTTTTCTTTCTGACTCGAGTAGATTTTTTACTTCTTCAAAATCTACCAGTGAAGGAACCTCAGATTGGGCCACGTTTACTCCATTAAAAAGTTTAGTGGCCCATCATAACTTACAGTCTTAAATCAGTCTAACGATCCAGCTCTACTGCATATGCTAGAGCAAGCTTCGCAAACTTTACTGCGTGAAGAGAACCACCTCTAGATTGTTCTATTGTATCACGAGCAGTATGAATATTGTGATTCATATCTCTTTTCTTTGACTCAAAAGGCATTGAAGCTGGGAAGCCTTGTCCATGCCATGATGCGTGATCAGAACAACCATATCCACATCTATCATATCCCCAACTCACAGTTGGTAAATACTTATCTAAGAGAGTTCCAATAAATTCATTTTGTTGCTGATTAGTGTAATCAGTCATCATAACGATATCTAAGTCAGAACCTTTGAAGTTCGTCATATCTAATTGTAGAACTCCTACAATATTTGCATTCTTTTGCTTCATTTCTTTCGCAATGGCCTTTGAACCTAGAAGTCCTACTTCTTCAGCTGCATAGCCCATAAACTTAATTGTCTTTGTTGGCTTATATCCAGAGTTCGCAAATACTCTAATAACCTCAGTCATTGTAGCAATACCAGAAGCGTTGTCATCTGCTCCAGGAGCGTGAGCATTCGCTCTTCCCCAGAAACCTGCTATTGAGTCAGCGTGACCACCAATAACAATCGTCTCATCAGTTGTTCCCTCAATTGTTAGAATAACTGAAGGCTGATCCCAGCTAGAGTGCTCGTAGAGCTCAACCTTGGCATCACTTCTATGGGCAACTAGACTTGTCCAACGATCGCGAATCCAGTGAACAGCATCAACTCCACTTTGTGACTTATAGTATCTATTTTTGTAGCTAGATAATTTCTTGATCACTTCAGTAATATTCTTTTCACTTACTTGAGTGATTAGCTCTTTTACTGTGTCTTCTTCTGTAATTGAATAGTCTGCAAATGGAGCTGACTTGGCAAAATTTCTTAGCTCACTAGAGTTTAAAGTTTCTAGAGCATCTTCAATTGAGTCGTGAACCATGAAGCCACCACATCTATGAAACTTCTCATGCATCTCATGACTAAGTTCTTCAATTGAGTTCTCATCAATCTCTAGTAAAGAGATTCCCTCAACACTTTTAATTTTCATCATTTTTTGCGCGAACATTTTATTAGTGAAGTTCACCGCGTCGCTATCAATTGTGATTAATTTCTTACTTGGGGCAGCATTTACTGATGCGCTTAAGAGTAAAGAAAGTGAAATCCATCTCAACGAATTCTTCATTGTATTTCTCCTAATTAAAAAATCTTCCTGATCTTTTTTAACTATTGTAGAGCAGACTCTTCTCAAATACTGCAAATAAGTTCTTACAAAATAAAACTTTATGCCAAACGGCATATATGTAAGAATAAATACAACTACTTAAGATGACAATATGGAGAAAAACCATGATAAAAACGTGGCTTACAGAGACCTTTAAAATTAAATATCCCATCATTATGGCACCTATGTTTCTCGTTTCTAATAATGAAATGTTAATTGAAGCATCTAAATGTGGAATTATGGGCTGTATTCCCGCTCTCAACTGGAGAACTCCAGAGCTTTTCGAAGAAGGGATTAAGGAGTTAAAAGAAAAATGCGAGGGACCTTTTGGTATAAATCTCATCGTGAATAAATCAAATGTTCATCTAAAGAAGCAAATAGAAATTTGTGAGAAATATGTCCCTGACTTCATCATAACTTCCCTAGGAAGTCCCGAAGAAGTTATTAAGAAATGCGGTGCTAAGGGCACTAAGGTCATTTGCGATATTGTCGATTTAGAATACGCAAAGAAAGTTGAGTCTCTTGGGGCAGATGCACTTATTGCAGTAAACTCTGGAGCAGGTGGGCACGCAGGCCCAACTCCAACTTCTATTCTCGTTCCACTCTTAAGAGAGCATTGTAAAATTCCTGTGATAAGTGCAGGTGGAGTTGGTACAGGTTCAGCTCTCTTTTCAACTCTAGCTCTAGGAGCAGAGGGTGCCTCAATTGGTTCTCCATTTATTGCGACTGTTGAGAGTGGAGTGTCTCAAGAATATAAGCAAGCTGCTGTAGACTTTGGTGCTAAAGATATTGTTATGACTTCAAGAGTTTCTGGTACTCCATGTACTGTGATCAATACACCATATGTTCAAAAAATAGGAACTGAGCAAAATTTTGTTGAATCTTATTTGAATAAGAATAAGCAGTTAAAGAAGTATGCCAAGATGCTTACTTACTACAAGGGAATGAAGGCCATTGAGAAAGCCGCCTTCTCTGCTACTTTTAAAACAGTTTGGTGTGCGGGACCATCAATAGAGTTCTCTCACAATATCGAACCTATTAAAGTTATAGTCGATAGACTTATTAGTGAATATGAAACTTCAGTAAAAGAATTTCAAGATCGAATGATTTAAGGAAGAAAAATGAGTGCTACATTTATCTTAAGAAAAGAATTTAAAAATTCAGAGAGAAGAACACCTCTTACACCAAGTGATGCAAAGAAACTCCTAGACCTAGGTCATAAAGTTAAAGTTGAGGCCTGTAGCGACAGAATATTTAAAAATAAAGAGTATATTGATATTGGCTGTGAGCTCATTGAAGAGAAATCGTGGATAAATGAAGACAAGGAATCCTTTATCTTAGGACTTAAGGAGCTACCTGTAGATGACTTCTCTCTAGAGCATAGACATATTTACTTTGCCCATATCTACAAGGGACAAAGTGGAGCAAAGGAAGTAATTAAGCGCTATACAAGTGGTGGCGGTAAGCACTTTGACCTAGAGTATCTTGTAGGAAAAGACGGGCGAAGAGTTGCAGCATTTGGAAAGTGGGCAGGCTTCATTGGTGCGGCCATTAGTCTAGATCGTTTTTATCAAAAGCAGTCTGGGCAAAACTACTTAGAGTTAAAATCTTTTGAAAATATAGAAGAGCTTTATTCACAAATTACAAAGCATAGAAAGGATGCAGGCCAAGAACCTAAGGCGATAGTCATCGGTGCTCTCGGTCGATGTGGTTCAGGAGCAAAGGAAGTTTTTGATCACTTTGGGGTAGAGACTACTTCTTGGGACTACGAAGAAACTAAGAGAGGCGGTCCATTTCCAGAAATAAAAATGCATGACATCTTTATTAACTGTGTCTTGATGACCACAAAGATTCCTCCCTTTGTTTCAAGAGAAATGTTACAAACCAATAAAAAGCTCTCTATCATCGGTGACGTGAGTTGCGACCCAACCAGTGACCTAAATCCTATTCCAATTTATGATCATATTACTTCTTGGAAAGAGCCATTCTTAAAGACTTGTGACTTAGAGCTATTAGCTGTGGATAATCTTCCCTCTCTACTACCTAGAGAGAGTTCTATTGATTTTTCATCTCAACTTATTGAGCATCTAATTAATTTAGCAAATGAAGGTGAAGAGAATCACGTTTGGAAGGCAAGTTTAGATATCTTTAAAAAGCACTCGCTATAAAGCGAGTGCATTCTTTTATTCGTTAAATTAATCCGCCTCTTCTAAGGAGAGCATCAGGTGTTGGCTCAGCTCCTCTAAACTTCTTATAAAGTTCCATCGGATGCTCAGTTCCACCTTTAGATAAAATATTATCTTTGAACTTAGTGGCAATTTCTCTATTGAAGATACCATTTTCTTTAAAGTGTTCAAATGCATCAGCGTCAAGAACCTCGGCCCACTTATATGAGTAATACCCTGATGAATATCCACCGGCAAAGATATGGCCAAAAGATGTAGACATCATTGTTCCATCTACATCTGGTAATAAGCTAGCTGGCTTCATCGCTTCTTTCTCAAAAGTTTCAGGATTAGAAATTGCAGTCGTATCACCACTATGCCATGCCATATCTAATAAACAGAAACTTATCTGTCTAAGAGTAGCTCTTCCCTCATGGAAAGTGGCACTATCTTTGATCTTCTGAATTAATTCACTAGGAATAACTTCTCCCGTCTCATAGTGTTTCGCAAATAAGTCGAGACACTCTTTTTCATAGGCCCAGTTCTCAAGAATCTGTGAAGGTAACTCTACAAAGTCCCAAAATACATTTGTCCCAGAAAGACTTTCATACTTCGTATCCGCTAGCATTCCATGAAGAGCGTGTCCAAATTCGTGGAAGAGAGTTGTCACTTCATTAAATGTTAGAAGCGAAGGCTTCGTCTCAGTTGGTTTAGTAAAGTTACAAACAATTGAGATATGTGGTCTCTTCTCTACTCCATCAACATTTGACTGACCTCTATAAGCAGTCATCCATGCACCATTTCTCTTTCCAGCTCTTGGGAAAAAGTCTGCATAGAATACAGCAATATGTCTTCCAGACTCATCAGTTACTTCATAAGTCATCACATCTTTGTGATACTTTTGCATCTCATCGTTCTTTTTAAAATTAAGACCGTAAAGTTTATTTGCAACTTGAAAAACACCATCAATAACATTCTCTAATTTGAAGTATGGCTTTAGCATTTCATCATCAATACTAAACTTATCTTTCTTCAACTTCTCTGCCCAAAAAGCATAGTCCCAGTTTTGTAAATCACTCGGCCCACCATTTTCAACTGCATATTTTTGAAGGTCTTCAATTTCTTTCTTGGCCTGATCTTTTGCTTTTGATAAGAAATCATCTAAGAAATCTGTTACTGTTTTTGGATTAGCGGCCATTCTCTCTTCAAGAGTAAAGTGAGCGTGTGACTCATAACCAAGAAGTTTTGCTCTTTGATGTCTTAGCTCCGCCATTCTCTTTATAACTTCTTTATTATCTAATTCGTCACCCTTACAAGACTTAGTCCCGTTGGCCATATAAAGTCTTTTTCTAAGCTCTCTATTCTCAGCATAAGTCATGAAAGGAATTAAGCTTGGATAATCTAGAGTTACTGCCCACTTTCCTTCGTGGCCTTTCTCTTTAGCAAGCATTGCAGCCGCTTCAACTTCACCGGCCGGTAGCCCCTTCAGATCGTCCTCAGAATCAAGAACCATAATAAATTTATTTGTCTCTTTTAGATTATTGTCTCCAAACTTAAGACCTAAAGTTGAAAGTTCTTCATCGATCTTTCTTAACTTCTCTTTTCCTTCTTCATTTAAAAGAGCTCCATTTCTAACAAAAGATTTATAATTCTTTTCTAAAAGCTTTAGATCTTCAGCATCTAAATTTAAAGAATCTTTTTTGTCCCAAACCGCCTTAATCTTTACAAATAAATCAGCATCAAGACCTACGTCATTTCCATAAGCAGTTAGCTTTGGAGAAAATTCTTTTGCAATCTCTTGTAGCTCATCATTTGTTTCTGCAGAAAGAAGATTGAAAAATACTTCTGCTGTCTTATCTAAGATTTCGCTTGAGTTCTCAAGTGCAAGAATTGTATTTTCAAAAGTCGCCTCTTCAGTATTACTTTTGATTTTTTCGATATTCTCTTTACCTAAACGAATCCCCTCTTCAAGCGCAGGAAGAAAGTGTTCATTTTTAATTTCTTCAAATGGTACAGTTGCGAAAACTGTCTTATATTCATTAAGTATTGGATTCATAAATACTCCTTATTTTGATTTAATACTTTCTCTTGTTGTCTAAACAATGGAATTAATACAAAAATCCATGCAATTAGACAAATGGCCAAGCAATATTCTACGAAGGTTTCGCTTTGATAGAACACTAAAACAAGAGAAATGACCCCTTTTGCCATCCTATAGATCAGCATATCAACAACATACTTCGCCCCAAACTTTTGTCTAGCGATAAGTGGAAAATATAGCATCTCTTTTGCCGCTGCGAACAATGAGTAGTCAGTCCCTTTGAAGAGCACGAAAGTGAGCATCACAGGAAAGAGAGTTGCCCCTCCAAATGAAAAACTTAACCCCGAGACCAGAAAGAAGAAAATAGGAATAAAGAAGTGGATTGTCCTATTTTTTACAATATTGAAGAGAAGCGGAATAATGAGAACTTGCATAAAGAGAGAGATTCCATTTATAGCGGAGTATAGATTTCCTAAATAAGAAACTTTCTCACTCTTAGTGTGTACGAACCTCTCCAGTAGAATATTGAATTTAAAATTCGTAAGGTTAATACAGAACTGAGTCAAAATGATAACTAAGGCAATGAGAAAGACATAATTCTTAACTTCTAAAATAGAGTGCAATGGAGACTCATTCTTTCTATTATCAATTTTATCTAATTGATCAAACTTTGTTCCCGTCATTTGAAAGAATGAGCATGAAATTAAAATAAAGAATGTACCTATTAGCGCAATTCCCTCCGCTCCACCTAGAACAGAGGAAGAGCTTGAAGTAATCACCCCTCCAAGAATTCCCCCAATTGAACCCAGCGCACCCATAGGGCCATAAATTGTCTTTGCAACTTTATAGCTAAGAATCGAATTTATGAATGCCAGAACTGAGTGAACCATTAAGACAATGTAGACTTCTTTCCAAATATAGAAGATGTAAGCAAAGATATTCTGCCCGCTGTGCAGAAAGTAGAGTGCAATACAGAAAATAACTGCGGTGATTGAACCAATTCCCCAATAGACTTTGTGAACAGAGTTATTGGTTTGAAATTTATTAAAGAGAGTAACTGTAAAGCTAAGAGCTATGATTGAATAGAACCAAACATGTGGAGATTTCTTAGCTCCATACGTATCTAGAAATATGGCCTCGGCAGCACTTCTAATCATTGGGTAAGAGAAGAAAAGAAAGAAGAGACTTATACTTCCTAGAATTAATCCTCGTTTTTTTTCTGAGCTTAACTCAAGTAACATTTTCTTCAAATCATCAAAGTAATTTTTATTCGCCATTTACCACGCCATTGTAAATTAAAGTACATTTAATCATATACGATAGAGGTATTTGATGAAACAAAACATTGAATTATTTTAAGATAAGATAAACCTGATCTCTTTTCTCTCCAGTAGTTTTTGAGTACTGAATACCTTTTGAAAGAGAAACTTCTGAATTTTTATTGGATAGATCTTGAACAACACTTCCAAGGTCAACTCTTTGCCCTTTTCTAATTTGAATTGTCGTTACAAGATTCGTTTTCTTTGTACCAAGATTAATACTTACCTCAGTCACTCGTCCTCGAACGCTACAAGAGATTGCGATTAGGGTATCATTTACGAAGAGTTGAGCGAGTTTCCCCTCAACAACTCTAATACTACTGGTCGACTTGCCACTATAGCTAGAGTCTCTATCTCTAACGTCATTTCTAGAGCCTACCTTCAAGCCTCGAGTTTTCTTATCTCCACTCCTAAGAGTTTCAACTTCAAATTGACATTCATTCTTAGAAATCGTGTTGTCTCCTCTGGTAGTAAACTTATAGTTCATACTCAGAAACTTTTGAAACAATCCGACTCGTTTCTCCTCAACCCCTACGGTTAAGCAATGAAGGGAGTTATTGATATTAATAATATCTCCATCAAGTTTAATTTGATTTAAATATCTCTTAACTTCAGTGAGGGAGGTACTTCTTGGGAAACAATACTGCCTTAGCTCAACGGCAAAGAGTTTGCTTTGAGCTAAGAACAAAATAGAGATGAATAATAAATTACTCTTTTTCACTTAGATGAGAATCACCAGTTTGGCTTTCAAAGAACTTCTCAGCGGAATCAAATTCGCAGAAGTCTAGCGACGACTGGAAGTTAAACCCAGTAGGAACTTTGCCACCTTCTTTTTCAATTCTCTCACAAGTACAAGCAAGGTTCTTCATGAAATCAAAGAACTTTGTACTAGTCTCAGAACTCATGAGGTGCTCCATAAGGCACGAGTCGCGCTCAGCAGTATCTTCACTTACTCCAACAAAGTCTTTTAAGAAGTAGTATAGAAGAGTTCTTGAAGAAAGAATTCTATGAACTTCATCGTGACCCTTGTCTGTTAGGATTAAAAACTTACAGTCTTCTTCCTCTTCGACAAAGCCTTTCTTCTTCAAGTTATTAAGGGCCGTAGATACACTTCCCTTTGTTAGACCGAGATCTTTTGCAATATCAGTAACTCTAGCAAAACCTCTACTCTCCTTTAACTTATGGATCGTTAAAAGGTAGTGGGCCATTGAGTGTGATAATTCTATTTCATGTGTTTTTGCTGTCATACTATACCTTGTACCAAATTCTCTCGATGGGATCAAACGTCAACTTTTCTTTGCACCTAGGCAAAACTATAACACCCCTATACCCCATTGTTAAGTTCCCGATATTAAACATTTTACATAAGGGGTGAGATTTTCCCATAGGCCCAATTTCCCACCCATGATAAAATGATAAGGTATTGAAATAAGGATATTCAGATGAAGCGTAAGCTCTTAATAACATTACTCACAATGACACTATCTCTCCAAATTGGGGCCCAAGCTGTCATGGATACGAAGTATGGACCTGACCATGATCCGTCTAACTTAACTGATCAAGATAAGGATCTTTCTGAGAATTTTGTTCACGATCAAAGAGTCCAGAGAATTTATGAAGAAGAGTGTACTGCCGACTCTGATACTGAAGATGCTTGTCTAGGAAATAAGGCCGACCCAAAGTTTATGGGAATGAAGTCTTCAATGGTAAGCGCTCTCTCGAAAGCTTACGTCATGATCATGGGGACAGCCGGCGGTGAATTGAGTACCACCAAGAGTGAGTGGGCCAAGTCATCAGCAGAAAAAGCCAAAGAAGCCGAAGCTGCAAGTAGTGGAGATGCGAATAACTCTGGAAACAATAATGCTAACGGGGAAAAGGACGAGCAAAAGGATTACTGTAAGTATATCCCAATGGCCACAGAGGCAATTGGGATGTTTAATACGACTTCTGATCAACAAACCCTAAGCAGTTTACCTAGTAAAGAAGATACTCAACAAAGGGATTCTCTTCTAAAGGCCGCTGCCAATCATGATAGCCGCGCCAAAACAGCAAAAATTCAAACAACGGGATGGGGAGCCGGAACAGCCTGCTATGTGGGAATGCTCTCTCTATCAAGTGCATCTTGGGGAAGTACAAGTAACTTAATGAAACTTGGTGCCTCAACACTTTTAACAAAGTTCTATTATGATCAAATTGGTGCTCATGAAGACTATGCTGAAAAAACAAGGGCCATTGCCAATAAACTACCAGGCAAGGGCGACTGTAATCCAATTACAGAGAGAGAGTGTTTCTGTGAAGAGGAAACCTCAAAGAAGAGACCTGACTACGCTCAGTATTGTGTTCCACAAATAAATGGTAAACCTATTGCCTATACTTCTGAGATCGTCACTTGTGTAGATAATCAATTAAAAGAAGACCCTGATTGTAAATGTGCTCAAACCAATACATGTATTGATGAGAAAGTTATGACGACTATTACAGGGTTTAATGGTCAGAGTTTTCTTTCTTCACCTGCACTAAGTGACTTTAGCTCTCTTTCAAAAGGAGAGCTCACAGGGAAGAACTTAAGCTCAACACAGACTAATCTTAATAATGCTCTCGCAAAGCTTAGAGAGCTTGATAGTAAAGTTGAACTAGAGCCCAATACAATTCTATCTCCTGCTCAAAAATCAGAGGCTAAGTTTCTTCAAGAGATGGGACTGCCTGCAAATTTAGCAACCAAGGTAGCAACAACTTCAGTTTCACCTGAAGCAAAAAAGAATATGGCAAAGTTTAATGGAAACTTTAACAACAGCAGAAGAAATTATTCCAACTCTAATAGAAAGAAGAAGAGCAACGTTCTAACTTTTTCCGGCGGCGATGGAATTAACTCTAACCAAAGAAAGGCAACGACAAAGAAGCCTGACTTTCTCTCTCGCTTTGGTCTAAAAAAGAAAAAGAAGAAAAATAATCAAGCCGTTTTAAAATTTGCAGAGCAAGCAGAGAAACAGGCACAGATATCTAAGAATAGTGATAGAAAGATTTTTGATATTATCTCTAGAAGATACCAAGTCTCAGGATGGAGACGCTTAGAATATATTAAATAGGACACTGTTTTCATGGAAGAAGTTTACGAGAGAAAAGAATTCTCCCCCATTCTCCTCTTCGATAGTGAATGCCCACTATGCGAGAGATTTGCGAACTCAATTGCAAGAATGGAGTCTACGGAACATATAAAGCTCGAGCCTCTCTCCAATTCGAATCTCTATCAAGACTTCCCTATTTTAAATTATGAACAATGCAAGAAAGAAGTTCACTTACTTCTTAGTAAGGACCAGGTTCTAAAGGGTGCTAAGGTTATCGAGTACTTGATCACTCTAAATCCTAAAGTCAAAAAAATCTCTTGGCTTATTCAGTCTAACGCGGGTCAAAAAGCACTTGATATTTTCTATAAATCCTCAAATCTCTACCGCGAGTCATTGCTAAATAGATGCCCAAAATGTAAGAATAATTAAAAGATTTTTAATTAGCTGGAGTTCATTTTGCTGCCATTTGAGAAAACACTCATCATTATTCCTACATATAACGAAATTGATAATATCGAGAGAATGATTACAACTCTCTTTTCGCTTCACCAAGGTGTGCACCTACTCATTATTGAAGACGGTTCACCAGACGGAACAGCAGATGTAGTGAAAAAGTATCAAGAGCAGTACCCAGAGCAGTTACACATGATCCAAAGAACAGGGAAGCTTGGACTTGGAACGGCCTATGTCACAGGGTTTAAATGGGCCCTTGAAAGAAAGTATGAATTTGTTTTCGAAATGGATTGTGACTTCTCTCATGACCCTGCTCAGGTACCAGATCTTCTAGAGGCCGCTCAGTCAAATGACTTAGTTATCGGTTCAAGATATATCGACGGAATCAGAATTATCAACTGGCCATTTAGAAGACTACTCCTCTCTTACTTAGCTTCTATCTACACTCGCTTTGTTACAAATATTCCAGTCTACGATACGACTGGCGGATTTAAGTGCTTTACAAGAAAGGCCCTTGAGTCATTGAACTTAGATAAGATCATTTCTAAGGGTTACATTTTCCAATTGGAATTGAATTATAAAGTTTGGTCAAAGGGATTAAGAGTTAAAGAAGTTCCGATTATTTTTTATGAGAGAAGAGATGGTCAATCTAAGATGGCCGGTGGAATAATCTTTGAAGCTCTCTTCTCAGTTCTACGCCTCAGAGTTCACAAGATCTTAGGTAAATTATAAAAGTAGAAACTGGGACTTACCCAGTTTATCTACCTTCAATATTTTGATCCCAGACTATATTAATTAGCACGGGATCAAATCCTTCTTTTAAGATTTCATCTTTAAAATCAGTTATTGAAGGAAAGTACTTCCTAAATGATAAATCCCAAAGATCTTTAAAACTTATTTCCACATTTTCATTATCATTATTTAAATCAATAAGATCCCAAAGAAATGAATACACTCTCCACTCATTGGTTGGACCAGTACAAACATCACCTGGAACATGTTCAATCTCTAGAGGAGCTCTTCTAGGAACCATATACTCAAACTTGGCCATAGGATCATTTAAATCGACAGAGACCCATGCAGAGAAGAAGCTGGCCCAGCCTTCACTCAGCGCTAACTCTTTAGAGTAGCACTCATCAATTCTATGACTTCCCCCTGCGCTTCGACCGATTCGGGCATGAGAATAGATAGCATGGCCTATTTCGTGACCTACAACGTCCCATTGGTAGCCCTTTGTCACATTTACAGTTCCGTTATAATAATCTCCTCCACTAGGAAATTTTATTTTAATTTTACTCGTAAGAAATTCATCACGTTTAATATCTTTTAAGTTCTTAGAAATCCTATAAGCTATATTTCTAATTTTAAAATATTCTCCGGCTGGCGAATCATAGTTAAAGATGAGCTTATAATCTTTAGAGCAGTCGGCTTCGAACTCAAGCTCGTACTCTCTATTCCAATCGCCTACGATCTTAAATTTATCGAGATCAAGATCTATCTTTACTAAGTTTTTTGATTGAGAAAGGCACTCTTCCTTGCTTGGAACAGTATATTTAAAATTTAAAACATCTTCCCTAATATTATTCTTTAAAATAACAGCAGTTATCTGGGAGTCAGATCCTCTTGAGTTAGTAATCTCTATAGAGTCTGGCTTGAGTCTACGATCAATCTTATTTAAGTAATTAGGTGCAGAGGATAAATCGCTCTCGTGTGCATGGATATTAAATGTGAAAATAAGTGCAGTTAATAGAAATGCATATTTCATGTTCCGTCCTAAATTTAAAGTTCTAACCTAGATGGTATCTTTTAATTTAGAGACGTGTCATGACACAAAAAATCACGAGGATTTTAATCAACTACCTATCGAAAGTCTTTCTTGAAAAGATCTCTCTATTGAAAGGAACAAATGTCATTAAGACAAATATCCATACTCCACCAAACTCAAGAACTTCTCCCTTCTTACCACCCTGAATAAATTCAGTAAGGGCAACAAGAACAAGATAAGCAATTATGTGAAAGTACTTTGGAAGCGGCATTGCCATAGAGTCGACAATGGCCTTAACCTTTTCAACTTTTCTATAGAGAAATGGAAGTATAAGAAAGTAGAATCCAATTAAGATTCCAAGAATAGTTCCAAAGATAAGTTTATTAATCTTTGTTCCGCCAACAATGAGATTATGTAAGTTAGTTTCCCCTTGAGAGTTATGAGTTAAAAAGAAATCCGAGGATTGAATATTAAAGATTCTTTGTCCCCACGAAATCTCTTCTCCTGCTCCAAAAAAGAATAGGCAACCAAGTATAAAAGTACAAAAGAGAAAGAGCTTCCCTCTAAATGGCCTTAGGATTGATATTCTGTAAAAGCATAGAAAACTTCCTGTTAACAATCCGATAACTGTTAACCACTCTACAAAACCATCTTCTCTGGCAAATGTTCCCTCATACCAAGTTACATCAATATGAGATCCGATAACGCCAACTAAAGCGACAATTAAAGCAAAAATATAAGCGACTCTCTCAGCAGTAAACATTATACATCTTCTCCAATATCATTAAACATTGCGACTCTATCAGTGTGTCGCCCTTCTTGAAACTCAGCTCCAAGCCATGCCTTAGTGATACTTTTAATTTCATCCATTGTATTTATTCTAGCACCAACACAAAGTATATTTGCATTATTGTGCTCGATTGAAAGTATTGCATCTTTCTCTGTTCTACAAAGAGCCGCTCTAGCTCCTTTGTAGCGATTCGCAACCATTGAAACACCAATCCCTGAGCCACATAGAAGAATACCTTTTACGCCATCTCTCACTACACCTTTAGCCAGTGCACTAGCGTAATCAGGATAGTCACAACGTGAGTTCTCATGAGTTCCTACATCATCAATTTGATGACCTAAGTCTGTTAAGAATTTCTTTAAGATTTCTTTTTCTTCAAATGCTGCATGGTCGCAGCCAATATAGATTTTCATGAATTCATTCCGAGGCTTGAATATGATGTTCTAAAAAACATGACCTACTTTAAAGTAGGCCATGTCACTATCAATTAGTATCTGTAGTGGTTTGGCTTATAAGGTCCTTCAACAGGAACTGATAAGTAAGCCGCTTGATCTTTAGAAAGAGTATCAAGTCTTACACCAATTCTTTCAAGGTGAAGTCTTGCAACTTTCTCATCAAGGTGCTTAGGAAGCATGTAAACTTTGTTTTCATACTTATCAGAGTTATCCCATAACTCCATTTGCGCCATAACTTGGTTTGTAAATGAGTTAGACATAACAAATGATGGGTGCCCAGTTGCACAACCTAAGTTCACAAGTCTACCTTCAGCAAGAAGAATTAATCTTCTTCCGTCTTTGCTAATATACTGATCAACTTGTGGCTTAATATTTACTTTGTCGTAGTTTTTGTTCAGGTGAGCTACATCAATTTCGTTATCGAAGTGACCGATATTTGAAATAATAGCATTGTCCTTCATCATATCCATGTGACGAGCAGCGATTACATCGTAACAACCAGTTGTTGTAACAAAGATGTCTCCGATTTTAGCAGCATCATCCATTGGCATTACTTCAAATCCTTCCATTGCAGCTTGAAGTGCACAGATTGGATCAATTTCAGTAACGATAACACGTCCACCTAATCCCTTAAGAGATTGAGCTGAACCTTTTCCAACATCACCGTAACCAGCAACAACACAAACTTTTCCAGCGATCATTACATCTGTCGCTCTCTTGATTCCGTCTACAAGTGACTCTCTACATCCGTAAAGATTATCAAACTTAGACTTAGTTACTGAATCGTTAATATTAATTGCAGGCATTTTAAGTGTTCCCTTTTCAACTCTTTCATAAAGTCTGTGAACACCTGTAGTCGTTTCTTCAGAAAGACCTTTAATTCCTTCGATTAGCTCTGGGAATTTGTCATGAACCATATTCGTTAAATCACCACCGTCATCAAGAATCATATTAAGTGCAGAACCGTCGGCCCACTTAAGAGTCTTCTCAATACACCAGTCAAACTCTTCTTCTGTAAGACCTTTCCATGCGAAAACAGGAATTCCAGCAGCGGCCATAGCAGCAGCAGCGTGATCTTGAGTAGAGAAAATATTACAAGAAGACCATCTTACTTCAGCACCTAGAGCAACAAGTGTCTCCATAAGTACTGCAGTTTGAATTGTCATGTGAAGACAACCAGCAATCTTAGCACCTTTTAGTGGCTGAGACGGTCCAAACTCTTCTCTAAGTGCCATTAGACCTGGCATTTCAGATTCAGCGATTGTAATTTCCTTACGTCCCCAGTCCGCAAGTGAGATATCTTTTACTTTGTAGTCAGTAAATTCCATTTAATCCTCCAAGATTTATTGTAAAAATCCCCAGTAATATAACACTTACAACCCCATAGGAGCAAGAAACCTTTACCCAAGTCGTTGACCTAAGGGCTTAAAAAAGCTAAAAATCAGCATATTTTCAGAGGACACAACGCAACAAGGGCCTTTTGTGGGTGATTACACAAAACTGAGCAAAGAAGACGCTCAGAATATTATTGATTTATACGATTTAGGGAAAATTGATGAGCTCAGCTCTCTTTCGCTCGGTATTTCAAATTCCAATTACAAAGTTGAGATTGCACAGAGCACTTACCTCCTAAAAGTTTCAAACGATAAAGGATATGATCACCTAAAAGAAGAACAAGATATTCTCACTCTTCTAAGTGAATCTGGTTTCAAGTTTTCACTTAGACCTTTCACGACGACTAAAGGTGAAAATGTTTATACTTATGACGAATACTTCGGGGTCATCTTTCCTTTCATTGAAGGAATTGCCCCTGGACCGTGTGATCAAACTTGCCTTGAAATAGGAAAGGGCCTAGCAACTCTTCACCGCCTCGATTGCGATAGTGAAAAAGTTCGCTCCCACCAAAGTGTCGGCTTTGGTCCAGCAGAGATTATCGAATACCTCGATAGCCCAAAATGCCCAGATGACTTCAATGAGATGGTGAATTACTTCTTTCCCGATAAGCTTGCTAGCTTCATTGAGCTTCCTCTTGAGAAGGGTATTATTCACGGGGACCTCTACTACGACAATACACTCTTTGATGAAAATCACCTTGCAGTGATATTAGATTTTGAACAGGCCGGTGTTGGTGAATACCTAATCGACTTAGGCATTTCGATCTCGGGAACTTGTCTTGAGAAAGGAAGAATTAATACTTCTCTCATTAAGTCCTACTTAGAAGGCTATGAAGAAGTAAGACCATTAAGTATTTTTGAAAAAGAAAATTTAGATAAGGCCATAGTAATTGGATTTCTCTCAATCGCTCTATGGAGAATAAAGCGATTTAAAGAAGGAAGTTTAAATCCACTTATGGCCAATAGTTACCAAGAACTTTTAAACAAAGCGAAAGTTTATTGGGATGACAGGAATAATAATGAATAAGAAAAGAACAAGAGAAAAAGTTAGTGAATCAGAGAGGCTTAGTTGGTACTTCGCCTCGTGCCCAGGTGGATTAGAAGAGCTTCTCCTAGAAGAAATTAAGAAATTTGACGGAGAAGACTTTCAACAATTTACAGGAGGTATACGCTTTAAAGCAAAGCAGTGGAACGTCATTGAGTTAATCATTAATTCAAGACTGGCCAGTAGAGTTTACCTTGAAGTTCATCAGTATAAATTTGAAAAAGATAGCGACCACTATGCGCTTGCAAAAGATAAGTGGTGGCACCACCTCTTTTCAGTTAATCAAACTTTTAAAATTTCTACACTCTTTGATAGAGATGCAAATAAGTTTTTTAATAACTCGATGGTTATGTCGCTTAGACTTAAAGATGCCATTGTAGATAGCTTCCGCCAAAATGTTGGTCCAAGACCAAATATCTCTAAAGATGCTCCTGATATTTCTTTTCTGCAAAGAATTGAAGGAATAAAAGGACAGAAGGGATGGTTTAATAGAATTTATCTAGACCTTTGTGGGAGTCCTCTTAGTCACAGGGGCTATAGACCTCATGGTCACGAAGCTCCTATGAGAGAGAATCTTGCTTCGGCCATCATTCAATCAACAGATTGGAATAAAGATGAAGATATTTTCATGGACCCTATGTGTGGATCGGGAACAATTATTATAGAAGCTCTCTATCTAGCAGCGAATCTTCCGGGAGCGTGGATTAAACTTCTTCCTATTGTTAAGAAGTCTCAAGTCTTCGCATTCCAAGATCACCTTTGGTATAAGAGAGAGGATCATCAAGAGCGCCTAGAAGAATATGCTATGGATCTTCTTAAAAAAGGAGAGGAGAGCATTAATCAACTACCAGGTGGTCAGTTCTTTGGTAGTGACATCTCAAATAAGGCCCTCAGTGTTTTTAGAAAGTCCATGAGACTTGCAAACTTTCCAGAAGACCTAGTTGAAATTCACAATGCCGATGCACTTGAACTTAAGCCATTTGATGAAGCTCCAGGGATTGTTATCACAAACCCTCCATACGGAGAGAGACTGGCCCAAGAAGAAGACCTGCCTGCTTTTTACCATGACCTCGGTGAGAACTTTAAAGCTAATTACAAAGGTTTTCGCTGTTATGTTTTAACTAGTGATCAAGAGTACCGCAAGGCCATCTCACTTCAAACTTCAATGAGAAAGCCTTTCTTTAACGGTGGTATTGAGTGTCGACTTCTAAAGTACGACATTAGATAAAATTATCCTCCAAACCTATCGACTAACTTCATCGCTAGGTTTGGATTTGAATATTTCATAAGCGCATTCACATTAACAACTTTATCTGTATGCTTATCTGACTTTGAGAAAAAGTATGGTGAGATATCAACATCTTTTAAAAAGATAGTATGCCCTTTTCCAGAGAATTTTCTCTTAATGAACTCAGAGTCTAGGAAGCAAACTTCTCTAATCATAAAATTCTTCGCCACATAAATGATGACACAGAATTCACTAAGCTCAACTAGACTCTTTCTAACTTTTACACCTTTTGGTGAAGAGTGATCACCCCAGTGAACTTTAACTTCTACTCTCTTTTTATCTAAGTAGAAATCAAACCCTCTTTGAGACGTAGACTTCTTTTGATGTAATCCAAAAATGCACTTTGAATACCACTCACCCAATTGGACAGGCAGCTTCTTTCCATTCACCAGGATTTGCTGCTCAGTAAGAATTCTATAACACTTATTAACTGTCTCAACAGCATCGAGAATAGACTTATTATCTGGTAGACCAAGAATTGATATATCCTTTCCTTGGCCTCTTTTTAGTTTTTTTGAGAATTGCTTTTCATACCAACTTGAAAAATTCTCCAATTCAAATAACTCAAGAGAATCACAGACAAAGCCTTGCTTTAAAAGTGCGCCCACTCCACCTAATCCATCGAGCTTTTTCTGAACATATTTAAGTGGTGCAAAACTTGACGAGTTTTCTCCCCTTAAGAAGAATTCGTCTTTGTCATAATCGGAGCTACCATGAGTCGTTTCATTGAATTGCTCAATTATTTTTAATATTTCCGAAGAGTTCATATATTCCTAATTCTAAAATTCACTAATGATAGTAACACTAATTCGCTTAAAGCTCTAGCGCCATCAAATCGTTTTCAAAATTGAGAACACTATTTCCAATACCGATATTTTTAACTAACTGATACTGGCAGAAGATCTTAAAGTCGACAATTTTAGACTGGTAATACTTCTTCTCTTCTTCACTACAACCTGCTCTCATTTTCTTTTTAGCAATACAAGCGTGCTCAAGTAGTAACCAAGCAACAACGAGGTTTCCGCAGTAGTCCAAGAAGTCTGTAGCGTGAGAAAGTATTCCATTATGATTTTTCTTGGCCGCCATTTCCGAGAACTTTGCCAAAACTTTTTCAGACATCTCCATCGATTTTCCAATCATTGAGTTCTCATGCTCAAATTCTTTCGCTTCATCACTTGCCATGATTGCTTGAATTTTCTTACCGACCGCAAAGAAAGTTTGAGCCTTATCCTTTAAAATCTTACGAGTTACAAAGTCAATCGCTTGAATTCCATTTGTTCCCTCATAAATACTCGCAATTTTTGTATCTCTAATAAATTGCTCGACTCCATACTCTGTACAGAATCCATAACCACCGTGTACCTGTACGGCATCAACTGAAACATTGAAACCTTGATCCGAACAATAGGCCTTACAAATCGGAGTTAAAAGAGCGATCTCTTTGGCAGCAACTTCATCTCCCTTCGCTTCTTTATCAAAGAGATTTCCTGTATAAATCGTAAGAGCTCTCATTCCTCTAGAAAGTGCTCTCATTCTTAGAAGAAGTCTTCTCACATCTGGAAGGTTACAAATTTCAACGCCAAATTGTGCTCTCTCTTTCGCGTATTGCTCAGTAAGCATATAGGCTAAATTGGCCTGAGCCTCTCCCTGTAATCCACAGAGAAGTCTCGCCTCATTCATCATAATGAACATATTGGCCATTCCTTCAAACTCCTCACCAATAAGCTCACCTACACACTCTCCATTTTCACCAAAAGTAAGCTCGCAAGTGGCAGAGCCGTGAATCCCCATCTTCTCTTCTATTTTTGTACAAACAACATTATTGGATTCACCAGTTTCAGTATTAAATCTTGGAACAATAAAGAGTGAGAGCCCTTTTGTTCCCTCTGCTGCACCTGGTGTTTTCGCTAGCACAAGGTGAATATTATTTTCGTAGAGATCACTTTCTCCTGATGAAATAAAGATTTTCACACCACTAATAGCATACTTTCCGTTATCCAGTGGTTTGGCAGTAGACTTACATGCTCCAACATCAGAACCAGCTCCTGGCTCAGTCAGACACATTGTTCCTCCCCACTCTCCACTCATCATTTTAGGAATAAAGAAATCTTTTTGCTCTTTTGAGCCTACTTGATGAATCACATTCATCGCACCACGAGTCAGTCCATAGTACATAGAGAATGAAACATTCGCTCCAATAGCAATTGAGTTACAGGCAATAGAAACACCATGAGGAGCAGGCATTCCTCCAATATCTTCAGGGTAGCCAAGAGCGTACCATCCATTTTCATAGAATTGCTTATGAGGTCCATGGAAACATGAAGGAACGATAACCTTTCCATCTACTAGCTTTACACCTTCTTCATCACCGGCCATTCGAGTTGGATAGATTTCATTTTCTGTGAACTTATTAAATTGTTCTACAATATCTTTAAGTTCATCATCTCCATAGTCCGGAGCATGCTCTCCAACATTATTCACATCAAAGAGGTTGAAATAAATGTCTGCTAAGTCTGTTTTGAAATTTGCCATAAAATAATCCTTTTAAAATAAATACTAGATTATTATAAGGCCTTTTGAATTTTCGTGGCAGTGGGAAACTAAAGAAAAAAAGGAGAGCATTTCGCTCTCCTTATTATTATCTGTATACTCTTACAGGATTATTAATCAACGATTTTGTTAGGTCAATTTCATACCAATAGTTATTATACCTAAACCTAAAGTGCTTTGAATAAGTATTGTTATTACAAGCTTGTGGGTAGTAATAACAATTCAAATCAATATTGCTCGTACCAGAACTTGATGATGTTGATACACTAACAAAACTATACCCATTTGATTTCTCAGCACGTGACGCATTAGAAATAATTCTAAGTAATCCGTCTCGTAGAGAACTTAAAGTATTACCAAATTGATCATCACTATCTGGGGCAGCATATGTAATGCCATTTGAAGTGAAGTTTCTATAAACTGTTTGCCCGTCTGAATCTAAGAAACGCCAGTAGTAATTATTCACCTGAGATTGACTACGATCAATTTGATCTTGCATACAGTCTTCGTATCCCCAGCAGAAATCGAAATCAAATCCGCCACCTGAAGTTACGTTTTTTGGAAAAGAGTAAAGTCCAGGTTCACTAGATTGCTCAAACATATAGTTTGAAACTTCTGTATAAAACTCCGATGCTGTTCTTGCGCCGTTCCCAGTTCCCGAAGTTACTACAGATGGAGTGTTAACCACAGTAGTACTTCCTGAGTTTGCTTCGTTCTTGTCGCTACCACAGGACGTAACGCCAAAGGCGATCGTTGCGGCTACCAATAAATGGAATGCTGTTTTAAATTTCATCTCTCACACCTCCGAAAGTGTATTTTCCCTATACAATTTAAAATAGTTCAATATTTATAAAGCAAATAGAATGCCAAGTTTGCAGACCATCAAACAGGAACTTAGAGATTGCCTAATAGGTATATATTTAAACACTGTCTAAAATTTAGTCATTTTACGTCTAGATATATGAAGAATTTAGTCACTTTTTTAGGCCTTACCATTAGCTCGTAATAAGGTAAAATTAGCTAAATTTCAAATGGAGTAAAGCTTGAAATCAATTAAGAATATTAGCGACCGCGCACTTTTAGTCATTTTAGATGGCTATGGTTTAAACGATTCAGACCTAAAGAATGCAGTTAAACATGCCAACACTCCCAACTTGGCCAATCTCTTTAAGCACTATCCTTTCACAAAGATTGAAGCAGGAGGGGTTAAAGTTGGTCTACCCAAGGGTGTTACTGGTAACTCTGAAGTTGGTCATATGAACCTTGGTGCGGGAAGACCTGTTAGACAGGATCTTGTTCGAATTAATGAAGCTATCGACAATGGAACATTCTCTACTCTTCCGATGATGAATGCACTAAAGGAAGCTGCAAGAAAGGGATCTAAGAGAGTTCATCTTATGGGTCTTCTTTCGGATGGAGGGGTTCATTCTCATATTGACCATATAAAGGAAGCCGTTAAAGCGCTTAACCTCGAGGGTGATTTAGAAGTTTTCTTCCATGCTTTTATGGATGGAAGAGATACGGCCAGAGACGTTGGTCATAAGTATGTCAAAGAAATGGACCAGGTAGAGGGAGTGAAGTTTGCTTCTATGCAAGGTCGCTCAATTAGCATGGACAGAGACAGAAGGTGGGAAAAAATTAAACTTGCCTATGACACCTTCACAGGAAAGGGCAATATTTCTACAAAGTCTCCGCTAGAATATCTTCAGGAAGAATATAAGAAAGAAATCTATGACGAATTTATCACTCCTACTCTTTTCGCAAAGGAGATGGCGATGAAAGAAGGCGATAGTGTCTTCTTCATTAACTTTAGACCAGATAGGGCCATTCAATTGTCACTCTGTTTTAATGATCCTGATTTTAATGAGTTTGAAAGAGAATTTAAGCCGAACTTCTTTCTATGTATGACTCCTTATATTCCTGATGAAGTAGAATTGCCTATTCTCTTTGATAAGGAGCGACTGGCAGGAGTTATGTCAGAATATGTCTCTAGCCTAGGAATCAAACAATTCAAAATTGCAGAGACAGAGAAGTATGCCCATGTGACATTCTTTTTTAATGGAGGAAGAAAAGAGCCTTTTGAAAATGAAGAGCACTTTTTAATTCCTTCACCTAAAGAAGTTTCAACTTATGATCAAAAGCCTGAAATGAGTGCTTACCTTGTAACAGAGAAGCTCTTAGAGAAGCTTGATGATGACGAAATTAAATTCTCTCTCGTAAATTTTGCCAATTCAGACATGGTTGGTCATACAGGAAACTTTGAGGCTGCCGTTAAAGCACTAGAGGCCCTTGATCAATGTGTCGCGAAGTTAGTTGAAAAGTGTAGAGAAAAAGGGGTGGCACTTCTGCTTACTGCCGATCATGGCAATAGTGACCAGATGGTCTATGAAGACGGCACACCTCATACTTCTCACACAAATTCACTTGTTCCTTTTTGCGTCTTTCATAGAGAGTTAGAAGATTGTGACTTTGAAGTAAACGGTGAAGGCCATGCCCTAATGGATGTGTCCCCTACTGTTTTAAGTATTCTCAATATTGAATCACCTGATTCGTTTACTGGTAAATCCATTTTTAAGTAAGGAAAGAAGATGTCTGAAATAAAAAGAATTGGCCTTTTATGTAGTGGTGGGGATAGTCCAGGTATGAACTGCGCTATTCGTTCAGTAGTGAGATCGGCGATCAATGCAAATCTTGAAGTTTATGGAATTCAAAGAGGATTCTCCGGACTGCTTGAAGGAAATATAAAAGAGCTCGATGTTTCTAGTGTTGGGAATATTATCCAGCATGGGGGAACTATTTTACAAACTTCTCGCTGCCCAGAGTTTCACGAAGCTGAGACAAGAAAAGAAGCTGCCCATATTTTAAAGAGAAAGAAGATAGATGCTCTTATTGTCATAGGAGGAAACGGTTCTTTTAACGGAGCTTACGCTCTTCATACAGAGCATGGCATTCCTATGGTGGGGATTCCAGGAACAATTGACAATGATATTTCTGGGACTGACTACTCTATTGGCTTTGATACCGCTGTTCAGACAGCTATCGATGCTGTAGATAAAATCCGCGATACGGCCTCTTCTCACGAGAGAACTTTCATTGTTGAAGTGATGGGAAGAAAGTCTGCCGCTATCGCACTTCACGTTGGTGTATGTACGGGTGCGGAAAATGTGGTTCTTCCAAGTGAGAATGTTAATGTTGAAGAGATTTCAAATGACATTAAAAGAGGAATAAAAAGAGGAAAGAACTCTTCAATTATTATTGTTGCCGAAGGTGAAAAAGAGGGGTTAAGCCATAGAATCCAAGAACAGCTAAAGGCCGACTTTGAACTCGACTCTCATGTTTGTATTCTTGGACATATTCAAAGAGGGGGTAACCCTTCTGGACAGGATCGCTTTATAGCTTCTGGCATGGGCTATCTGGCCATTGAAGAATTATTAAAGGGGAATAACTCTTTTGTCACGGCTTACAGAAATGGTCACGTTGTGGCAGCGCCTTTTGATGAATGTCTTGAAAAGAAATCTGAGTACTTACCTCAGTATATAAATCTAGTTAAGACCCTATCGATTTAGCGAGATCACTCTCCAGTGGAAGATGTACTATTTCCTCCACTGGAAGCCTCACTAGCCCTAAACACTCTTTCTGACCTTTTCCTGTTATTATTTTCCACACCTTTTCACATTTTACAGAGTTAAAATACTTCAAGTACTCACCATGAATTTGCAGCGGTCTCACAACACCATCTAAAGTGATTTCTCCGCCACATAAGCAATCATCCAACTTGGAAATTGGAAGCCCTTCGGCCAAAGACCAATAGAGAATTAATATAGGTAGCTCAAGCCACTTTAACTCATCCTTATCTAAGGGTGCTCCCGTCTCTTCTACACAAATTACATACCGCTTAAGGGGAATCTTTATTGATGAGATTCTGGTTAAGTAAATCATTTTCTCTTTCAATATCTTTGAGTTCTTGGCCCCCACTCTAAGCTCTAAACCAGGGATTCCTTTAGAGGCATAGGCAAAGATATTATATGTCTTATAGATATTCTTATTTATAGTTAGGGCCTTTATTTTTGATTCCATCTTCTCATCTCCATCTAAAACTCTATGAATGGATATAGACCATACAAGAAATTGTCTTGAACTGATGGAGTAAGTTATGGAAATAATGAGGTGTTATTAAGCGTAAAGAAGATAATTCCACAGAGTTAGATCAAAAAATGAACAGTACTTATAAAATTTACTTAAGCTCCCTTGCCAGTTACATAATTTGATATAAAGACCCATGCAAAAATTTATCTTTCTCTTTTTAATTTCTCTCGTGGCCCATGGTGGTATCGTTAATTCTGATGATCGTCATGAGATCCAATACTCTCCCCTACACATTCAAGAGATAGCAAAATCTATTGCAGCACTCATCCCCAAAAAGAATATGACTCAATTGCCAAATGGAGACTATAAACTTCATGGCCTTAGCTATGTCGATGATTTGAACTTTTGTAGCGATGAGAGATTTGTAAATGAGCAGAAGATGATCGCAAATTGTTCCGCTTCTCTTATTGGAAGAAAAGACATCCTAACCGCAGCTCACTGTATTGATGAAGATCACGGGTATTCTATTAGGGATTACTATATTGTCTTTGATTATAAATTCAATGCTGAGACAAAGAGTCATATCGTTGTTCCGAAAAGTAGCGTATTTGAAATAAATAAATTAAAGCAGTACACATTTGATTTCCCAGGAGACAAAGATATTGCTCGACTAGAACTTAAGGAAGCTCCAAAGAATCGTAAAATTCTTAAGTTGGCGAGAAAAAGGATTTCACTTTCAAGTGAGATTTATATGCTTGGCTTTCCTTTTGGTCTTCCTATGAAATATCACGACAATGGTTACATAACTAGTGAGACTACTTTCTTAAATGGACAAGACTCTTTTACTCATAGCCTCGATTCATTCTCTGTTAATTCAGGTTCATCAATCTTCGATGCAAATACAAATGAGATCGTCGGTGTGCTTGTTAGAGGAACAGGGTTAAATTACACCTTGGATAAGGAAAGAAATTGTAATATCTGGGGACAAGGTGATCATCACTTTGGAGAGGCCAATTATATCGATCTTCTCTTAGAGCTTTAATGGTCCGTCGTCACTATAAATACATGTTAAAACTTTAGAGTCATAGGCAGAGTGAGTTAGAACTAGAGAGTAAGCGAAAGCCTTCTTCAGGTTTTCACAATCAAGTCTCTTCCTATTTGTGCACTTGAAACTATCTCCACTGCAATCTATTTTTAAAACAACAGATTTTGCAAATTCACAAACAACATTATTCTTTGTAAGAGCGTCGACTCTCCCTCTAATAAGGTTTTGTCTCTTTGAAGTTTTCTTTTTACAAAAGTCTAAGATATTTACAACTCTTGAAGTACAATCAATTTTAGAATTTCCAACGGCCTGCTCAATGAGACTATCTTTAAATCCCATATCTCCACAGACAGTTTTAAAGGGGTAGATTTCCCTAGAAAGAGAAATGGCCTTATTCTCAATTACTTTAGAGAATGAAGGCCATTGTAAAAATAAAAATAAGAATGTTAACAGATAAATTGATCTCATCAATTTATTAAGCTGGGAAAAGACCTCTAAGTCTCATCGCTCTTTCAAGTCTCGCTAGAGCTGCAATGAAAGCTGCTTTTTTCATATCTGTATTATACTTTGTAGCTGTATCAAAAACATTATCAAATGAATCTTTAAGAATGTCGTGAAGCTTTCCGTTAATCTGGTCTAGATCCCAGAAGAAGTTTTGTAGCCCTTGAACCCACTCAAAGTAAGAAACAATAACACCACCAGCGTTACAAAGGATATCTGGAATAATGAATCCACCACGCTTAGTGATAATATCAATTGCTTCTCTAGTTAAAGGTCCGTTTGCACCTTCAGCAACTATCTTTGCTTTTACGTTTCCAGCATTTTCTTTAGTGACAACACCATCAATCGCAGCAGGAATTAGAACATCTACATCAAGCTCTAGAAGTTGTGCGTTTGAAATTAACTCTACACCTTCCATATCCTTGAGGTACTTTCCTTGTCTTGTCCACTCATAACACTTCTCAATATCGAGACCGTCTTTATTGTAAACAGCACCTGATACATCAGAAATCGCTACAATTCTTGCTCCTTGAGCAGAAAGATCTTGAGCTGCAGGAACACCTACCTTACCAAAACCGTGAATAGCAATCGTTGTATTCTTATCGATTGTCATTCCAAGTTTTTGACAAGCAAAGTTCACACAGTAAGCAACACCTTTACCTGTAGACTCGGCTCTACCTAGTGATCCACCAATCGTAATTGGCTTACCAGTAACAACACCTGGAACAGTATAACCCTTAATCTGAGAATAAGTATCCATGAACCATGCCATTGTTTGTCCGTCTGTCCCGATATCTGGAGCAGGAACATCAACATTTGGTCCAATAATCATATTGATCTCAGTTGCATATCTTCTTGTTAAAGATTGAAGCTCCTGTCTTGATAACTCATTAGGATCAACTTCAATCCCACCTTTTGCTCCACCAAGAGGTAGACCAACAAGTGCACACTTAAATGTCATAAGCATTGCAAGAGCAGCTGTCTCAGAAAGGTCAACTCCTGGGTGAAAACGAATCCCACCTTTTCCTGGACCTAAAGTCATATTGTGCTGAACTCTGTAACCTTGGAAAGTTCTAACTGAACCATCATCAAGACGAATTGGCACGGCAACTTGAAGTGCTCTCTTTGGATATTTTAATCTTTCTAGAATATTTCTATCTAGACCCATTACATCTGCCGCTTGTGTTAGTTGCTCGTAAGCATCTTTAAAAAGTGGCGCATCAAATAAGCTCATTACGGCTCCCTTGAACTAATCGTATTCGAAAAAATAATGCTTCAAATCTACTACTACTTAATAGTACTGAATAGCAATTTTTTAAGAAATTTTGGGATTATTTTTTTAAAGAAAAGAAGTGCTGCACAGTAATGTGCAGCTCTATTGAATAAATTAAAATGGTTTGCTAAAGAACAGCTCTAAAGTTTCACCGCTAGAGGCAATTTCCCTCTTCTTGGCAGTGGAGATTCTCGCCGTAATCTCTTCAGTCAGAGGCTTATCAAGCCTTGCTTCATACTCGTTCTTATTCACGTTATAGTCGAAGTTGGCCTTAAGACCCAAGGCGGCAATATCTTTATTGATATTGATATTTACTCTTCCATCTAGCTTCACAGAAGTTTCATTATTAACCCATGGGTTTTCAACAAACATCAAGGCCTTTCCCTGTAGTACTCTGGCCTTAAATTTAAACTTTAAATTCTTAGAAACTTCCACTCTAGTTTGAGGTTTAAGTGCTTTTTGAACTTTACCTACACGGTGAAGTGTTGAGCCTTCTTCTGCCTCTTTAATCTCACCAGAAAGTCTCTTATCTAGGTACTTTAAAATATACTTATTAAAGTACTTCTGTCTGTCTTCTTGATCTTTAATTTCATACAGTCCAGTTGAAGTCATATTCCAATTTCTTGCATACTCTTCTGTCTTCTCCCAGTCTCGGTATGTATTTCTCATTTTCTTCATCACACCAGCTGTATCTTCTACAAGAATATTTTCGTACCAAAGGACAACATTATTAGGTCTATCGCTGGCCTCTACATCAGGAACAAAGTTACTTGGTCCTCTACTGGCCATTCTCTTATAAGGATTAAGGTAGGAGAGCATTTCAGAGTTTTCACTCTCTGCACTTTTCTTAGATTCAAAAGCGCTTACTTGTGAAATAGAGGCGCAAAGTAAGAGAGTGGTTACTGCCACTTTGCTTTGTCTAAAGTTTAGACGGCCTGTTAAAATTTTACATATACGTTGCTTCATACAAGTCCCTATTTTTCGTAGTTTTCTCTTTCTCTACTTAAAAATAGTGCAATAGCCGTACCAAATTTTGTAAAAAGTGAGTTTCTAAAATGAAACTCATATAACCCACTAATTATTCTAGCATAACCAGTGAAAATAGCGAGATGGAAGTGTTGATGGGAAGAGAGATCCTTTTGCAGGGAGTCGATTTATGTCAAAGCTTTAATCAATTTTTAGTTAAGTGGCTGAAATTAAAAGAGGAGCCTAAGCTCCTCTCAAATTTAGGTAGAATTTTATTGATCGACCATATCTTTGGTTTCTTCAACTAGGGCCTTAAGGATGTCCTTAGTCTTCTTATCCAACTTAAGATCTTTCTGCTTCATATTCATGGCCTTTAGGAAAGCACTGGCCGTAAGACCTTTTGGAAGAGTTGCCTTCTTCTTCTTTGCTGAAGAAGTCGATGCTTTCTTCTTAGTACCTGCAGCGACAACACCACCCTTAATCGCTTTCTTAAGTTGTGACCTCTTTGTAATCTCTCCAGTGTGAACAAGCTTAGTTAGCTTTGTCTTTAGTGGAGATTTCTCAAGAGCATCAAGCTCTAAGAGAACATATTTTTCAATATTGTGGATCTTAGCAGCTTCTCTAAGCTTAGCAGGCATTCTAGCAATTAGAAGTGATCTATGAACTTCTGATTTTGAAATACCAAGGGCAGCACAGATTTTTCTTTCACTGGCCTTAGTTGCCTTTTGATAATTTAAAATACCATCGGCCTTATCAATATAGTGAAGTGCTTCTCTTGAAGAGTTTTCAGAGAATTGAATTGCCATCAATTCTTCTTCGGTCTTATTCTCAAGAACAAAGCAAGGACACTTCTTCATATTGATAGAAGTCATTGCTCTATATCTTCTTTCACCACAAATTAAGGTATATCCCTTCTTTGTTTTATAAAGAACAAGTGGTTGAATCAGACCATTAACTTTAATGTTGGCAGCTAATTCTTTAATTGAAGCATCGTTAAACTTAGTTCTAACCTGCTCTTTTACAATAATATCTTTAATAAGAATTTCATCTAACTTTGCACCCGATAGAAGTCTATCATCGGCTAACTTAATTAGATCACGATTTAAATTCTCTGAAAGATCGATTGTCTTTCTCTTCTTTTTTGAAACTCTAGGCGCGAATGACTTTGCCATACGTTTTTACCCCACATCCTTGTGATTAAAATTTAACTATAAATTAAGAGACTCCCAAAGAGCATCATAATCCTGCTTCCCTCTACTACTATTACCCATCATAAAAACAGGCTTTCTCATTGAGATAGACTCCTGCATTTGAACAAGGTTTCTAATAGGTGGCGTGATATTGAAAGACTGTGAAAGTTCAACAATCCTTTGTTGCTCAATCTTTCTTCTCGTATCAACCATTGATGGGATAATTGAGAAATCTAAACCAGGGTTCTCTGTCTCTTTAATAATCTCGAAAGTATCCATTAACTCTTCAAGACCATCGATAGAATAATCTTGAGCTTGAGTAGGAATAAGAATTCTATTAGAAGCAACTAGCGCCATAATCAACTCGTCTCCAAGCATTGGAGGTGTGTCGATAACAACATAGTCATAATCTTCTGCAACTTCTTGAAGTCTTAATCTAAGTAGACGCTCTTTTCTTCCTGCATCTCTTCTAATCTCACCTTCAGAAAGAATAAGTAGCTTAGAGAGGTTTGCAAGATGTCTACTCGACGGAACAAGCGTTATATTGTCGTAAAACTCAGCATCACCTTCGGCCTTAACAACAACATCCTCAGCAGGAACATCGCCAATTAGCCACTCAGGGATAAGAGTTCTTTGAATTTGCACTCCGAGTGTTGAACTTAGGTTGGCCTGAGAATCAAGGTCAATTACGAGAACCTTATTTCCTTGGTGGGCCAAGTGACATACCAATTGATAACACTGCATTGTTTTACCAACACCGCCTTTATTATTGGCAACTGTGATAACTTCCATGAATCACTCCTTAAATACGCTGATATCCAATTTCAGCGCCTTTTAAAGGTCGAAAAAGACCTAACATACTAAAATAGTAAAAAATGAGTCACACTTCGTCAAAGAAAGAAGATAATTTTTTTTTAGAGTTAAACACCACGCATCACTCTACTGGACATTATGAGAAAAATGAACAATATTTGGGCCATAGAAAAGGGAGAAAATAATGATCAAATCTATCAACTCAACTGAGCTTAAGGCCATGCTTGATGCTAATGAAGAACTCGTTTTAATTGACTGTCGTGAACAGGAAGAATGGGACGAAGGTCATATTGCTGGAGCGAAGTTTATTCCACTTAGCCAGTTTCCAGATCTCTATGCAAATGAATTAAAAGATAAGAGTGCTAACCTCATTCTTCAATGTAGAAGTGGAAGAAGAAGCCTCAATGCCTGTCAATTTCTTCTTGGAGAAGATTTTGAAAACCTAACTAATCTAGAAGATGGAATTCTTGGTTGGCAAAATAACGGATACGAAATCGTAAAGTAATTGGATAAGAAAATGCTCAACTTGTTTGAAGAAGATAAGAAAGACCACCTACCATTAATTTCTGAAGAAGAACTTTCTGATGAAGAAGTGCTTGTAGAGTTAAAGAAAATAAAAGAAGAATTAAAAGATAAGGTTGTTGTTCTTGGACATCACTATCAACAAGATGACGTTATTCAATTTGCAGATGTAACGGGCGACTCACTAAAGCTCGCCCAAGATGCAGAGAAGCTTGATAAGCCATACATCGTTTTCTGTGGAGTTCACTTCATGGCGGAAACGGCTGATATGCTCACAAGCGATAATCAAAAAGTAATCCTTCCAGACCTTAGGGCCGGATGCTCTATGGCCGATATGGCAAACCGCGAACAAATCGACAAGGCCTGGGAGTTTATGAAGAGCTCAACAGAAGAAAAAATTGTACCAATTACATACATAAATTGTTCTGCTGCCCTCAAAGCTTTTGTCGGTGAAAACGATGGAAGTATTTGTACTTCTTCAAATGCTAGAACAATTATTGAATGGGCGTTTAAAGAAGGGCAGAAGCTACTCTTTTTCCCTGACCAACATCTAGGAAGAAATACTTGTGCAGAAATGGGAATCGGTCTCGATGAGATGGTTATCTATAATCCTAATATGTACAATGGTGGTTTAACTGCAGAACAAATTGCCAAGGCAAAAGTTATTCTTTGGTACGGCTACTGTTCAGTTCACCAAGGCTTCACTGCTGCTCAGGTAGAGAATATCAAAAAAGAAAGACCGCAAACAACTGTCATCGTCCACCCAGAGTGTTCCCATGATGTGGTAAAGGCGGCACATGACAATGGATCGACAGCTTATATTATTAACAAAATTAAGGATGCTCCCGCTGGTTCAAGCTTTGCTGTTGGAACAGAAATTAATCTCGTCAATAGACTTGCTCAAAACTTTCCTGATAAAGAAATTATCTCACTATCTCCTTACCAATGTCTCTGCACGACAATGTATCGCGTTAGACCTCGCTGGCTACTTGCCAGTTTCAGAGCGATAAAGGAAGATAAGCCAATAAATGTAATTCAAGTAGATAAGAAAACGACAGAGCTTTCACTGAAGGCCCTGAGTAAAATGCTTGAATTAAGTTAAAGCTTACACACATATATTTAAGGAAGATGAAATGATTTACGCTGACTACAACGGAAGTGCTCCTATTTGTGAGGACGTTAAAGAATACTTTATTAAGAGACTTCAAGACGGCCCATTTGCAAATCCAAACTCTATTCATCGCCTCGGTACTAAAGTTCTTACAGCCATGGAAAATTCTCGCGCTATTTGTGCCAAGACTTTAGGCGCAAAATATACACAAGTTATTTTCAACTCTGGTGCAACTGAAGGTATCACACAGGTTTTCCACAGTGTTCTAGATTCGGCAAAAGATGATGGACAAAATATTG
This sequence comes from Halobacteriovorax marinus SJ, assembly GCF_000210915.2. NCBI lineage: Bacteria > Pseudomonadati > Bdellovibrionota > Bacteriovoracia > Bacteriovoracales > Halobacteriovoraceae > Halobacteriovorax > Halobacteriovorax marinus. Next base: position 3,057,539 of record NC_016620.1, read on the forward strand.
TTATCACTTCGGGAATAGAGCACTCAGCAGTCATCAACTGTGCAAAGTTCTATGTTAATAAAGGCTATACTCATAAAATTGTTCCAACTCTTTCAAATGGTGTTATTGATTTTGATCAATTAAAAGAATGGCTAAAAGAGTTTAAAGGTAGAATCGCTCTAGTCGCGATCATGGCCGCTAATAATGAAACGGGAGTTATTCAACCGTTTGAAGAGATTGCTTCAATCTGTACAAAAAATGAAGTTCCATTTCTCTGTGATACCACTCAATTCATTGGAAAGTGTCACTTCGATTTTCAAAAAACTAATATTGATTACGCCGTAACTTCTGGACATAAGTTTGGGGCCCTAACGGGAACAGGAATTCTTCTTGCAAAACACCCTGGAAAACTTCATCCGTTAGTTATTGGTGGTGGACAAGAAAAAGGTATTCGCGGCGGAACTCAAAACTACCTCGGATATGAAACTCTAGCAGTGGCCCTAGATAGCTTTACTAAAAATGCTGGAAAGTATGAAGACCTTAAAGTTAAAAGACTAGAGTTTGAAAAAGAAATCAAAAAGAGATTTCCTCAAGTTGTTATTCTTGGAGAAGATGCTCCACGAGTTTGCTCAACTACTTATATCTCCTACCCTGGTGTTCACGGTCAGGCCGTTCAAATTGAACTAGAATCATCAGATATTTTTGTTACCACTTCTTCTGCCTGCTCTGACAATGAGCCAGTTACTTCAAAAGTACTAAAGGCCATGGGAGTTAGCGACGAAGTTGGTCGTGGTGTAGTGAGAATAAGTTTAGGACATTGTAGCCCCCTTGAAAGTTATGACAAAATCCTAGAAGCTTTAACTAATGCATATGAAAAATTAGGAAAAATTAAAAGCTACTAGTCATGACTAAAATTCTTATTACGATATTCACATTACTCTATGTAGGGTCTTGTGCCTCCAATCAAGTTCCAACAAAGGTTCTCAGTGAGCCAGATTGGAGTGATGTTGAAGTATTGGAAAATGAGAAGAAAATTACAATCGCCTCTATTAATTATTTCAATAGCTCAATAGCAACTCAAGTAGAGAACTTCGATCAAATCGGAACGATGCGAATTGGCGGTCTCCAATTAATCAAGAAGTATTCCTCAATTCTTAAAGAAAGACTTCCTGATCAGGTTCTGATGCTAAGTGCAGGAGACCTAATTAACGAAAACCAAAAAGGTGGAGTTGATTCAATACTAGACGACTTTGAAAATATTGGCTTCGATGCTTTTCACCTCTCTGAGAGCGAATTAAAAATGCTTTCAATAAAGCAAATTGCTAAGACAAGTAATAGCTTTATTAATTCCAATATTATTGAACTATCAAAGAAGTCCCCTCTTAAATCAAAGAATATAGATAACTACATGGTTAAAACTATAAATGGAGTAAAGGTTGGAGTCATTGCAGTAACAACTTATAAGAATACAGAAGCAAGAAAACATAAATACTTAAACGGCCTTTACTTTGAAGATCCTGTTTATAGTATTCTCAAAATCCATGATCAACTTAAAAGAAAGGGTGTGGAAGTTTTTGTATTAATGATTAAGGGACAGAGAGTTTGTAAAGAGGGTGAATGTACATCTAACAAAGAAGAACTCTCTCAATTAATAAAGCGACTTCCACCAGAGAAAATAGACGTAATTATTGGGTCAGAGCCAGAGCTAATTAATCAAAAAATTGGTGGAATCCCATTCATTCAAAATCTTGGGCAAGGAAAGTACCTAAGTCGTATCGATTTATTCTTTGACACTAAAACGAAGACTATAAACGATAGTAAGACTTTAATGCATTCACCAATTAAGCTTTGTTCCCAGTTTTTTAAGGCAACAAACGATTGTCATATAGAAGATGATTATTACAAAGAAGCAAAAACTGAATTAATAAAAGATAGCCATATGGAATTATCAAGAGCATATTTCTTAGGAATTGAAATTTAATTACACACTAAGATCCCATCTTCTGCACAAATAACTCTAAGATCACTTTCACAAAACCCTGCAGGGCTATCATCGAAACAGAGCTCTCTTGCATCTATTCCACTCCATGCAATACCTCGTGGACATGCAGGTCTCCCCTTTTGTCCACACTTTACAGGGCTACAAACCTTAGAGCCTCCTCCACTACAATTATAGTCGACGACATACTCCCAACCATAGAGGCACTCTCCACAGAAACTCTCTCCCTGGATTTTACAGTCCTTATTTTTCTTCTCACAGAATAGGATTTGATTACTTTCTTTTAGGTCCCAGTCTCCAGGCCACATGGAAGATCTCATCTTCTTGTCTAGATCTCTCGTTACACGCAATCCTTTATTCATGCGATATGTTCCAGAGGAAGAGTACTTAGTCATTTTAGCTTGAGTAAACTCACTACTTCTCATTCTATTTATTAGAGAAAATTCTAGCTCTCTCTTTTCTTTTAAATACTCAAAGCTTAATTTAAAACCAAAGACAGCATTTCTTATGCTTTTTCCTTTAATATGATCGGTTGTAAACTTTACCTTTAGATCATTTATATTCTGTAGTGACATCTCTTCGTTATTTGTAGGTAGCACAGGACAATTCGCTTCCTTCTTTCTAACGACTTGTAAGACACCTACATTTGAGGGTGAAGGAACTCTGTAATTGAGACAGTAACTCTTGGACTCTAATAGATTCTGCCAACTACCTACAGGTCTAGAAATAGGATCTCCATTTACAAAAGATGAATTCCACTTAAAGTCCTCTTCAAAGCTGAGTTTAATTTTTAGAAAATTTTCAAAGTTCTCAACCTTCTCTTTGTCTTTATAAAAGTAGTGCTCACATGAGCTAGTAATCAAAGTAAGGATAAGAATAAATAGAACTCTACTCATACATATTCCTCATACATCGAAAACCAATCTCTAAACTTCTTCCATCAACTCCTGCAGGCTTTTCCTTTTTCCAATCTATATTCTTATCGAGGTGAGCCACACCATCCCAGTAGAGCTTCTCTCCCAACATATGGACGCTACTCTGAGCAGGAAAATAGAAGCTTGATGCTCTTAAGTTTTCCTTGGGCTCTAAACTATTTTCATATGCCTCAAAAGGGCCTCCCATAACTTGAAATATTCCACTCCAACTTGATGACTTTGTCATATGAGAGATGAAAGGTGTGACTTCAAAGCAATCTTGAACATAGGCCTTTTCGCAGTCAAATTTAGTTAATGGTAAATCAGAATCTCTTTTCATCTTAAAGAGAAATGAATCTCCACTTCTTCTTGTCCATGGGTAATCGTAGCGAATCAGCGTTCTTCCCGCTTTATCTGAAGATCCTGATGGATAGAAGCTCGCCGCCTCTACGACCTGTGCGCTGGCAAGACTCTTTCCTTTAAAGGCACAATACTTTTTCATTTCATCTAGAGAGAGAAAGACTGATGGTCTCTCTAGTGGAAATTTCTTTTCAATATTTAAACCTAGAGTCTCGATCCATTCATTTACTTCTCTATTCGTTACTAAGAATTTATCCACATAAATATTTCGATTAAAGTTATCCCATGTCCAATCAAATTTTCTCTTTGGAGATGTTTTAGTTTTATATCCATAAGATTTTCTAGGAAGGTAAGTGTCTCGACATGTATCCTCTAAATCAATATTGTAAACTGAATCATCCAACTGAACTTGAACTCGAAGTGAAAAGGCAGAAATATTTTCTTCTAAAGAGTTCTGTCTAGATAGTACTGAATAGTACTTTCCCTTTGAATTTTTAATAATACCTAATGAAGAATTATTTTCTAAATAGCAATTTAGAAATTCACTATTACATTTAGAATAGGAGATATCGACAATATCTTTAAGTTGAAGATCGGGACAATACTTTCCAATATCTTTCCACTCACTACTGGTAGCCCCTTCCTCCCACTTTTGAGAAATTTTTTTAGAGGTATCCAGTACACGTTCAATAACCTGAACTTCCCTCTCAAGTTTCTTCTTTCTCTCAAGACTCTTCCACCTCAAAATGGCCACAATGACACCAAATACAACAAGCATCATTACTAGAGTGAAAAGAATGGTCTTTACTTTTTTCATAAAACCTTTTTTACAGGACTTAAATGCCATCTGGCCTTATAATTATATAGAGGCTTTTATAGTAAATAAAGGTCAGAATAAGTTTGATGGGGGACCAATGGATTGGTTAGAAGAAGCAAATCAAAAAGATTCACACAGTGAAGTTCATTCATTTAGAGACTATATGGATATCTTTCACAAATATCCAATTAGAGAGACTAGACCAACATATAAGTACCTCCTCGATATGGTACATAGCTATGGACAAGATACAGATGGGAACTACAAAGTTTTCCAACATAAGTATCCTGACTCTCCCCCTGTCTATGGCCAAAAAAGAACACAACGTGCCCTTATCGAAAATCTAGAGAACTTCGAAAAAGAAGGTGTAAATAATAAATTCATACTCTTAGTTGGTCCAAATGGATCGTCTAAATCAAGTCTTGTTAGACAATTTATGAAAGGTGCTGAGTCCTATTCTAAAAAAGACGAAGGTGTGCTCTATTCTTTTAGTTGGATCTTTCCAATTGATAATTACATTAAGGGAAATCTTGGATTCTCTTCAGATAGAACAAATAGAGACTTAAATACTTATGCCTATCTAGAAGACAAAGATATTTCTGCCATTCTTGGAAGTGAGTTAAAAGATCACCCGCTCCTACTTATTCCTAAAGAGTATAGACAAGAAATTTTAAATGATACCCTCGCCAAAGATCCTTCTCACCTTGAGATGGTCAAGAAGTCATATATTTATAAGAGTGACCTCTCTAAGAGAAATAGAATGATCTATGATGCCCTCTTAAAGAATTATAAGGGAAAACATACTGAAGTCTTAAAGCATATTAGAGTAGAGAGAATACTAATCTCCAAGAGATACTCAGCGAGTGCAGTTACAATTGAGCCACAATTACATGTAGATGCTAAACTTCAACAGATTACCATGGATAAGAGACTAGCTAGTCTACCTCCTTCACTTCAATGTCTAAACCTCTTCTCAATGCAAGGTGAAGTCGTTTTAGCGAACAGAGGTATCCTAGAATATTCAGATTTACTTAAAAGACCACTAGATACATATAAGTACTTACTTATGACAATGGAAACTGGAAGTATTAATCTTCAAGGTATACTTACTCAACTTGATATCTTCTTTGTTGGAACGAGTAATGAAATTCATCTTGCGGCCTTCAAACAGCATCCAGACTTCAATTCTTTCAAAGGAAGAATTAACTTTATTAGAGTGCCATACTTATTGAATTACAAAGATGAAATGAATATTTATCAAGAACAGGTAGAGGGACTCAAGAGTAACTCTGTCTTTGAGCCTCATGCACTTGAAGCATTCTGTCTCTTTGCAATTATGACAAGACTTAGATGTAGCCAGACGAAACACTTTGAGAACTCTAAGCTGGCCAAGATTGCAACGACACTTAGTCCTCTTGAGAAAGCAAAACTCTATGCCATTGAAGAGTTACCAGAAAATCTAGACTCAGAAGAGAAACAAATTCTTAAACTTGGAAGAGTTGATATCCAAGCTGAGTTTGAAAATGAAAATCTTTATGAAGGGAAATTTGGTATTTCACCTAGAGATATGAAGAATATTCTCTATAAGATTACTTCTAAGCATGAAACCATTACATTTGTAGAAGTTATTGATTACCTCTATAAATTGATTCAGAAGAAGAATAATTACGACTTCTTAAATATGACTCCTCAAGGAGACTTTCACCACCCAGCGAGATTTATAGCTCTAATTAAAGAAGAGTGCCTAAATCGCTTTGACCGTGAATTCAGAGAAAGTCTTGGCCTAGTTGATGATAGATCATACGAAGATTACTTAAAGAGATATATTGAGAATGTTAACGCTCTTATTAAGGGCGAGAGAATTAAAAATATTATCACTGGAAAGTATGAAGAAGCAGATGATTACTTTATCAAGGAATTTGAGCAGAGTATAAACCTTAATGAGTCATCTGATTCATTTAGATCACACCTTATCTCAAAACTTGGAGCTTGGTACCTAGATAATCCTGGAAAACAAATTATCTATAACGAAGTTTTTCCAGATATTGTTGAAAGATTGCAAGAGTCATTTAGAGTTGAGCAAAAAAAGGTCATTGTAGAAATCTCTAAACACCTTGTTTTCTTTGAGAAGGAAATCTCAACAGCAGAGGATGAAGATGCTAAAACTCCCCTATCTGATGCCAATAGAAATCAAATAAGAAAAGTTTTAGATAACCTCATTGAGAATTATAGTTATTCACAAAACGGGGCACTTGCGCTAATAAAGTTCATTATAAAAGAGCGTTATTAACAAATAGGCCGTAAATGCCAATTATTGAAAAAACTTTTGAAAGTGAGAAATACACCGCAGTCTATCTTGTTGAAGAAGAACACGATGGAATGCGGCTTGATCAGTATCTTCAAATCTATCTGGCCAGTTGGTCTAGAGAGCAAGTCAAAAAAAAGATTGCTGGTGGTGATATCTTAATCAAAGGTCGCCCGGGAAAGCATAGGCCATCCACAAAAATATATACAAGAGATATCATTACTCTCGTCACTGTAAAAACAGAACATGAAGACGAGTACTGGAATGGAGAATTACTAGAGCTTGAACTTAAGCCAAGTATTATCTTTGAAGATGATGAATTAATTATCATCTCTAAACCACCCTATATGTCTACTCATCCAACAGGTAAGCACCTATTTAATTGTGCGACTGTATACTTTGAATCACTCTACAAGAAAACAGTTCATTCTATTCATAGACTAGACAGAGAAACATCAGGTGTTCTTATGCTTGCAAAGACACCAAAGTGTGCTCAGAGCATGACTGACTGCTTTGAAAAAGACTTAGTTAGAAAGTGCTACTTTTTTATTGCTTATAATAAATCTTGGAATGGAGAGCAGAGCTTTGAGGACAATCATCGCCTAGGTGCTAGTGAGGAAGGGCTAAAGCGAGTCTATATTAACCATTTCCCAAAAGAGTCTAGCGAAGGAAAGAGCGCAAGAACTCTCTTTAGAGTCATTCATAGTGAAGGTGATTACGTTCTTGGACTAGCCTTCCCTATCACTGGAAGACAGCACCAGATTAGAGTTCACGCGATGATTAATGGGCTTCCTCTAGTTGGTGACAAGCTCTACTTAGGAAACTTTAAAATGTTTCAGAGGTTTAAAGATAATATTGCGACTAAGGAAGACCATGATCTTATGGAAATTAGCCGCCATGCTCTCCATGCCATCGCTCTTAGAGCACCCTACAAGGGAGAAGAGAAGGTTTTCTCATCTCACATCCCAAAAGATTTACAAGAATGGATCACTACAAATATGACCATTGACTTAAATCACCTTCAAGAACAACTTGAAGAAGAGATTCAAAATTACTTTAATAAAGAAAGTAGATGATTATAAACTCCGTCTGGCCCATCATTCTCTTCACCTAGAAGAATGGTTTGTGGACGATACTCAAGTTTACTTAGAACATCTTTAATACTTGAAACACCTACAGAGTTTTGAAAATAACGAAACATTGACTCATCATTGAGAGAGTCACCAAAGTAAATGCACTCGTCTAGTGAAATATCTTTATAGAATTTTTCAGAGAATGTTTTTACAGCGTTATACTTAGATACGTCTCCACTCCAAAAGTTCAAGTGTACATTTGAAGTTGAATAATTGATTTCTTCTTTATCTAAAAAAGACTTAACATTTTTTAAGAGATCAATATCAAGTAATAAGTCAGATAATTCAATTGCCCTATCAGTAAGTCTACCGAATGAGTCTGCACTTAAATTAATATTTGAAAACTTCTTTAATAGCGACTTTGTTGAAACTTCAAGATGCTTAATATTACTACGCTTAACAAAGGGCTCATCAATTGGGTTTCCAAGCTTATCTCTTCTAATTAAAACTCCACCACCTTCGGCTATTACATAGTCCAAGGCCTTAAAGTGAGTAATTAAGAAATGTCCCCATGAAAGAGAGCGTCCTGTAACAATAACTAAAGGAATTGAATGGGCCTTCACTAAATTCAATATATCAAAGAACCTAGCAGTAAACTCTGTTCCTTTTGTAAGTGTTCCATCAAAGTCTGAAAAAATTATTTTAGGTGCCATAAAAAGGGCCCTCGCCAGGCCCTGTTAATTTATTGAAGTGGGTATGAAAGTCCAACTAGAATTGAAGTGAACGAATCCTTTAGCCCTAATTGAATCTCAGCATTTGCTTGTAGATGCTTATATTGTTCTAAAGGTACGTTACCGTTGATCCCTAAGTTTGCACTGATTGTTGACTCATAAGTTTTTGTGTCACCATCAAGTGAAAGACCTACTGGCATCGAGAAGTATGGGTAAGCTTCTTTTCCCCAAAAGCTGAAACCTTTTGAAACAGTTGGAGCTAAAGAGAGTTTTGTTCTACTTACTTCAAACTCTTTCGCAAGTTCCATAGTCGTCTTAACTGAAACTTTTGGCTGCTTATAGTAGTCAGGGAAGATTTCATAATCTACACCTGTAAAGAATCTATTGCTCATCTCACCACCAGAAATACCAAGACCCGCATCAAAAACGGCCTTCTTAGAAAATTTCTGAGTATATCTAACCTGCGCACCAATTCCACCACCAGAAGAAGTTACACCAAGAACCTCTGATGAAATTAATTTCTTTCCCGTCATCATTGGAAAAGAAGAGACACCTGTACCTAGGGACCACGCGTTAGTAGAAAGTAATGTTGCTGCTGCAAATGAAAGAAGTTTTATTTTCTTCATGTTCTCCATCCTTGAGAATAATGATTTTAATAATTTGTTACTGAATATTCTAACTTGATAAATGCTTCAGAGTCAAAATTGACAACGGGCAACATTCTTTTTTTCGAAACTTTAAAACTCTTCGATTGACTCTACGGACAAAAACCTCTATAAATATCAACTCAAGACTTCTATGGTGGCCGTAGTTCAGTTGGTAGAGCGCCAGATTGTGATTCTGGTTGTCGTGGGTTCGAGTCCCATCGGCCACCCCATTTTTCGAATAAATTCTCAAACTAAATTTATGATGGTCCTAGTCTCTGCTGCCAAGCAGGCGCTGACGCTTCTGCATGCAGCAAAGATGCTCTCATCAAAATGCTTATCAAGCATTTTGACTTCGGCACAACCATCGGCCACCCCATTTTTTGTTCGATTAAAATCTCACAAACATTCATACGATGGTCCTAGTCTCTGCTGCTAAGCAGGCGCTGACGCTTCTGCATGCAGCAAAGATGCTCTCATCAAAATGCTTATCAAGCATTTTGACTTCGGCACAACCATCGGCCACCCCATTTTTCCTTTAATATACAACCAATCTAGTTCCAATAATGGAAAATTCTAAGAGGCTAGTTAGTCAGAATAGAACCTCTCTCCGAAAGAGTTCTACTATCAGAGATATCAACCCAGCTTCCATGAAAGGTTATTGGAATAACCTGTGACAACTCAATCCTTGCTTGAAACCTTAAATCTCTCGCAGTTAACAACAAGTAATAACTAATATTTTTATAGCTATCAAAAACAAGACTTAAAACATATTCACAACCATCACCACTTGCTTCACTAGTTATCGGTACTGGCTCAGAACAAAGCTGACCTTCATCGTAAACAAAAGTGACCACTTCATTTTTTTCATTTATTCTGCTAATACTTGATCTAAAAAAACCATCTATATACTCTTCACTTTGAAGCCAAATATAGGGATACTTTTTCCCTGAAAAAAATTTTGCAATTCTTGGAAACTCACAATGACCATTCCACCTTAAATTTGATATGAAAGTATTATTCTTAACATCAATTTCAGCTCTATGTAGTTTTCCGTGAGAATGATTATCACTTTCTCTCCAATTCAGCTCACTTCCATCTCCTAAGTTCTTAAATAATTTAATGTCAGGGTAGTGAATATAATCCACATAGATTTTTCCATTTTCCTCAAAAGCTCCTGCGAAGTGACTGGCAAAGAAAGCCTTTGTTTTAAATCGGTATGATTTTTCACAATCATCAATAGGTACTACAATTATTTCTGTTTGAGATTTCTCATCCCATTTTAGACAGTCAATGAAGCTACCTATTGATAGCAATAATTTCCAAATTATTAGTTGTGCGGGAGCGATAAAGAAAATTAAGTAATTATCACTAACAATAAAATCATGAAGCATCACCGGCTTTTCTAAGGTCAAACTCCCGATTCTTCTCACTTTTCCACTATTTGGAAGCTCATAGAAATTTAACTTAGTTTCTCTTCCGTATTCTAAACCAAAATTATATGAACACTCTCTTGAGGCTACATAGTGAGGGTGAGCCGAAAAAGTCCCTTTAATTTCTCCATTAAAATCCTCCTCTCCAATAGTAGCTAATGTTTCAAAGTCTATTTGAGTAGGTTTTGCTCCCTCCATAAGTGCGTAAAGTCCTTGCTGCCAAGCTACAATGTGAGTATTTGCTGTATTTTTTCTTTTATTTTTTAATCCATTTATAAACCTACTAAACCAAGGCGCTTTTGAACCATATATGTTCTTCCCCTTATTTATCTCTTCTAAAAGGCCTTCACTTTGAACAACTTTGGAAGAAGCATAGGCCTTTGAATCTTTAAACTTAATGGCACTAATCGCTCCATCTCCTTCAAAAGTGTGCTTATACCGTTTTCCAAATTGTTCAAAAATCCCTACTCCACTACGATACAATATTCCATTAAGAGAACTCGGTATTTCTCCAATCACACTTACTTCAATAAAATCGTGCTCTTTATCTAAATTTTTAAAAAACTTAATTGGGGAAGGAGGTGTTTTTTTATCCATTTTTCACCTCCTTAGTAAATTTTAGATATTCATAAATTTTTTCTAAGGCATTTGAACGACTTACATCAAAATCAATTTTTTTCCAGACTTCATGTTTTGAATCAATACCTAGATGCTCTATGTAGTCAGCAGAAGCAACAAAGTATTGCCCTTTATATGTTAATAAATATCCACCATATTGCTTTTGATAATCCTGAGCTTCTTGATGCTGAGTGAACCAGTGATTGAGAAAAGAAGAGGACTTTTCATACCAAAATGTATCAAGAGAGTTTTTATAATCTTTCCAAGTGGAAAAATTATTTTTCTCAGCAAGCAATTCTAATGCTTGTTTTAGCCTAATGCCTTTTTCTTTTGATAAGATGTGAGCAAGCTTTTTAGCTTCAATAATTGATTTCATACCAACCTTTTAATAACCAGATAATTCGCGATAGGTTATATAAGAGTTAATATAAATGTCTTTGAATCTTATGAAGTGATTATCTCTTTTGCGAATACAGGCATCTTCCACTACCTACAACTAGGATAACTAACTTCACAATATTTTTCAAACTAAATTTTATACTTGTTCCAGAATTGACCTTTTCCGCATAGCTTATTTTTTTCAAATAACTAAAATCATATTACCAACGCCATGCAATCCATTCCAAATCCATCTAAACACCCACCCCATTTTTCGAATAAATTCTCAAACTAAATTTATGATGATCCTAGTCTCTGCTGCTAAGCAGGCGCTAACGATTTTTAAGCGATATCGAGGGAAAGGTCTCCATTAGATGATTCTACTTCGTGCTCGCCAGTAGAGTCTTCGTTATGTTCAGAAGTTACTTCTTCTCTTTCTTCAGTTTGCTCATCTTTATCATTATCTCCAAACTCAAGATTTCTTTCGAAATTAGTTGGAGATGATGCTGCACCACTTGCGACTTCAAATGATAGAGTTTTTTCTTTATAGAGCTGAGTTAAGTGCTGGTCGAAGGACTGCATCTTCCCTTTAGACTTCTCTATAGTTATATACATTTTGGATAGGTCTTCTTTTCCACTTATACAGTCTTGAATACCAACTGTATTAACCATGATCTCCTGAGCACAGACTCTACCTTTTCCATCCATTGTTGGAAGAAGACGCTGGCTGATCGAACCAAATAAACACTCTGATAATCTAAGTTTTACATTGTCTTGTTCTTCGGGAGGGAACATCGAAACGATCCTATTGATCGTTGCTGGAGCATTCGTGGTATGAACTGTTGCAAAAACTAAATGCCCCGTCTCTGCTGCCTTCATCGATATTTGAATCGTTTCAGCATCCCTAAGTTCACCAATCACGATGATGTCTGGATCTTGCCTAAGTGCACCTCTCAGCGCATCCTTGAAACTGTCCGTATCTTCACCAAGCTCTCTTTGAGTAATCCTCGACTTTTCAGAAGTAAAGATAAATTCAATCGGATCTTCGATTGTTAAAATATGTTCTTCTCTTGTTCTATTAATTTCTTGAATAATGGATGCCAAGGTAGAACTCTTTCCTGAACCAGTTACACCTGTAACTAATACGAGTCCTCGCTTTGCATTTACAAATCCCTGCAATGCAGATGGAAGACCCAGCTCTGCCATTGTTGGAACTTTAATATTAATAACTCTCATTATAATAGCTATTCGCCCTTGAAATTTGAGAAGACTTATTCTTACTCTACAAATTTTTCCAAGCTGATAAGAGCCATCATACTCTTTAATTGTTTCAATGTTTTTTAAAATATTTTTATCGGGAATAATGGTATGACAAATAGTGAGCATATCCTCTTTCGAAAGAATATCTCCCTTTATCTTCTTAAGGCCACCTCTCATTCTAAAGTACGGATTCTCACCTTCTCTAAGATGAATATCACTAACGCCGTTGGCAGTAGCTAGTTTTAATAGTTTATGAAAGGATTCTTTAGTTATTGGCATAATCACTTATCGGTAATCTAAAGAAAACTTGTATCTTTTTTTAAAAAACAAAAAAGTCAACATTAACTATTTAAAGCAGATGGCCAAAGAATTCTTTACCGATGTTTCAAATAGCCCATCAACACTACATTTTCTAAGATCAGAATTTTTTTGCCTGCTAACCCAGCATAGTAATGATCATATACTGAAGTCTGAATATATTTTATTTCGGAGATAGAATGACAGACCTATTTATGCAAAATCCTGTTTATACAGTTATGGCCCTGGCCGGAACAATACTTTTCTTTATAAAGATCCTACTTCTCTTCTTTGGTGGAGATAGTGATTTCGATACTGATTTAGATATTGATATGAATGGAGATCACATCGATGGAGGAGATACTTTTTCGATAGTATCAATTCAGTCAATACTTGCTTTTTTCATGGGCACTGGATGGATTGGTTTAGCGGCAATTCATGAGTGGAAACTTACAAATGGTCAAAGCACAATTGCAGCGGCTCTATTTGGAGTTATCATGATGCTCTTTAGTTCGTTCATTACTTTTAAAATTAAAAAATTCAACTCAATTCCTAAAGTAGATATTAAAGAAGCAGTCGGTAAAGTCGGGCGTGCTTATACGAATATTCCATCTAAGGGCCAAGGCGTCGGACAAGTCGAAGTAACAGTTGGTAATAAGCAACAAATACTACAAGCAAGTAGTGTTGACGAAGCCATCAACTCTTTTGATGGGATCGTAGTTGTACAAGTCGATGATTCAGGAAATTTACTCGTAAAAAAATCATAATAACCAAGGGAGTCTAAGTGTTATTCAGTTCATTTGGAATTATGGGACTAGTTGTTGTCCCAGTTTTAATTCTTTTATTTGCGGCGGTATTCTTATCTAAGCAATATAAGAGGTGTCCTTCAAATCAAATACTTGTAATCTACGGTAGCGTAGGAACTGGCCAGTCCGCAAAGTGTATTCACGGTGGTGGGTCCTTTGTTATTCCACTATTACAAGACTATACATTTCTATCTTTAGAACCACTTACAATTGAAATAGATTTAAGGAGTGCACTTTCTAAAAAGAATATAAGAGTAAATGTTCCTTCAACTTTCACAGTCGGTATTTCTACAAAAAGTAATATCATGACCAACGCAGCAGAGAGACTCCTAGGTCTTTCGACTGATGAAATTTCTAATCAAGCTCAAGATATCATCCTAGGTCAAATGAGACTTGTTATTGCCACACTGGCCATTGAAGAAATCAATCAAGATAGAGAGAAGTTTCTAGACCTAGTTAATACAAACGTAAATGTTGAACTTAACAAGATTGGACTTGATGTTATTAACGTAAACATTCGAGACATTACTGATGAGTCAGGGTACATCGAAGCCATTGGTAAGAAGGCTGCAGCAGAAGCGATTAATAAAGCAAAGATTGAAGTTGCTGAACAAGAAAAAGATGGAGCAATTGGAGAAGCAAATGCGAACAAACAAAAGGAAGTTCAAGTTGCAAACCAAGTAGCTGAATCAGAAGCTGGTCAAAAAGAAGCGGAAAGAAATAAGAGAATTAAAGTCGCAAAGTTTGAGGCTGAAGGTATTGCAGGTGAAGCATCTTCTCTAAGGGAGCAAGAAGTTGCTCAAGCAAAGCAAAGAGCAATCACAGAACAGGGAAAGAAAGAAGCATTGAAGGAGCAAAGAGTCTTTGTTGCAATTCAAGAAGCTGAGTCTGTTAAAGGTGAAAATGAGTCTAAGGCCAATATTGCTGAATATGATGCAACCTTAAAAGAAAAGCAAGCCGATGCCGCCAAACGGGGTGAGGTTGCTCTTGCTCAAGCTCAAAAAGCAGTCCTTGAAGCACAGAAACTTGAAGAGATTGCAAGACTTGAGAAGACAGAAGTTGCACAAGAAGAAATCAATAAGAGAAAAGTTGAGATCACTGCAGAAGCTGAAGCAGAGAAACAGAGACGAATTGCCAAAGGTGAGGCCGATGCAATCTTAGCGAAGTATGAAGCTGAAGCACAAGGTATTCAAAAAGTTCTTGAAGCTAAGGCACAAGGGTACCATCGCCTTATTGATATCGTAGGTGAAGATAAGAGGCTAGTCCCTACTCTACTTATGGTTGAACAACTTCCAGAAATTATTGCACAACAAGTAAAAGCAGTCCAAGACCTTAAGATAGATAAAGTAACTGTCTGGGACAGTGGTGGAAATGGAGAAGGAGGTAAGAATGCAACCTCTAACTTTCTGAGTGGGCTTATAAACTCCTTACCTGCTGTACATGAGCTAGCAAAGCAAGCAGGTGTAGATCTCCCAGAGTTTCTAGGTCAAATAACACCACACGAAGTAAAAAAAATAGAATCTGAGAATCCCCCAGCAAGTCACAATTAGAAATAAAATCGCCCCTAAATGGGGCGTTTTATATTGAATCAATTGTGCCTAATCAAGAACTTCTATAGAATTAATTTTCTCATTTAATAACTCTTTAAGTAACTCTAAGTTACTACTATCCTTAGACGAGCTAATTCCAAAGCGATATAAAAACTTCTTAGAATTAAAAAGATAGAATAACTCCTCTCCATCTTTAGATTGATACTCGACCTTCGCCACTTGTAGACCATTTTCTAGCATTATTTCACGGGCCTTAAGATTGAGGGCATCCTTCTTTTTCAATTTCTCTAAAGTCTTCTCTAAGTCCTCTTCGCGAGTTCTATTCTTGAAGTTTTTCTTAATTGATAAATAGAGAATATCATCCTCAGATGAAGCCAGCATAAAATTAGTAACGAAGTTATCTTGAATTCTATATTCCTTAAAGCTGAACTTATTCTCATCTATAGGAATGGAAATGCTATATTCACTATTAAGATACTTACTAGTACTTCCCTCTTTTATAATCTTTCCCTTGTAGGGAATGAATAGAATAGAGCTGATTATTAAAACGAAAATTAATAATCCAGAATAGGTGATATTACCCTTTTGAAACTTCCAAGAGCTCCCCTCTTGTTTGGCTGAAGTCTTAACAAAACTTATTACCCATAGAGTTGTTGCAAATAAAGACAAGAAAAGCATTCCATAGTGCTTTAGAACAATTGAGCTTAATCCTTCTCTACCTAGGCTAGAGATTTGAATTACATGATGTGTTGGAAGGGCCCTCGCAAAGTAACCTATTAAGTTATTAGTGAAAGCAAGAAGTTCAGGCATAAATAAAATAAGCATTAGAACAGTTCCAAACCCACTTAATGCTGCTTGAGTCGGGCACACAAGTCCCATAACCATACCAAACATACAAATAATCAATGCACCAATTGGAACAGAAAGAAGCGTATGTAATGTTGAGATTTCACTATGGTGTAATGAAAAGATAAGACCAAATGAGACGAGAATAGTTAAAACTAGAGTTAGGAAGAGCTTCCCAAACAGAATTTCACTATATGTCGCCGGAGAGATCAATAGGGCCTCCAATGTCTTTTTATCTTTTTCCTCTGTGATAATAAATGATGTCAAGGTAAAGCCAACCATAACGAGAGACATTGCAAAAGTCATAACCCACAATGGTTTTGCAATTGTGATAGACATAAAAACATTAATCCCAATAGTAATCCCTAAAATTATTAAAGTTTGAGGGTTTCTAAGGGTTTCTTTTAAGTCTCTTTTAATAATTGCGCTAATAATGTGCTTTCTCATCTACTTACTCCTTTATCATTCTTGATAACTGATAAGAAAACATCTTTCATCGTTGCTTCTTTTGTATGTATGGAAAGAATTCGATCTTTCAAATTCATGTTACTTATTTTTTCAAAAACATCGCCATCATCCATATTGAAACACTGTACTGCCTCTTTCCCCTCTCTATCCAGGTAAGAAACCTCAACTTCATTTGTACCAAATTTCTTTTTCAAATACTTGGGCGAGCCGCTCGCAACTATCTTACCTCTATCAATAAAGGCCACTTCATCGCATAGAGAATCAACTTCTTCCATGTCATGGCTCGTTAGAAAAATAGTCGTTCCCAACTCTTTCATTCTAAGAATGAAGTCATGAACTTCAAATGATGATGAAGGATCAATCCCACTCGTTGGTTCATCGAGGAATAATAACTTAGGAGAATGAAGAATGGATCTAGCGAGAAGAACTCTTTGCTTTAAACCTTTTGATAAATTAGAAACTTTTTCATTTCTTTTATCCAGTAGAGATAAGGTTTCAATTATATTATCAGTATTCTTCTTTTCAACATTATACAACTCTCTGAAGAAGTCTATATTTTCCCAGACGGTTAAATTCTCATATAAATTTTGAGACTCAGAAACCACTCCAATCTGTTGATGAATTCCCTTCAAGTCCTTTCGTACATCGAGTCCTAAAATCGAAATTTCACCACTGG
This sequence comes from Halobacteriovorax marinus SJ, assembly GCF_000210915.2. Taxonomy (NCBI): domain Bacteria; kingdom Pseudomonadati; phylum Bdellovibrionota; class Bacteriovoracia; order Bacteriovoracales; family Halobacteriovoraceae; genus Halobacteriovorax; species Halobacteriovorax marinus. Next base: position 3,074,693 of record NC_016620.1, read on the forward strand.
AGAATGTAAGTCTTCCAGTCATTGTTTTAATAGTTGTAGTTTTGCCAGCACCATTTGGACCTAGAAGACCAAAAATACTTCCAGACCTAACAGAGAGGTTTACGTTTTCTATTGCTTTGAAGTTTTCAAAACTCTTAGTCAGGTTTTTAATTTCAATAATATTACTCATAGAGAAATAGTAACTTGGAGTAAGCTAAAAATCGAATATATTTATTTAAAGTGGAGTAACGAAGTATCTATCTATTATCTTTAGGAGATTCCATTACGACGTATGTGGATATTGAATTAACTTGGGGCAAAGTTCCCAAAATATCTGTATGAAATACTTTATAGGCCGCTAAATCTTTTGTCTCAACTCTCAGTAAATACTCAAAAGACCCAGTTACATTGTGGCACTCAATCACCTCTGGTGATTGAACTATTGCCTTCTCAAATGCCCTTTGTGACTTTTTGGTATGAACAGATAGACCTACAGATATATATGCAGAGAAATTCACCCCTAAGAGAGAGTGGTCAATTATCGCTCTATAGCCCTTTATAATACCTAGCCTCTCAAGCTCCTGTACTCTTCTTAAACAAGCAGACGCTGATAGTCCGACCCGTGACGAAAGTTCTGAGTTACTCACTCTTCCGTCCGAGCCAAGCTCACGCAATATTCTTTCGTCAATTTCATCAATTTCGATCATATATTGCAAAAAATACCATCTCGATGCAGAAAAAAGCAAGATAAAATTTTCAACTTCCTGCTATAGTTTAGCTTATGAATATAGAATCAATCACAGCACTTCTTTCATTCGCACTAGTCTCCTCTATTACACCAGGACCAAATAATATTATGTTAATGAGCTCGGGGACGAACTTTGGCTTTAAGCGATCTCTTCCACATATGCTTGGAATTAATCTTGGTTTTACTTTTATGTTAATTCTTATAGGTATTGGCCTAAGTCAGATTTTCAATCTCTATCCCGTCATCCAAACAATTCTAAAGTTCGTTGGTGTTGCCTACTTAATTTATCTTTCTTATAAGATCGCACGCTCTTCATCAGTACAAGTTAAAGGTGATAATCAGGCAAGGCCGTTAACTTTTTTTCAAGCAGCTCTATTTCAATGGGTAAATCCTAAAGCTTGGACTATGGCCACTGCAGCTGTAACCTTATATGCACCAACAAGTTCATATAGAAATGTCGCAATCGTGGCGATTTCCTTTAGCGCGATGAATTTTCCGGCAATTTGTACATGGACATTACTTGGTAAGCAAATTAGAAAGAAATTAGACAACCCACGATTTCTTTTAATATTTAATTACATCATGGCGTTACTGCTACTTAGCTCACTCTATTTTATAATTATGTAAAATATTTAAAGGCTTTTTGATAAGTCTCGAATATATCTTGCAAGCTTCTTAATTTGCTTTGTCTCAACTGTAGACTCACGTTTTACAAGATAAACTACTCTCTTCACTTTTTTAAATTTTGCGGGAAGTTCTCTCTCAACAAGCCTATACTCCGCTTTAACTATCTCATTGTGAAGACTTGCAACGAATTTTGGTAGAAAGACAGCGCATAGTCCATTTCGACACATTGAAATCGCCGTCTCCATCAAATCCACTCTATAGCGAATTTCTCTTTTAAACTTATCATCAGGCCAACTATCTAGCCCCTTCACACCTGTTGGAGCTCCTTCAACCGGTATGGCCGGTGCTGCAAACGGAATAGAGAGTAATTCTTCTTGTTTAAAGGCACCTTTTTTAGTGTAGGCGCCCATTTCAATTTCTGTAATCTTTAAATGTTCAATACCTGGATATGGAATTGGTTCATAAGTTATGGCCATATCTATTTCACGATTAAGTAACGCCTTTTCTAGCCTTCCGGGGACTAGCTCGTGAAAATCAAGTTCATACTCAGAAAATACAGGTGCTAGAGTCTTTGCAAAATAAGTCGTAAAAACTTCAAAAGAACCTATTCGTAGAATTTTTACATCTGAAATTTTCTCCAGATTTAAAATTCCATCAAGGCTATCTAAAAAAGCAGGTATTCTCTTTGCCAATGCATGTCCTTCATCTGTAAACGATATCCCCCTACCTACCGGAATATATAAATTCGCTCCAAACTCATCTTGAAGAATCGAAAGTGATTTTGATAATCCAGAATGTGATATCCCCAAGAGTTCCGAAGCTCTTCGCATATTTCCAGTCTGATACAAGGTTATAAATTGCTTAAGTCGATTGGTTTCCATATGGAACCAATAGTTGAACATTAATCGCTTTTAGTCAACATAGTGTAGTGATAGTTTCAAATTAACAAGGAGAGAAATATGAAGAAGCAGACAAATTTTTTGATTACAACAGTACTAATACTCTTAAACTTACCTGTTCTTGCAGAAGTGCCAATTGCAAAAAGAGAAGGAGTTTCAAGTGAATATCTAAGCTGTAAGCTCTATGAGAATAAACGAACACTTACACTAAGACAAAGAGGTGCTCGAAATATAGAAGAAAGTGAGGAATTACTAGTTCCACACTCAATTATAAATGACCATGCAACAAGCGCTATCGAGGCAAGAGGAAGAGCATCTTACAGGTGGCTAGCTCATCAAGAAACCTACTATGTTCAAGGTCATAAATTCTATGCCACAGGCTATGAAAATATTTCCAATAGTTCACCTGCATCAGAAGTTTTAATCAACTTGATTAATTCAATTTGTGACCTTCCACAGAGAGACTTTAGAATTTTTGGTGATTTTATTTTCAATTTAAAGATTGAAGATAAAATTTTTAAAGACAGAGTGAAAATTCAGCTTTTAAGAAATGGAGATAATATACCAAAAGTAGTTGGTTCTTACTCTGTCCCACTATCTTTTTCTTCCCCTATTTCAGAGCTAACTTATAGAGAAGATTCATTCTCATTTAAAATAAGAGTCAAAGAGAATGGTCAAGACTATTACGCTCAATTCGAAGGACAATTTACGGGGCAAGATTCTTTGAGAGGTCGAGCTGTCATATTACCTGAAAGAAGCTTTCTAGGGAGCTTCTCAGGAGAGAGGATAAAGAAATGAATCAAATATTAGACCTAATGAAATCTCACCGTTCTATCAGAAAGTATGAAAATAAAGACGTATCGAATGAATTAATCTTAGAGATATTAGAGGCCGCTACCATGGCCTCTTCCTCAGGTAATATGCAACCATACTCCATTATTATTACTAGAGACGATGACATAAAAAGAGAATTACTTCCTCTGCACTTTAATCAATCTATGGTTTTAAACTCGCCAGTTCTAGTTACATTCTGTAGCGACTTTAATCGCATGAGAAAATGGCTTAAATACAATAATGCTCCTGAGAATTTTGATAATTTTATGAGTTTTTTAATCGGAATGATTGATGCAACTATAATGTCTCAAAATTTCGCACTAGCTGCTGAGGCAAGAGGATTAGGAATTTGCTATATGGGAACAACTTTGGCTTCAAATTTAGAGATCGCTAAAACTCTTAAACTACCTAAGTACGTTGTTCCTGTTGTTGGATTTTCATTAGGCTACCCAGCAGAATCTCCAGAAAAACGAGATCGACTTCCTTTAGAAGGAATTATTCATCACGATGTTTACAAGGACTATACAGAAGAAGAAATACAAAATATTTACTCATCCAAAGAGAAACTTGGAATGCAAAGATATCGCTCGTCAAAAGAACTTAGTGAAATTATAGAAAAAAGTAATGTTGATAATCTTGCACAAATCTATACCAAGATTAAGTATACAAGGGAGTCCCACATAAAATACTCTGAAGACGTTATCTCTTGCCTAAGAGAGCAAGGATTTCTCTAAGACTTACGAAGAAATATAAAACTAAGCGCCACAAAGAAAAGAGTTACACAATAGTATGAGCTAGTAACTACTTCAATAGGAGCAATCTTAAAGCTTGCTCCTAGAAGAAGTGCTTGGGCTCCATATGGTAACAAACCTTGTGTGATACAAGAAAAAATATCCAATACACTTGCAGAGCGCTTAGCACTTACTTCTCCACTTGCGGCCAACCTCTTAGCGATGGGCCCAACGATTATGATGGAAACTGTATTATTTGCAACACATAGGTTTGTAATAGAAACAAGTAGTGCAATCCCCAACTGGTCGGCTATCTTCTCACTCCACTTTGAAACAATCTTTGTTAAAGACTGAATAGTTTTTGAGATATATTCCAGACCACCACCTTCTCTAATGAACTCAGATAGGCCACCAATGAGAAGAGATAATAAGAATATCTCCTGCATACTACTAAATCCCTTATAAATATCTTTAGTGAAAGCTAAGAAAGTATAATCTCCCATCATTCCTATAACACCAGCTATTAAGATACCTGCAAAGAGAACAACGAAGACATTCACCCCTAGTATTGCTAACAACAAAATAAAGAAGTATGGGATGGCCAAAATAAGATTGAAGTCTTTAACTTCTATTGATTCTGGGCTTGGTGCAAAGAAGAAAAGAATGACCATAGTGATGATTGCTGCAATCAAAGACATGTTAAAATTCTCTTTAAACTTATCTTTCATATTACAACCTTGAGATCTTGTGGCAGCAATCGTAGTGTCAGATATAATAGAGAGATTATCGCCAAACATTGCTCCCGATATAACTGCTCCAGCCATTATATTGAGGTCGATTCCTGCCTTTGTAGATACTGCTAAAGCGATGGGCGCAATTGCTCCAATAGTACCCATTGAAGTTCCCATCGCCGTTGCGACAATAGCTGAAATTATAAAAATACCTGGAAGTAAAAAATTAGCTGACACGAGAGAGAGTCCGGCATTAACAACGGCATCGACACCACCTGTGGCACTGGCCACAGTTGAAAAAGCTCCCGCTAGAAGATAAATCAGACACATTGTAATTATATTACTGTGACCAATACCTTTTACAAAGACCTCTACCTTCTCCGACACTCTACCTCGGTGTAAGCAAAATGCTAGAATGATGGCCGGAATAATCGCAATAGGTGCAGGCACCTGATAAAAGGCATAATCAACTCCCACTGACTCAAAATAGATACCAACACCTAGAAAGACTGCAACGAAGAGCAGTAAAGGTAAAATTGAGAGTTTTGCAATAGTTGTATTTACCAAATTCATTTAATTATTCCTTTTATAGAGAATGAATATCTTATGATAACAACCTCTTTAACCTTTCTCTAGTCAAATCATCTGTCCACTCTCGACCAAGCTCTAAGAGCTCTGTAGAGCTGGAATCTAGTCCCAATTCTCGCAAGTAATTATCATCACAAACAAAGAATTGCTTTCTATAGGGAAGAATATACTCGGTCGGTGTCGCAAACTTTCGAGCTTCCTCAATTGTAGAGAACCACTTTTTCCATTGAGAAGCCCACCTTGGAGGGTTTACAAGATCTGCAAGCTCATAAGAGTCCTTAAGAGCTTTCCAATTCTCATAGCCTGCGGTCTTAGCTATTATCTTAAAAGCTTCTTTTAAGGCGATATCTTCACCTTTAGATTTCTTCGCTTTTTGAAGTAGCTTTGCTTTGATTTTTAAAGATTCAATACTAGAACTAGACATACATTTCTCCTCTGGTTCTTGTTGCCATTTCCGTCATTAGCAACCAAAAGATTAAATGTAAGATAAAGAATTTGAAGTGAGGTACTCTTTTTAACGGTTAGGCGTCTTCAAAGCCTAAATCAACTATAACTTAGGAATATAGTTGATTCAAGCTTGAAATTTATTTCTTATTCGCCTAAATCTATCATTTTTTTGAAGCCACCCCACATCATGCGCTTTCCATCAAATGGCATTTCCTCATTCTCCATCGCCTCCATTCTCGGGTCACTCATAACCTTATCAAGAACTTCATCTCTATGCTCTCTCGAATTATATGTGATCCAAGAGAAGATAACGACTTCATCTTTTTCAAGATTTACGCTCTGAGGGAATGATGTCAATTCTCCCGACTCCACATCATCTGCGACACACTCTACGTAAGAAATTGCACCATACTCCATCCAGATCTTACCGGCCTTTTCTGATATTGCTTTATAAGCATCTAGATTCTTCTTTGGTACAGGTGCTATAAAACCATCTACATAATTCGACATAATACTTCCTTATTTCTTATTTAATAAATAATCTAAACTTCCTTTTACAATAGAAAAGAACTTATCCTGTTGGATTGCTCTATCTTCATCATTTTGAGCAGCTATAAAACAATAGTTCTTATTCTCTTTCTTCAGTAAATAGGCCATTGATATTACCCCAGGCTCACTTCCACCTTTATAGCCTGCATACTTTACTAATTTCTTCGATACGAAAGGCGTATTGAAAGAAAGAATATCTAAAACCTTTGAGCTCTTTTTCAAATCTAACTCTTGGTAGAGCTGACAAAGATCACCAGCATTAGCAAACCATTCTATCTTTTGAATGTGAGTAGGTGTATTTCCCCACTTTTTTATATTCTCATTAAATTCTTCATCAGACTTTTTATAAAGATCAGAAATCATATTCAAACGAACTTCTCGCGATGACTTCATATACTTTGCTACGTCCTTATCATCAAAAAAAGCTCTTGCTTTAAACATATCCATCGTAGAGAGAAAGGGTATATTCCTAGAGTCTTTATTCCCTAATCTTTTAACAATCTTCTCCACACTTTCTCTTCCTACAAAGTTTAGCAGATGATCAGTGGCCGTATTATCAGAAATCTCAATCATTTTTCTGGCAAAGAAAAATAATTCTCTCTTCTCACCTTCTTTAAGATTTTGCATCTCTCCAGATGGAAGTGATTTAAACTTTTTTTCAATTTTTAAGAGATCACTCCATTTAGCCTCTCCTCTAGAAATTTTCTCTTCCAAGGCCAAGAGAATATAGAGTTTAAAAGCGGAGCCCAATGGGAATGCTTGATCTTTATTCACAGAAACGATCTCTTTCCCCTCAAGTGTAGAGAATAGAAGATTTGAATTCCCCTCTAAAGAGTCGAAGATCTCTTTTAATTGCTTATCGCTTTCAATTACAACTGGAGGAGAAACTTCACCTTTAAAAAGAAGACCTGTAATTAAGTTGTTTTTTTGCGAAATCACAATATTAAATTTGAGTTCTTTTTTTGCCTTAACTATAAAGCTTGCAGAAAAAGGTGAATTCAAAGTGTTTACAGTTTCTTGACACTCTCCAAATTCAGTCACAATTGATTTTAAAATTCCTTCTATTTGATCTTTAGGAATTGCCTCAATGAAAGAGCTATCAAAATTATCGCTGTAGTTTAATGAAGCGTTCTTCTTTAAAAGAGAGCAGACATATCTTATTTTTTCTTCTATTTTTCCAAGAACACTTCGACTATCTCTCACCCAGAGACCAGTGATTTGATTCTCTTTATCTAAGTAAAGGTTAAAATTTACAATAAAATCATCTGAAACAGTAGTGATGAGATAATGACCATCACCAACTCTGCTCTCACTAACCTTCTTACACTTTCCATACTTCTCACGAAGATTTTTAAATGTTTCACTACTGCTACTAAAGTCCACCTCTTCTCTAAAATATGCAGAGAAGAATTTAACATACTCTTCTTTAGAGATATCATCTTGTAGGTTTCGACATAAGAGATTTGAAACTTCTGAGAGAGATGCAAAAGATGCACTGGAAAATAATAATAAGTATAAGAATACAAATTTCTTCATTTAAACTTCCTCACTAATTAATTTCTTATTTAATTCCAGCAGCGCCACAGGCATTGGTAACTTATCCCAATAGAGATCTAACTTTTCTTTAAGGTAATGGTTCGCAAGCTCTTCCCTACCCTCAAAGAGATCTTCCCTCTTTTGTAAGAGATCCAAATCGGAGTGGCAATCACTCCCTTCACTTGCACCAGAAGATTTCGCATTAAAACCTAAGCACCCGAAAGGTTTCCACTCAGGAGAGATAGAACATCCCTTAGGACCTTTATTATAAAAAGGACATGTATACGTTCTTCTAAACATACTTCCTGCGCCAGTTTGAATTTCATAATCCAAACGATTATTTCTTATGACCTCTTTTAACTCGGCTATTAGCTCATCATTCCATCTATTATTATCTTTTAAGAAGAGATAAAGCTCTAGCGTCTGAACAGGATCGGTTTGCATTGAATTGGATACAAAAGTGCAACAAAGTCCACTGCACGAAAAACAATTGATCTCTCTATCCAATAAAGAGTTCATATTTTCATTCAAAACCGAGCGCCTTACTGCGTAGTTTGGAAGTTCAAAACTACTCAACAAATGTTCATATAAATTTTGGGCCTTATTAGTCATAAAGGAGATTTATCCGAATAATAATGATATGTTAACTATTATTGATATAAATGAAGTAATTATATGGAGATATTTCTCAATATTTCCAACAACTTAAGGTTTACAATGAGTGTAAAAGAGATCGTTTTTAGCATGATGGCCGTAATGGTAATTGTCTTCGCCCTTTTTCCTTTTTTTAGAAAGAGAGAAGTTAAGCGCAACAATCTAGAAGTTAAGTACTTCGATGCCCTTAGAGCTAAGTCTGAGAATCTAACTGAGCTTGGACTTGAGTACTATATGAATTTAGGATTAGATGAAGAGGGAGCGAAACGTTCGATAGAAAATGATATGGCCCACACTAAGTGAGGGCCAATCAATATTACTTGGCAGATAGCTTAACAGTCATTTCTACATCATCGTGAATTAACTTATCACCAAGATCTTTAAAGAACGATCCTGACTTATACTTAATATCATAATGAGCTCTATTGAATTTTACATTTGCAGTAGCAGTTGCTCCACCTGATTTATTCTCAACATTTGCTTTAAACATTACTGGCTTTGTAATTCCTTTAATCGTTAAGTCGGCTTCAACATCGTAATGTCCACCTTTTCCAAGTCTCGCAGACTTGATTACTAACTTTGCAGTATCAAACTTATCTACAGAAAAGAAATCATCATTCTTTAAGTGATTAACAAGTTTCTTATTGTACTCAGGGTTGTCGATATCATCACAAGAGATAGTAGTCATATCAATAACAAATTCACCACCAACAAGATCACTATCTTTAAAGTTTAATGAACCAGATTTAATTTTTACTTTTCCATTATGTCCACCAGTCACTTTAGTCGCTTTCCACTCAAGTGTTGAAGCGCTTGTATCAACTGCTAACTTCTTGTCTGCTGCAAAAATTGAGAACGTACTCAATGCTATAATTAATGTCATAATTTTTTTCATTTTCTTCTCCTTAAAAAATTATTTCAAAAATTCTAGTTTCATTTTGATTACAGAACAAGTCTTTTGGAATAAGTTTGCAAAGACATGACAAAGCATTCATTTCGTTAGATACTTTTACTCAACGTCAAACGAGACCAATCATCAATAATATAGGTAACTTATGCAAAGGGTTCTGTGTTATATAATATTTCTTGCTTTAAGATTAGTTAAGCTAACTTACAAGTTTGAGTATAGGAATGAGCAGTACATAAGTGACGCAATAGAAAACTCAGAGCACAAATCTTTTATACTCGCACTTTGGCATCAAAATATTCTGGCCTCTATTCTTTCTCACTTAGATCAAAAATTTTCTATGATAATTAGCTCTTCTAAAGATGGTGAATATGTTGCGAATATTTGTGAGAACTTTGGACATATTCCAGTAAGAGGTAGCTCATCTAAAGGTGGAGTTAAAGCACTAATAAATTCTATAAAATTATTAAAAGAAGGGATACCTAGTGCGGTTGCCATAGATGGGCCACGAGGCCCTCTTTACAATATAAAGCCCGGTGTCTTTGAAATGGCCAAGAAAGCCCAGGTTCAAATTATCCCTATGACCATCTCATCTAATAATTACTGGTCATTTGAAAAGGCGTGGGACAAATTTAGAGTTCCTAAACCGTTCAGTAAAATAATAATCCATTACGGAGAGCCTATAAGCGTTCCCAATAATTATGATAAGAATAACATTCCCACTTTGATAGAGCTTCTCCAGCAGACCATGCGAGAAAATGAAGAAAAAGTGTCCTCTAGCTTTGCGTGAAACCCAACCTTAGAGTATTCTTAACGTATGGAAAATTTAAAAGAAAAACTAACAAATGAAATTGAAAAGGCCACTTGGCCATTATTAGAAGAACACCACAAACGTGAGGCACTTTTAATTGTAGATCTGGAGCTAGATCTCGTTGATGTCAGCGTCGCTGTAGCCAACGACGATGTTCAAAACGTTAAGACCTGGCTAACGAGTGAGAAACTTATCCGTCCAACAGATGAGATGATTCAATCTTGGGAAGAGAACCCTGAACTAGGGTTTAAGTTTTTAATCATTCAGCCCTATGTTATTGCACAGGAAATAAAGGAATAGAAATGAAGAAAATTATTTTAATTCTTATCACAGCGATTTTGACGGCATCATGTATTGATAACAAAGAGCCCGAAGGATTAGGTATCTCGGTAAAAGACTTTGGAACAAGAAGTGGATTTAGTTTAAAAGAATGTCATAAGAAGAGCTGTGTAAATTCTAGAAAAGAACTTACTGATGAGAAGCAATTTATAGAGCCAATAAAAGTCGTGGCCACAAAAGAGATTGCATATGAAAAAATTATGAAAATCATTCTAAAAGAAAAAGACCTTAATGTAGTGAATAGTACAGAAAACTATATCCGTGCCAAGCAAACTCTCTATGGAAAGCTTATTACTGATGTAGAATTTTTCTTCACCAATAAGAAGACGATCTATATAAGAGCTGAAATGAGAGGCGTTCCTTACGATCTAGGAAATAGTAGAAGACTACTAGAAAATATAAGGTTTAAATTTCATCAAAACGATTATTAATCGGACACTTTTTCAAAGCAGTTTGCATCTAAGAACTGCTTTGAATATTTCTCATAACTCTTGTAATGATCACCATAAAGCTTTAACTCACCTTCGTTGAGCTGTCTTTTTACAATGGCCGGAGAGCCAATAATAAAACTTCCCGGTGGATACTTCTTTCCAGGTGCAACGATTGAACCTGCTGCAACTAATGAGTTCTCTCCAATAACTGCTCCATCTAAAATTGTAGAGCCCATGCCTATGAGACAGTTATCTTCAATCGTGCAAGCATGTAGTGTTACGCTATGACCTACACTCACACCATTTCCAATAATTAAAGGCAACTCCTCTGTTACATGAAGCATGCAGAGATCTTGAATATTAGTTGATTTACCAATATGAATCTCTTGAACATCTCCCCTAACAACAGTTCTAAACCAAATGCTAGACTTCTCTCCAATCCACACTTTACCGATGATATCGGCAGAGGGAGCTATAAAACATTCATTAGAAATTGTCGGTGTAATATTTTCGAATTTATAGATAGGCATAATTTTAGACCAAAAAAAAGCGGCCAACAAAGCCGCTTACAATTACTTCTTTTCACCCCAAGGGAGTTTTGAAATATAGGCCGCAAGATCTTTAAAGTCTTGTGCTTCTAATTTCTTTAAGTATGGATCCATCACTTTATTAATTCTAGCTCCACTCTTCATATCTGCTAATTGCTTTTCAAGATACCATTCCATTTGTCCACCAATATGAGGAGCCTTTTGAGATTTCTTCCCTTCACCTTTCTTACCGTGACAAACAACACAGCTCTTATATAACTCACTACCTTTTACAAGTTGAGGAGTATCAAGAACAACGAGTGGTCCTTCTTCAACTACTTCTTCTTCTTTTTTTACAGGATGTAAAAGTGCAAGACGTTTTTGCTCAAGTTCTTCTAAAGTTTTCAAGTGGTCAGCATATGCTTGTTCTTGTTTCTTTAAATCAAAAGGTTCGTTGTTCACCTTTTCAGACTTAAAAGTATCAAGATTCGCTACAACGAGAAGTGCAATTAAAACTACGGCGAAAGTCACCAACCTAGCCATGTGATCTCCAGACTTATTAAAATTTCAAAATAGGTTCTTTAAGTGATGAAAGTATATATTATCACACAACTATTGGCAATTATTACGCACCTAGGCCAAGCACTTTTTAAGCTCATTTTCTAATTCTGAAAATGAATCAACAACCGTTATTAAGCTCAAATGTTCATCCGAAAGGAAGCCCTCTTTGTTAATATGCTTAAAATGCTTTACCAAATGATCGAAGAATCCATTGAAGTTTAAGAGGAAACATGGCTTTTGATGGTACTTAAGCTGTGCCCACGTTAATATTTCACACAACTCATCTAGCGTTCCAAAACCACCGGGCATTGCAACAAAAGCGTCTGACCAGTCATACATTTTCTGCTTACGAGTATGCATCGAGTCAACTGTTTCAAAGTGAGTTAGTCCATTGTGCGCCACTTCCCAATCCACTAGAGACTTTGGCATCACGCCCCAAACTTCTCCCTCTGCACCTAAAACTTGATCGGCCATTGTTCCCATCACACCAATTGAAGCTCCCCCATAGACGAGTCCAAAGTTGTTCTGAGTTAAGACTTCTCCCATATTTTCTGCCATTGTCTTATAGGCATCACCCTTTCCTGCACTAGATCCACAAAATACGCACACTTTTTTCATTCTAATATCCTATAAATTTCTAAGTTCTTCTTTAGTAAGTTCATGATCTGATAAAGATCTATCAAAGTAAAAGAAGTATTCAGTATTACCAGTCTTTCCCTTTATGGGAGAAACCATTGCTTCTTTAATAAAATATTTCTTTTCACTACACCAGGCGTAGAGACTCTCTAAAGAATTTAATCTAGCTTCATCACTTCTAACGATTCCGCCTTTTCCAACATTTTCTTTACCGACTTCAAATTGAGGTTTCACTAGAGCAATAATGCTTCCATTATCTTTAACTAAAGAATGTATTGTATCGAGAGTTAGCTTCAATGAAATATAAGAGAGATCGACTACAGCAAGATCTACTTTTTCATCTAGCTCTAACTCATACCTGATATTTACACCCTCCATATTAATAACTCTGCTATCTTCCCGAAGTGACTTGGCCAACTGTCCGTGACCAACATCAATAGCGAAGACCTTCGATGCGCCTTTTTGAAGAATATAATCAGTGAAGCCACCAGTAGAAGCTCCCACATCTGCAACAATCATACCTTGGGGATCAACATTAAATTCTTCCAGCGCCCCTTCAATTTTGTGGGCCCCTCGACCAACGAAGATATTATCTTTGCGAACTTCGAGAGACTCTCCCTCAACAATAAGAGAAGTTTTTTTAACCAAAGTATTATTATAATAAACAACACCTTCTTTAACTAGAAGACTTGCTTGAGAGCGAGTAGAGGCCAACCCCGTGGCCACTAGAACTTTATCAACACGATCTTTCATTTAGAGTAGTCTTGGAACAATTTTAATAATAACTTCTTGTCCTGCTTTATCATCGAAGACAAGAACCTTTTCTGAATCTAGTGGAATAGTAAAATCATTTTCAGTAATACTCTTTAGAATATTACCTTGAGAATTATAAATCTTTCCAGTTAGTGCAATCAGTGGACTCGGTCCGTAATCATTTAGGTTTTGAACAAAGAAGGCCTTAAACTCAACACCTACACCATTTTTCATAGTGACAAAGAAGCTCTCTCCGTTTTCCAACTCTTTAATCTCATGAACTTCACTTACAAGAATGTGCCCCTCACTGGCGCTCAGTGCTTTCTTATGAATAATCCCAAGATTTAAAATAATAGTTGCCTGCGATGTAAAACTCAGGACCATCAAAGTGAGAGCTATAAAAATTTTTAGATAACTTTTATTTTGCATAGAGCTAGTCTATTATCAAAATGTTAAAAACTCAAAAATATAAAACATGAAATCTTTAAAACTTATAAAATTTTGGACAATTCTTGGTCTTATCTATGTTGCAGCAATATTCTATCTCTGCCTTAAAAAATCTGAACCCTCTATTCCACCATTTGAACACTTTGATAAGATTCTACACTTCAGTGCTTACTTCACTTTAACGAGCTATTTCACGCAGATAACAAAACTTAAAAACCTAAGAGCTCTCATTCTCATATTCTTTATAATGGGAGTTACTATTGAAGTACTTCAATACTTTTCGGGCTATAGGTCTTTTGAAATGCTGGATATCTTGGCCAATACTCTCGGAATCCTTGCCGGCGCATTTATCGTGGGAAGATACTGCTCCGGAATAATATTTAAACTAGAGAAAATTCTAAACTTCAAAGACGCCTGAAAATATTTTCTCTACTTTTCCACTTAAATAAACTTTTCCATCTTCAAATAAGACTTCAAGCTCTCCACCTGGCACATCAATCTTTATATGATCGATCTGTTTATAGAGTTCGCGGTAGGCCCAAGCACAAGCTGTTGCCCCAGTCCCGCAAGCAAGAGTTTCTCCCTCAACACCTCTTTCATAAGTTCTTACTTTAAGGTGACCTTCATCGATAATCTCGACAAAGTTTGCATTCGCTCCCTCACTGAAACGTTTGTCGTAACGAACCTTTGCTCCCCACTCCATTAAAGGAATATTATCCAATGAATCAAGGAAGTACACACAATGAGGTACGCCTGTATCCATAAAAAAGGAGTCTTTACTTGTAATTAAATCACTAACGTCTATAGTGTTTATTTCTGATAACTGAGTCATCTCAAGCTTAATTAGCCCTGACTTAAGAACACTACTGCTATAAACACCATCTCTTGTTTTAAATTTAAAATCTGTTTTATCGAATTGTATTTTCTTAGCAAATGAAGTTAAAACCCTAGCACCATTTCCGCACATTCCAACTTCTCCGCCATCTGCATTTAGATAGGCCATTTCAAAATCGTACTCATCACTATTGTTAAAGAAGAGAACTCCATCTGCACCAACTCCAAACCTTCTATCGCATATTCGCTGCCATAGAGCTTGATCTTGCTGATCAAACGAGCCCGTTCTATTGTCCAAAACAATAAAGTCATTTCCTGTTCCACAGTACTTATCAAATGAAATCTTAGCGCTCATAGTCATTCCTTTTGCCTATTTTCAGAATTTACATTATAGGCACTTCGACTTATATTATAAAGCCAAACAACCAATATGAGGAGCATTAGCTCAGTTGGTTAGAGCCCCCGGCTCATAACCGGGTGGTCACAAGTTCAAGTCTTGTATGCTCCACCATAATGAAAAAGCCCAGTCTTAGGATTGGGCTTTTTTGTTTCTTAAATAGAAGATTAGCTGATTGTCTTGAAATTGTTAGACTTATAAGTAGTTATACTAAGTTACTCGATTAAATTACATTCTACAAAATATGTATATTTTTTAAAATCAAACTCAATTCCTACTTTTTCTTTAAAAAACAAAGCATGTTCTGTACTTACTTCATAGCAATCATACATTGGATTACTGGACTCTAAATTAAACATCTTTTGTCAGGCTAACAAAAGTATTAGACTCAGGGTGATATAATAATTTATCCCCATTATGTAATCTAACTTCTGCCAACGCTCCACACAGTGGATTCATTCCAAACGAATGCGCTGTTTCTACATATCTACGGCCTTATTAATCTGAGGAAAGCCACTTCCATGAATTTTGTAGTGACTAAAAGCATCGTGAAACCTTTTCCATCTTAATTTTTTTAAAAGGTACTATTATAAAAGTTTAAATGGATAAGATTCATTAAAAACAGTAAATTGGAGATCTTCCCCTTTTTCGTAAAACAAAATTGACTCATCCAACGCTCTAATACAAATTTCATTCTCACTCGGTTCAACTTCTCCAGAAGCAAGACCTACTCTTTTATCTCTAAACTCTAAAAATACTTTAAATAAATTATCCTTTAAATATTCTTGTACAACGGTAATTACTTCACCAGAAAGCTGTCCCGTCAATTCAATTAACTCATTAGACTCAAAAGATTCTAATTCTAATTCTGTTTCACTTACATTTCCAATATATCCAAGAGTGAACATATCATCATTTTGAAAAGTAGCTAACTTATAGACTTCATTATTTTGAGCCCATAAAT